>QWQG01000126.1 GCA_003670925.1 Planctomycetota bacterium | reverse complement strand
GTTCCCGTTCCAAAACACAAAGCCGGGGACCGGAGATTTCCTTCCCAGGGACTGTCGTTGACGAGCGCCACCTCACGGCGGACTGGTTCGTGAAGCGTTTGTTTCAGATTGTGCAGGTTGGCGATGAGATAGTCGTCAATCCACGGCTCCAGACGCGTTCCGAGATCGACCGCCTCCTGCGCTCTGGCTGATACTAGACGGCTGAGAATTCGTCCGCTCTGCCTGCTCCCTTCGTCAACAGGAAACGGCAAACGTTGAGCCGCGATGGTTTGCGTGGTCCTCAGCCCGGATGGTCTGCAATCAGCGTCTGCCAGTTGAAGGGACACAGTTTTTCTGTCCCTGAAGGGGATGGCAAATGGACATGGTCCGACGGACATTTCACATACTTCCTGGACAATAGCCCCGTCACGGATGCGGCTCTGCAGTCACTGGGGCCGATGCCGAAGCTGAACGATTTGTCACTCACGCGAACTCTGATTACCGATGAGGCTGTCCCGATGATCGTGAAACAGTTCCCCGGCCTGGAAGTATTGCGTCTGGACAGGACGACCGTCACGGACAAGAATCTCGGCGAGTTAGGCAGGCTGAAGTCACTCGAACAGCTGTCACTCTTTCGGACACGTATTTCGGACAGCGGGTGTTCGAAACTGGCAAAGATGTCTACCTTGAGAAAGCTCAGCCTTGATCAGACCCACATCACGGACGTCGGTTTTAAGGCTTTGGGTCAGATTTCAAAGCTGGAGTCTCTTTCGGTCTGGAAGACGCAGGTCACCGATGAGGCAGCAGCAGAGTTCTCTCAACTGTACCCGAACATGAGATTGAATCGTTAGCTTGTGACCAAATGCAGGATGGGAATTCTCGCCCGTCAAATCGCTGTCGGACAAGAATGTCCAACCTACATATCAAAGCATCCGTCGGAGTTTCCGTTATGAAACCAAACCGTCAAAGGCACGGAGGTCGATTATCAGCGGGCGAACGCCGGACCATGGAAAATCAATGCCAGACGTTCGTGGCCTGAAGGCTAGTCCCCGTATGCCTCGAGCAATCATCCAGGTGGAGTCAACGTGGCTTTTGCTGACGGAAGTGTGCAATTGCTCTCCGAAGATATTCATCGCACTGTTTACGCAGCACTCTTCAGCCCGGCCAGTATCACTCTTGATTCCATGGCATTGCGGCAGGTGATTCCGTCATCAAACCAATTCGGATTATCGACCTGACCGGATGCCAGGACCAGTCTGGGATTCCCGTGCGTTTAGACTCGACAACGAGTCGAATATCCAGTCGTCGCGGGTGACGCAGGGTGAAAAATGGCATTGCTCTTTGCCACGAATGACATGGACAGCCTGATGATTGAGGAGAACGTGGAATCGCCAGCAGGCACCGTTCACCACCTGACGGTGGATTGCATTCGCCGCTGCATTGAGAACGTTGGTTACATTCCTCGCCAGCGCAACGTGTTTTACGATTGCATCGATCGGGCCGCTGAATACCAGCCACAGCAGTTGGCGCCGGCTCTGACGATTCTACAGTCGAAAACATTCGGGACATCACTGACAGGGTCCGTCACCGCCCGCCAAATGTGGTAAGCTGATAGCATGCGATGCTGACAAACAATTCGACCGGAGGATGGACATTCATGTCCGTCGGGTGGTTGAGTACGGTGTCAGGGAGTAGATGAGCTTTGTTGAAGAGTCTTGCGCCTTTGAACACACTTTGGCCGAGACTCGGACATGAATGTCCAAGCTACAGGGATCGCAGTGAAACACGGCGCGTAGCGCGCCCACAAAACTTTTCATTCAGCCTGCGGCCGAATTCATGATCCGAGTTCAGGAACTCTACAAAGAATTCTCCGACCCGCGTGCTGGAGTTTTCCGCGCGCTCGACAACGTGTCGTTTCAAGTCAAAGCCGGCGAAATCTATGGGCTGCTAGGCCCGAACGGTGCTGGAAAAACGACCTGCCTGCGAATCCTCAGCACGGTCCTGCGTCCCACGCGCGGCGTGGCCGAAGTCGATGGCATCAATGTGGTGCAGAATCCGGAGGGTGTTCGTGGGCGGATTGGGTTCATGTCGTGCAATACGGGAATTTACGACCGGATGACGGCTCGGGAAATGGTCGAATACTACGGTCGCTTGTATGGCATTCCCGAAGACAAACTGCAGGTGCGAATCGACGAGATTTTCGACATTCTGCAAATGCATGAAATTCGTGATCGACTCGGCGGGAAGATGTCGACCGGCATGAAACAAAAGGTCTCGATCGCGCGCACGATCGTCCATGATCCTCCGGTGATCATTTTTGATGAACCCACGTCCGGCTTGGATGTGCTCGTCGCCCGTGCGGTGCTAAAAGCAGTCGCAGCCCTGCGCGATCAGGGAAAGTGCATCATTTTTTCCACACACATCATGCGTGAAGTCGAAAAGTTATGCGATCGGATTGCCGTGATTCACTGCGGTAAAATTCTGGCCGAAGGCACACTACCTGAGTTGGCCGATCGTTATCAGCAATCAGACGTGGAAGAGTTGTTCTTCGATCTGGTGCAACGCCGCGAAGACGAAGTTGCGGAAGAGCGGAAGCACGCGGGTTCAGAGGTGCAGCCGTGAGCTGGAAAAACGTCAGACTGATCTTCATGCGTGAGGTGCGTGATCAGTTGCGGGACCGACGCACACTGTTCATGATCACAGTGTTGCCCGTTTTGCTCTATCCGATGCTGGGACTGGGCGTCGTCCAGATGATGCTGACGTTCAGTGAACAAAAGCGCGTCGTCGTCGTGCTCAACGCTGACGACTTGCCGGAAAAACCGGCACTGCTAGACGGTAACAGCATTCACTCGGACTGGTACGAAAACGGTCAAGACGAACCGTCCCGGCTGCGTATTCTTGCCGCACGAACGAATGCGGGGACCCTCGCCGGGGACACCGACGAGGCGACTCTCGCGGCCGACATCGAATCCAGTTCGGGTGCTGACCATCCCCCGCGGCATGGTGAAAAGACCGACGCGGAACTTCTGGTGGAAGCCCACGGTCTTGCCGAAAAGATTGCGACGCTTCAGTCTCTGAGCATTCCTTCAGAAGCAACTGAGGACTCTGTCACAGACAGGATGGCTATCCAAGAGCAACGCAGCGCTCTGCAGGATCTTGTCAGCGCAGAATTCGGCGAGAGCGGATTTCAAGTGCTGGTGCTCGTGCCGAAAGGTTACCGCGCAGCCATGCTATCCATGCAGGACCAGATTAAGGCACGCTCGGAAGGTACCAAAACCAGCGACACGCACATTGTCAGCGTACCGGCGATTATGGTCGTCCGCAACAGCGCAGATGACAAGTCCAGCGTCGCGTTTGCGCGAGTTCAAAAGGCACTCACTAACTGGGAAGATGCCATTCGCCGACATTGCTTTGACAATGCTTCGTTGCCTGTGGAACTGGAACATCCCGCTCGGTTAAGCTATGTCGAAGTCGCTCGCGAAGAACAAGTCGCTGCCAGCGTGTGGAGCAAAATGTTTCCGGCGTTGCTG
Organism: Planctomycetota bacterium; assembly: GCA_003670925.1. Lineage (GTDB taxonomy): Bacteria > Planctomycetota > Planctomycetia > Planctomycetales > Planctomycetaceae > SXXK01. The sequence continues at coordinate 60,658 of QWQG01000126.1, read as the reverse complement.
GTCATCATGTCCCTGACAGGAGCGTTCTATCCAGCGATCGACCTCGGTGCCGGTGAAAAAGAACGTGGCACGATGGAAACACTGCTGATTAGTCCGGCGCGGCGGATCGAACTGGTCCTAGGCAAGTTCCTGACCATCATGTTGTTTAGTGTCGCGACAGCCGTGCTGAATCTCTGCAGCATGGGACTCACCGGACAACAAATGGCATCTGGTATCGGGCGTGGAATTGCCGATACGATCAGCTTGGAATTTCCCGGATTCGGGCCGCTCATGTGGATGATCATTCTCCTGCTGCCGCTGTCCGCTCTGTTTAGTTCCCTATGTCTCGCCTTGGCGACGTTTGCTCGATCCACGAAGGAGGGTCAATACTACCTGACGCCCCTGCTGATGGTCGTGATGGGACTTACCATGTTCTGCCTGTCACCATCTGTCGAAATCACACCGCTGTACAGCGTCATTCCGGTGGTGAATGTGACATTACTCCTGAAGGGTTTGCTGCTGAACGCGCCCGGTTCCGGAAATCTGGTCGTGTATGCCGTCCCTGTTTTAATTTCAAGCATTGGCTACAGCATGTTGTCACTTTGGTGGGCGATTGAACTCTATAACAGTGAAGACGTCTTGTTCCGAGAGGCTGAAAAATTTGACCTCCGATTGTGGTTCCGTCAGATGCTCCGCACAAAAGACGCCGTGCCTGTATTTCCGGAAGCGGTTTTCTGCTTCATTCTGATCCTCATGCTACAGTTCGTCGCGATGAAATACATGGCGACCGACTTGAACGTACCTGATCCTGGCAGCAGCATGCTGCGTTTGATCGTCGTCCAACAACTAACCATGATCGCTTGTCCCGCCCTCTTCATGGGGTTGCTACTTACGACAAGTCTGCGGGCCACGTTTCGCCTGCGGATGCCATCGCTGACCGCGATGGGCGTCGGTGTTGGCCTCGCGGTTATTGCGCATCCATTGAGCATGGAGCTCAGTCGATTTCTGGTTGAGTACCAAGTGTTTCCTGAGCTCCCTGAATCGGCTCGGCATGTCATGGAACTGATGAAGACCGGCGAACGTCCGACATGGTTGCTGCTGCTCGTGTTTGCCGTAACGCCGGCGATCTGCGAAGAACTCGCGTTTCGCGGATTTATTCTCAGTGGGCTTGCGCGTGGAGGTCGCCTCGCAATTGCCGTCGGGATTTCTAGCATCATGTTTGGCATTATTCACATGATTCCGCAACAGGCATTCAATGCGGCGCTGCTGGGTCTGGTACTTGGGCTTCTGGCAATTTATAGCCGAAGTTTGTTCCCTGCGATGGCATTTCATTTCTGCAACAATGCGCTCGCGACGTTTTATTCCACTGAACCACATCAATTCAACACTGACGGGGTGTTCCTTTCCCGGTATCCCGATGGTCAGCTCTGTTACGAAGCCCCGTTGCTGCTCCTGTGTGGAATTGTCGGCATGCTGCTGATCATGCACATGATCAAGGTTGTGTCCAAAGAACAGGATTTGAAACGCCGCGGCCTGCTCCCTGCCTATCAGGAAGCCAGCGCTCCCGTGTAACCTCACTCGACAGCGAATGGCACGGAAAAAAACTGGGTGATGTGGTCGGGGCACTGTTTCCTGAATTCAGCGTTGCGACGAGTAAGCTACGTCTGTTTTCAGGAGTCGTAAGTTACCCTGCCGCGCGGCATTACTTGTGCTTTCGCGGCAGCCATGGAAAGAAGGCGTTCGTGCTGGCGACGTATGCGGCATAGTCGGGTTTGGCTTTCTTCAGGCTTTTTTCGAGCAACGCAACCCCCGAAAATTTCAGCAGCAGGATGGACATCACCAGCGGTCCCACCACCGACCACACCGGCGCTCCGTGCTGCCGAGATACGATAAACAATCCCCACCACGCACAGAAATCGCCAAAGTAATTGGGATGCCGCGTGTAGCGCCAAAGACCACGATCCAGTACGGATCCTTTATGAGCGGCTATGCTGCGAAATTTGGCCAGTTCCCAGTCCCCAACAGCTTCGAACACGATGCCGATCAGCCAGAGAAGCACACCGCTCCCAAGCAGTCCGATATTTCCTGCCTCCAGCGATCTGGACGTCTGCAAAGGCAGCGAAACAATCCACATCACCAGCCCTTGAAGCACGAACACAGTCAGCAGACTGACCAACCAGAACCGCGGGCCGTGTTTGTCTCTCATCGACCTATATCGAAAGTCTTCCGGCAGTCCCCAGTTTCGCCATGCCAGGAAAAGACTGAGACGCACTCCCCAAATTGTGGTCAGCACGGGTAGCACAAGTGAGCGCTGCTGGGGATTTGTCATCAGGAAAGTCGTCCACACAACCAGCACAAAGCCCAATCCCCAGAATGCATCAACGATGCTGGCATTGCGACAACGAATACTGCCGATCCAGATGGTCAGCATCAGGATAGTCACAATCCCGGCATTCATCACGAGCGGATTTGTCATAGAGCACGGCGTTCAAAGAGGTAGTGCGAAACCCACCACTCGCTTCCATTGTTGAATCCAAACAATTCGGCACAGGCCATGAAAAACATCCGCCAGCGATTCAGCCAGACGACGGCTTGTCTCGGACCATAGGTTTCACGGAATAGGTGTTTCAGCTGCTCCGTGTTTGCATCCTGCCGTTTCAGCCATTCGTTGCAAGTTCGCTCGTAGTGCCTCCCGTCCCAACGCCAGCTATCGCGCAGTTCAAGGTGCTGCTGACAGTGAGCCAGCAACGATTCGCTGGGCATCATGCCGCCACTAAAGAAGTGTTTCGCCATCCAGTCGCTGTTGCCGTCGGTCTCAAATAAATACGCATGCAGCCGATGACAGAAAATATGCACGAATAATTTTCCCTGCGGGTTCAGCCATGTTGAAATGCGTCTGAGGAGTTCCCGATGATTTCGCATGTGTTCGAACATTTCAACAGAAACCACGCGATCAAATGTCTGTAACGTTTGAAAGCTATTGATATCCGCCGTGACGATGGTTAGATTCGTCAGCCCCATTTCTGTCGCGCGGCCGTGAATGAATTGTCTCTGCGATCGAGAATTCGACACTGCCAAGATCTGACTGGCCGGGTAACGTTCGGCCATCCACAACGACAGTGACCCCCACCCACACCCAAGCTCCAGAATTGTCATGCCGTCTTCAATCTGAGCTCGCTTGCAGGTTGTGGCGAGCGCAGCTTCTTCGGCCTGATCAAGGCTCACGGTATCATCGTTCCATTCGCAGCAACTGTATTTCAGACGTCTGCCCAGAACGGTACGAAAAAATGCTGCCGGCAGTTCGTAATGCTGCTCATTGGCAAGCTGCGGGACCACAGCAACAGGACTTTCATGGCAGTCCTTCAGAAAGCTGCGAAATCGGTTATGCTGCGTCTCAACGCCACCAGCTTCCAGTTCCTGCAAGCGGCGACCCAAGAGTTTGCGAATCCCTGCGCGGCAGACCTTGTCCGGCAGAATCCCGTTTTCCGCGGCATGCATTGCGGAGCCAAACAGGTGAATCAGCATCGCGACACTCCGTTCTTTGAAAGACAAAACATCCCCGCCCCGCAAGCGACACTTTGCCGCGCCAAGTTCCGCTTATTCTCAGCGACCCCAGACGGCTTGGACAACTCCGACCGCTTTCTCTTCGAAAGCCCCTTCGCAATACGTCAGATAGTAGTCCCACATCCGAATAAATCGTTCCGAGTAACCCAACTGCCGAACATCGTCCAGACGTAGCAGAAAATTGCGCCGCCATTCTCGCAGAGTTCGGGCGTATCCTTCCGCAAAATCATCTATGCTCAAGAGCCGCAGGCTGGAATTTCTCGTGATAGAATTCTGCATCGCTGTCACAGACGGAAGACTGCCGCCAGGAAATATGTACTTCTGAATGAAGTCCACCGACTTCAGATATTCGGGATAACGCTGCTCCGGGATGACAATGGCCTGCAGCAACATCCGGCCATTCGCTTTCAACAGTCGCGCACACGTCGCAAAATACTGATCATAGAACTGCGGCCCGACAGCCTCGATCATTTCCAGCGAGACCAGCTTGTCAAATGTCCCTGTCAGATCGCGGTAGTCTAACTGCAAGACGGTGACACGATCACTGAGTCCCGCCGATGCCACGCGCTGCTGAGCATCTCGAAACTGGTTTTCGGAGATCGTCGTCGTCGTCACACGACACCCGAAATTCTTCGCTGCGTGGATGGCGAAACCTCCCCATCCTGTTCCGATCTCCAGCAGGTGGTCCGACGCCTTAAGTTGCAACCGGCGACATGTTTCGTCCAAGCGGGCAGTCTGAGCATCCACCAGCGACATGCTTGGGTCCTCAAAGATGGCCGACGAATACATCATGCTGGGATCAAGAAATAACTGGAAGAACTCATTCCCCAGATCGTAGTGTGCCCCGATGTTACGACGGCTCCCGGAACGCGTGTTCCGCGCTAACCAGTATCCCATCCGCGCTGCACCGATTGTTGCCCATTCCAGCGTTTTTCCGAAAGTGTTATGCCATTCCAAGTTGCGACAGAAGATGCGGAACAGACTCGTAAGGTCGTCACAGTCAAAGTCACCATCCAGATAGGCTTCTGCCAATCCAAGGTCTCTGCCTGTCACCAGTCGTCGGTAGAAACGTGGATTTCTTATCGATATTGTGGCTTTCAGATCACCTAGGGTGTTCTCTCCTAGGACGAATCTTCCTGTCTGATCATGCAGGCAAATCTGTCCATTTTTTAGCGTACTCAACCTTCCATGAACGAGCCTTTGACAGAACCTGCTGAACAGCGACAACTGCTTGCCGCATGTGGCACTGACGCCTGCTGATCCGTCGGGTTGCTCCGCGTCACTGATGACTTGCTGGCTGGATGTGACAGTCACAGAACTCATTCTTCAATTCCTTGCGTAGCGTGGCCACGAACATGTTGAAGTGCACAATCTTCATCACGAGGCTCGCTGAGCCTGCGTTCTTCAAACGGGTGAACACCCTTCTGCGGTTGGCCATCCACCGTTGCAGCATCCTGATCCGGGCGTTTTCCGGGATGCGGACAAAACGGGACACCCTTCTGCCAAAGCCGCAGTGCTTGCCAATAAATACCGGCTGTCACTTGCATGGTCATGATGGGATATCGGCACAGGACGCGGGCCAAGCTTCGCGACGTGACGGGGCTCCGTTTCAGAGCCATACTGGCAGAAAAAGCGATCGAGTCATCACGACGGTTCTGAATCTGAATGGCCAGTTTTGCTGCTGGTGACGTGATTCGCCAGTGGTAAATAAAATCCATCTGCATGAAAGGAGAAACGTGAAACTCCTTCTGATGCTGAGCGCGGATTAGACGACCGGTGTCTGTCCTAGCGACCTCGCCTACACCCGTGCTCGAATTCTCCTTACCCAACTCGTCTCGTGCGTCGATCACATAACAATGTCGTTCTCCCCACGGCGTGTTATGCACTTCAGCGACTACCGCTTCTACTGTTTGCCCGGAACTGTCGTAGCAAAAAAAGAAGCTGACAGGATTCATTAAATAGCCGAAATACCGCAGGTGCGTTAGCAGCCGGACTGCACCGGATGGACGGAATCCCGCACGGATCTGCACCAGATTTCTGACGCTCTGGTCGAGTGGTTCCGAGGCTGGCCCTACATGATCTTCGCGGCAAAAACGGGCAATCGCAAACCTGCTCGATGACCACAACCAGCGGTTGCGAAACACCTCGTCAATTTCAGCAAGATCTAAATAAAGCATGAAGAGTGAATGGCGAAATTCATGCGGAGGCGGACCGACCCTGCGATGTCGCACAATTCCTTCGTAGAGGCAACTATGCATGCGCAGGATCTCCTGACTGCAGCCTCAGAGACGTCTCTTCAAAGGCGGAGGCCACGGCGAGGCCACTGTTGACTCCGTCTTCATGAAATCCATTGCCCCAGTATGCTCCACAGAACGACAGGCGATTGTTTCGAATCAACTCGCCATGCCGCTGCTGGGCCGACTTGCGTTGAGTTGTGAAGATCGGATGACTATAACGAAATTTCGCAATTATCTTTTCCGGAGCAATCGCGAGGTCTTCGTTCAGGGTCACGCAGAATGTATGCCGGGACTCAATGTGCTGCAGGATGTTCATGTTGTAGGTCAGCGTGGCATGATCTGAAGTGCCCGCCGGAATGTGGTAGTTCCAACTAGCCCAAGCTGATCTTCGGCGCGGCAATAAAGAAGTATCTGTGTGCAGCACGGCGGTGTTCGGCTCATAGGGTATCGCTCCCAAAACGCACTTTTCAACTCCGGAGGCTTGTTCCCCCAGAATTGAAAGCGCCTGATCGCTGTGGCACGCAAAAATCACTTCGTCATAGTGATTCACGCCAAGCTTCGTTGCCACTGCCACAGATTCCGGCCCCCGCACAACCGACTGCACGGGCGTGCTGAGTAGAATGCGATCCAAAAATGGCTGCGTCAATGCCTGCACATAATTTTTTGAACCGCCCTTGATCACTCTCCATGTTGGTCTATTTTTCAGACTGAGCAAGCCGTGATTGCGATAGAAATCGCAGATAAACCGGATAGGAAAGTTTTCAAAGGTGCTTGTCGGGCAAGACCAGATTGCGGCACCCATCGGCAGCAGATAGTGTCTAGCGAACTGCGGGGAATAACCGTTTTGCGTAAGAAAATCTCCGACGGTCTTTTCATCTTCAGAATCATCCGTCTGGTCCAGTGCTTCGCGGTTGAATCGCAAGATATCGCGAATCATGCGATAAAATCCGGGCCGTAACAGGTTTCGTTTCTGCACGAACATGCCAGCCAGTCCGGTTCCGCTGTACTCAAGGTTGTCCTCGTCAGCACGAACACTGAAACTCATGGATGTGGGCACTGATTCCACCCGAAGTTCCTCGAGCAAACGGCAGAAATTCGGATACGTTCGGTCGTTAAAGACAATGAAACCAGTATCTATCGCATGGAATTCGCCGGCGAGGTTGACCGACACGGTGTTTGTGTGGCCACCGGCATAATTATGGGCTTCATAGACGGTCAGCTCGTGTGCGGCGGACAGCTGACGCGCGGCGACAAGCCCCGCAATTCCTGATCCTATGATGGCGATCCGCATGTGGTAGTCTCATAAAACGATGATGCTCCGTGAACGTTTTTAGAGCCTCGGGTTCGTCTGGCCAGTGTTTCTGTGAAAAAAAACGTGCCGAGAATCGCCCAAGCTATGGCTATTTGGCGGTTCAATGCCGTAGGACTCAAGTCCAAGCTGTTTTTTTTTTAAAGTTGCTTGAGGATTCCAGATCATCCGCATCGCGTGGTCGTGATCAACATGGTTTAGCACTATACTCTCCCCGGGTTTGCTTGAGAGACTTTGGTGTCGCCGGATTCGGCGGACTTCGGCGAGGAATAAGGCACACCGCCGAATTTTTGCGAATCCGGCTCCTTTCCGTTTTTCCCCACACGGGGGATCACATAAAGCCCGCCTGTAACTTGGACGCGCGGGCGACTGGCAATTCTGTCCACCCTGCCGCACTAAATCTGATAAAATACAGCCATGGAACGAATTGTCATCACTGGTAGTTCCGGCTTTTATGGCCGCGCAATGATCGCTGCGATTCGTGGTGAGTTCCCAGCGGCTCTGATTCTAGGGTTGGATGTCGTTGCGGCAAAAACGAATCCGCCAGATCTGTTTGAAACATGTGATATCACGAGCTCGCGGCTCAAGGACGTAATTGCCGAATTTCGTCCCGACACCGTGATCCACCTTGCTTTCGTCGTCAATCCGATGCGCGATGAAGTTCGAATGCACCAGATCAATGTGAATGGGACTCGGAATTTGTTGGCCGCTGTCAACGAGGTGCGACCGGCACGACTGTTGGTCTCTTCAAGCGCCACAGCGTACGGAGCTTGGCCCGATAATTGTATTCCATTGACGGAAGAACATCCGCTGCGAACGCGGACCGAGTATTGTTATGCGCACGATAAGTTTCAGGTCGAAACGATGCTGCTGGATTTTTCCGCAACACAGCTGCAAACGAAGGTGAGTTGGACGCGACCCTGCATGATCTATGGCCCTGGCATGTGCAATTTCATGACCGCGCTGTTCACGACGACGCCCATGCTTCCGCTTCCAGGGGGTGACAATCCGCCCATGCAATTCGTGCATCTGGACGATGTGGCGGAAGCATCCCTTGAGATTTTGAAGGCGAATGCGACAGGTCCCTTCAATGTCGCGCCGGCCGACTGGTTCACAATGCAGGACCTTGCCCGAATGCGTGGCCGGCTCGCGTTGCCCATCCCGTTTTGGGTTTGTCGCGCATTCACGACATGCTGGTGGGGATTGCGACTACCGATCTTTCGATTTCCTGCATCCCTGTGGTATTTCATCCGCTACCCGTGGATTATTACTCCCGCACGGTTGACGAAAGAAGTGGGATATAAATTTCGCTACAGCAGCAAGGACGTGATTCGGTTACTGCTGAAAGATGCAGGTAAGCTCACCCACAACTTCTGAGCGAAGCACAATGCCGAGCGATCCAAACAATGTCAGATCGCTCGGCATCGGAGCAGAGTAGACGAAGTGGGAGGGTCTTCGTCAAGTGCTTCCGTCCCTGACACGCACCCAGCTGCGCGTGTCGGGAAATGAGTCACGTGAAGCGTAGACGCAGAACCAACGACTGCGCGCAATCCATGGCGCAAACCAGTCGCCGGCAGGTCTTCTGCATCCATGCAGAATCTCAATTAGTATGTTACAAGAACATCCTGCTGAGGTGCGGCTGCGACTACCGGGTAGCCACCGACCTGAGGCTGTGCGAAAGCTGTCTGCTGCATGCCCGGGGCATACGCCGACGGATAACCGCCAGCAGCAGCGCCACAAGAACCGCATGACCCACAGCCAGCACCGCCACCACCACAAGGGGCGTAAGCACCACCACCACCACAGCCGTGCCCCAAGAGACAGCAACCACTTAACGAGCTGACCATGAGCAAACTGGCGAACAAGCGAGCGAGACGAGACATGAAGAATCCTCCAGGACATTACCGGGGAACCGGCAACAAAGGTGGGATGTGGAATGCGTGATCTCAAAGGATTTAATCTGGGATTCGGAACGCGGAGTTCCTGATCCAACCTCAGATTAAACAGAGGAGAAATCAACAGACATTCGAGAGAGGGGAGAGCACGAGAGGAGATTTGAACCGCTGGAACTGCAGTTCGAGTGAGAGGGACAATAAGAGAAACCGGCAGTTCAGGTCAATAGCTGTTTTCCTCAGCAAAAACAGCTTTTACAGACAATCTTGGAAAAAGTTTCTGACTCGTTTGCAACGAATTTTTGAAATAGATTCAAGGAGCGACGGTCGGAACATCCGGACCTTGTCGCGTGCTTGTGTCAGTGCGGGTGAAGCCCACGTCAGGATAATGCTGCATGAAAACAATCGCCATTCTGTCCTGTTGCCTCTGGTGCGAGTTCACGATCGGACAGACGACGTTTCATACGCCGCCCACATGGACAATTGATTTGATGAAGGAGCAGCATCAGTTTGCGCTGCCGTCTCCGCTGGTCATGGATGACGCCCGCAGAGTTGCCACGCAGGAGGATTGGTATTCTGAGCGTCGGCCGCAATTGTTACAGCAATGGACGAGGATCCTGGCTGGCTCAACGCGGCTGTGTGGTCCTAACGGGATGGTCGTTTATTCGCAACTACCGTGATGCGACCAACTTCAGCAACGGTGTGAACCATAAAGTCTATGAGCGTTTCGGACACTGGCTTCCGATGGCGAAAATGGTTCACGATGTTCAACGGGAAGCGGAATTCCTGCGGAGCCTGCCGGAAGTGGATGGTGATCGGCTGCAGTACTGATCAAGCGACCGCTCCACATTCCGACGACCGTCAAAGCGTGGCTTACGTGGCCGGTGCCAAGGAAGTCTATGGGCTGCTGAATGTGGCTTCACGCTTTGAATATGTTCCGCTCACCTGTGGCCATCAGGCGACAAGTCCGGAAATTGATGCAGCATGGCAAAAATTTTTCAGCCAGTGGTTGTTGGGGATTCAATAACTCGCGCGCGGCTGCCCCAAAACGCTGCTGCGATTCGCTGTCCGATTAAGGTGTCCGATTAAGGTGTCCGATTCCGCAGTGGGGCCGGCAGCGTCAGCTTTTAGTACTTGACACTCAACGTCCCACAGGGCCCGAAACAGCTCACCCATCTGACGCGTGGTGCTCTGCTGAATTTCAGGGATTGCCCATCAGGGTTTTGCGACCGACACCGAATCCTTCGCCTTCGTCTCGGCAGCGTCGAACCGGCGATAGATCGGGAGATGGCGGTAGTAGACTTCTAGAGTTAGCAAACTGAGCGCTGTCTGATAGATGCGTCCCCCAGCGTTACCGTGTGGATCGGTCACATTCCAACTGCCGGCTCCAGGCCCTTCTTTAATTTGAGTCCCCACAAGCTGCTCACGCATCTGTGTATTCCACTTGTCCCATAACTCACCGTCCCAATGATGCAGTACTTGGGTCGCATAGTAGTTAAAGTAAATATCTTCTTTACTGGGCCCCACACTCGAGAGAAACTCGACACCCTTTTGTAACTGCGGTTTTTCCCGCTTCCAGCCGAGATACATCCGGCACAGCAAGCCGACGGCCGTCGTTGTGGGACGTCCTTTTTCGGAAGTCGTGTACCCGTAGTAAACTCCGTCGTCCGCTGCCACAGAATTCAGAAACAGCTTCACGTCGCTGAATGTACTTGGACTGACTGAGATGCCTCCAGCCTTGGCGCTTTGGAGCGCCATCACCTGCCAGCCAACAACCGATGTGTCACCCGGTATTTCACGTGGCTGATAACGCCAGCCACCGTCACTTCCCTGAGATTTTTCGATGAATCGTACGGCTTCGAGTGCAATCCGTCGCAGTTCGCGATCTTTGGGTTCCAGGGCGGCCGCTTCACTTAGACAGATCGTGGCCAGCCCTTGCACATACATGCCTGAATTGGCCTGATGCGCTCCGCGCATGTCGGCACCGGCTGCCGAACGAATGCCGCTCTTCATCAACCACGCCAGACCTTTCGTGACGGTTTCCTGATACTGCCCGGGTGTTTGATGTGTATGACCACCACCCAGCATGCACAGTAATGCCAGCGCTGTCGCCCCCACGTCGGTCGTCTGCATACTCCCCGGCGACCCGGCTTCACCGACTTCACCAAAACTCCAGGAACCATCTGCACGTTGAATTTTCTGGAGCCATGTGAGTCCGAGGTTGACGGATTTTTCGCTCTCTGCCGTCCCGCCATATTTCTTCACCGCGGCGCGACGACCAGCATCGGATCGGCCGCCAAAGTCGCCTTTCAGCACGGCGATGTCGCCTAACTCCATGATCTTGTCGAGCGGAATTCGTAACTCCGTATCCTGTGGCGAATCAAATTGGTCACGATTCGTGCCTTTATCTAGTTCGGCCACCATTTGCTTCATGGTGCTGTCGAGATCCAGATCCGTCAGCTTTTCTGGCTGCACAATTTCGACAACTTCCAGCGGATCGGCAAGCTCTTCATCGACGCGACCACTGATAATCGCAAACATACTATCCCGCGATTCGTGCGGCAGTAAAAACAACGTCAGCAGCAAGGCTCCTCCCAGATGAATCAGAAAACTCACTGCCGCTGTCATGAGTTCACGCCTCCGGCGGAGGATCGAGTTGGGCAGTTTTTCGCGGAGGAATTGTTTGGTGGCGATCACTGAGTTCGCTACCTTGGTTGCCCAAGCCGGCGGTTTGCGGCGGCGCGGACGGCCGCGTTGTTCTATCTTCTGCAAGACCGATTTCTGGGCCGCTACTTCAGGCACAGACACCTCGAAAGGGGCGGCCGATGGCTGTGCTGCACCCGGCAACGGCGGTAGCCCGGTAGGCTGATCCTGCTCTTGGGATTTGCTGCCATGCGTCATCGTTGGTGATCATCCGATTCAATTGCCGCTCCGCCCAGCGGCCGGGGCGGCGTCTGCCCGTACTCTGTGATTACACCATCTTCGCACTATAACGACAACTCCGCCTCTGTCTCGTCCCAAAATCTTGTGGAATGCTGCGTTTGTACTTTTTACGCACTTCCCGTAGGAATCGACTCCTGCGGGGTAGTATCGCCTCGCGGAGCACGGCAAAATCGCCCGTTCCGTCATATTCAGCCACCTGCTGAATTCGTCATTTATGCTTGGTTGACTCTATGATCGCACCACCTTCAACTGCCGAGCCATCTGCAACTCGGTCATGTGAGACATTACTGCACGACGATTCCGTGCGGCTGTTCGATGCTGGTCGAACGCTGGTTGGCGCAGTCATCACCGCCAGCCTATTTCTCGCCATGCATTTTTTGTTTTGAGGGTTGGGACTCCCCCGAACCGGGCTGCGACGGCCGCTCAAACATTTCGTCGCGACAAAACGTTTGGGGTCGCGAAAGAGTGTTGCCTGTGACTCCGCGCCTCAGGTAAACTGCGACTCTAGCCACACGTTCCGCTAGAGATCTCTCCCCAAGGACTGATCGTGCTTCGCCTGCGTTTCCAAAATCTATTTGTCATCGGTCTCTTCGCCTTCTGCGGAAGCATGGAATTCGTTCAGGCCGGGGCGGTGAAGGTGAGTCCGTCCAAGGTTGATCTCCAACGGCCGGAAGGCACACAGCAGATTGTCGTTTATGACACCGACTCCACGGGACGAGTGCTTGATATCACACGCAAGGTGTCGCTGCACATCGATCCCCCGAACATCGCAGTTGTTGATGAACGCGGTCTGATCAGCCCATTGGAAAATGGTACCGGCACGATCGTGATTCAGGCAACCGCTGAACGCACGACGATCCCCATCACCGTTCGCCTCCTAGACAATCCGGTGCCGATTTCTTTTCGCCGCGAGATCATTCCGATTCTGACAAAAGCTGGCTGCAATTCCGGCGGCTGTCATGGCAAGGCAGAGGGCCAGAACGGGTTTAAGCTCAGCATCTTCGGTTACGACGCGCAAGCCGACTTCGAGGCACTGGTCCTAGAAGGTCGCGGGCGGCGCATCTCTGCGGCTGCCCCCGCCAGGAGCCTGCTATTTCTAAAAGCGTCCGCACGGACGCCTCACGGTGGTGGCCAACGGATCGAACCGGGGAGTTATCGTGACCACCGCTTATTGCGTTGGATTGCCGAAGGCGCTCGATTTGATGCGGTTGACGATCCGGCATCGGAAATTGTGGGTATTGAAATTGAACCGCAGCAGCAGATCCTGTTGGGTGGTGAGACTCAACAGATTCAAGTCAGCACGATCGATGCTTCTGGAAATCGTCGTTGTGTTACCAACGAAACAGAATTCGTGTCCAACGCCGCGTCGATCGCCGACGTCGATTCCCGCGGTCTGATCGAGGCCAGCGAGATTCCTGGTGAAGCCGCCATTTTGGTGAGGCATCTGGGACATGTCGCCACCTGCCGCATCACGGTGCCGCGTCTGGGTGTGAAGTTTGCGCGCCCGCCGGAAAACAACTTCATTGACACTTTGGCGTGGAACAAACTTGAACGCCTAGGTATCGAACCCAGCACTTTGTCCGATGACGCCACGTTTTTGCGGCGTGTGTCGCTGGACACCATCGGGACATTGCCAACGCCAGCAGAGGTCCGCCAATTTTTGCACGACTCATCGCCAGACAAACGATCAAGGTTGATTGACGGTTTACTGGAACGCGACGAATACGTTGATTACTGGACGATGAAATGGCTAAACATTCTGCGCGCCGATCAGTTGACCATTTCGCCACAGGGGGCGGTGGCCATGCAGCGTTGGCTGCGGCATGGATTTACCCAGAATCGCCCGTTCAATGAATTCGCGACTGATCTCTTAACAGTGCAGGGAAATACGTCGGCAGAAGGCCCGGGGTCGTTCTACAAGATTCTGAACAAACCCGACGAGGCTGCTCGGTCCATCAGCCAGCTCCTGTTAGGTGTGCGGATCGAATGTGCGCAGTGCCATCATCATCCTTCGGAACGCTGGAGTCAGGCGGACTACGTCGCTCTGGCGGGATTTTTCACAGGCCTGACGCTGAAGAAACTGCCAAATGGCGAACAGGCGGTGGTCTCGTTTGGTGGCAATGATCTGCCGCATCCACGCAGCGGTGAGTTGGTGCCGACGCGTGCATTGGGGGCTGCTCCGGCAGATTTTACGCAGGTTTTGGATCGTCGCCAAGTGTTGGCCGACTGGCTGACAGTTGGTCAGAATCCCTTCTTCGCCACAGCCATCGCCAATCGCCTGTGGGCCCACTATTTTGGGCGCGGGCTGATCGAACCGATCGACGATATTCGTGAAACGAATCCTGCTACTAATCCTGCTTTGATTGAGGCCCTAGCCAATCATATGCGGGACGTTAAATACGACTTAAAAGCCTTCACGCGGACGCTCCTGAATTCGCGTGTGTATCAGTTGAGTGCGACCTCTCTGCCCTCGAACATCGACGACCAGCAGAACTTTTCGCACTTCATTCAGAAATCACAGCCGGCAGAAGTATTGCTGGATGCGATTTCCCAAAGCACCGGTGTGCCAGAAGAGTTTAATGGCTGGCCCAAGGGATACCGGGCGATCCAAATCTGGGACAACCACATGCCTTCCTATTTCTTTCGCATCTTTGGTCGACCCGTGCGCGCGACGGTGTGTGAATGCGAACGTAGCAATGAACCCAGTATCGCGCAGGCACTGCACCTCCTGAATGCTCCAGAAATTTCTGAAAAGATCTCGCACCGACATGGTCACGTGCGAAAACTAGCCGCCTCAGAAATGTCGCCTGCGGCCTTGATCGAGGAACTGTATCTGAGCACGCTGTCGCGACTTCCCACAAGTGCCGAACAAGAATTGATGCTGCTCGCATTTAGTGAAACGGATCGCCGGGCAGCAGCCGAAGACGTGTTGTGGGCGCTCCTGAATTCCAAAGAGTTTGTCTTCAATCACTAGTTGCCTAGGTTGCTGAGGAAATTACACATGTTCCGCTTATCGCTTGGCAGACCGTATCAAAACTGCAGTGGCACATCGCGCCGACACGCTTTGCGTCTCGGGGCGTGTGGTTTGATCGGCGGCTTGACGTTGCCGCGTCTGCTGGAACTTCAGGCCCTCGCCGCAAGTCCGATTTCCGCCAAAGCAAAGTCGTGCATTTTTCTGTTCTTAGAAGGTGGTCCGCCGCATCAAGATATGTGGGATCCTAAACCGGAGGCACCCCCGGAAATTCGTGGACCATTTGGCACGATCAGCACCAATGTGCCTGATATTTTCGTCACGGATCAATTGCCGTTGTGCGCCCAGATGGCCGACAAATACACGATCCTCCGCAGTCACAGTCACAACGATAACGGACATTCGACGGGTTACCATTATGTGATGACAGGCCATCGACCCAGCTTTGCAGATGGCGACAACCCGGTACCCAACAACGAGTATTTTCCATCCATCGGATCCGCGGTTTCACGAACTCTCGGCCAGCGCGGTGCGTTGCCGGCTTACATCAATCTGCCGCATCCCATGTCGGCCGGTGGCCCCGGCTTTTACGGTGCGGAACATGCGCCGTTTGTGATCGAAGCCGATCCCACTCAGCCAGACTTTGAAGTCAAAGATCTGCGACCTCCCGGCCACCTATCGGATCAACGACTCAGTCTGCGAAAGCAATTGCTATCCGGCATTGATCATTTGGAACGCGAACGCAATCAGAGCCAAGGGAAGGCCATGTCGACCTATTATGAAAAAGCCTACAGTTTAGTGACGTCTGAAGATGCCAGAAAGGCATTCAACATTCATGCTGAACCGGATGCCGTACGGGACGCCTATGGTCGTACGCAACTTGGCCAGTGTGCCTTACTGGCGCGCAGACTGGTCGAAGGCGGCTGCCGTTTTGTGGGCGTCGATGCCCCTGGCTGGGACGTCCACTTCAACTGTTTTCCCAGTCTCAAAACAGACCTGATTCCGTACGCTGACCGCGCGTTCAGCGCCTTGGTCACCGACTTAGAACAACGCGGACTGCTGGATGAGACACTGGTGGTGATGATGGGCGAAATGGGCCGCACACCACGGATCAATGCGCAGGCTGGACGAGATCACTGGTCAATGGCGCAGACTATTATCTTTGCCGGTGGCGGCACAAAACCCGGTCAAGTGATCGGAGCGACCGACAAACATGCCACAGCTCCGACAGAAAATCCTGTGAGTGTCAACGATCTGCTCCGGACGATTTCGGTCCTCATGGGGATCGATCCTGACCGCACATTTCTTGGACCGCTTGGCCGGCCAGTACCTATCGTTGACGGCGGCAAAGTGATTCATGATCTGATTTAAGTTTTCTGCTGGCATCGCTGTCCAATTCGGGGATCTCCTTTATCTGCACTGTCGAACCTTGGTTGCCACGCATGCACATTAACTTCACACAATTCCTGATCACGCTTGCACTCATCAGCCTTCCGCAGTCCGCGTTCGCCCAACATCCACCCGCCATCGGATACATGTTTCCGCCCGGAGGTCAGGCCGGTCAGACGATTGAAGTGATCTTGGGTGGCTATGACTGGACGCCGGATATGCAGTTGTTTGCGCATGACCGCCGCATCCAATTCGAGATCATCGGTCTTCCGGGGGCAGTCATTGTGCCCGAACCGCCTTATTGGTTTGGTAAAAAATCTAGGCGATCTCCCGAACCGTTACCGCGGGAAACCAAAGCTCGCTTGACCATCCCTGCTGATGTCCTGCCTGGCATTGTGAAATGGCAAGCCGCCAACGCCAATGGCGCCACGTCGACCGGAAGTTTTGTGGTGAATCACACCGTAAATGTGGTGGAAGCGGCAAGGACAGGAGACAGCGAATCGGAACCTGCACCACAACTGATCGCGTCGCTGCCCGTGTGCATTTCCGGTCAGATTCAACGGATCCGAGAAGTCGATTGCTATCGATTCTCGCCGTCGAAATCCGGGCCGATCACCTGTTCTATTGCCGCGCGTTCGATCAGTTCGCAACTCAATGCTGTCGTCGAAATTCGGGATCAAAATGGCGGAATAATCGCCGAAGCTGCGGACACGGCTGGCGACGATACGGCGCTTACGTTTTCGGCCAACGCCCACGAATCGTACACAGCGGCGATCTATGATCTCGACTTTCGGGGTGACCGAGCATTCGTCTACCAACTGACCATTACGCCGGGGCCGCGGGTCGTCACGGCGATCCCGTCGGTTGGCCGTCGCGGCGAATCGCGTCCGGTTGAATTTGTGGGCTATGGCATTGCGACGGGGCAGGCCAAACTCGAATCCGTCATGCGCGACGTCACGTTCACTGACGACCGGAGCACGACTTCGTTTCGTTATCAACTCACAACGGAACACGGCGACTGTCCGCCAGTCCTGTTGCATCTCAGCGATGACGCGCAGTTGGGGGAAAGTACTTCCCTGCTGACCGTTCCCAGCGGAGTTACCGGCGTGCTGGACGAGCGGTTCGCCGTAGACCGCTATGAGATTTCTGGAAAGAAAGGCGATGTCTGGGCTATTGAGGTGTCGCACGAAAAGACGGGATCGCAGGTCGATGTTGCTCTCGCGATTTTCGATCACGAAGGAAAACAACTAGTTCGCAATGACGATCGAACAGGTTCAACTGACGCCGAAGTGGAATTCCCGGTTCCAGCGGACGGCGACTATCACATCTGTGTGACCGATGTCGCTTCGAAAAGCGGCACGCGCGCAGCGACATATTATCTGGCGGTGCAGCTTGCGCAGCCGGATTTTCAGTTGAGCGGCCCGTTGCTGCTCAACGCACCCATCGGGGGCAAGGCGTCCCTCGCCATCAATGTCACGCGTCGCGGTGGATTTACCGAGGCGATCGATGTGGCAGTGTCTGGCCTGCCGGTCGGAGTCACCGTCCCCGAAAAACTGCAGGTTGCGGCGAACCAGAATGCGTTGACCGTGGAGCTCACGGTAGCCGCCGATGCAGCGGCCTCGGCGGCCCTCATCGAAGTGTTGGGCACGGCAACAATCAGCGAACACGCCGTTCAGCGGAAAACCGCTCCGGTTCTCGTCGCCACGACAATGAAGCCCCCTTTTTCGATCGATGCCGAAGGTCAGGACGACGTGACAAAATGGCCGCGTGGCTCTACCTTTCCTGCTCCCGTACTGATTGCGCGCGACGCGGGATTCGAGGCAGAGATCGTGCTGGAAATGACGTCCATGCAAGGCCGGCATGTGCAGGGAATCTCCGGGCCTGAACTGGTCGTGCCGCCGGGTGTGAATCGCGTTTTGTATCCTGTTTATCTGCCCGAATGGCTGGAAACAACGCGAACTTCAAGGATGGTCGTCAATGGCGTTGCGAAGGTTGCCGACCCCCAGGGTAATGTCCGGTTCGCAGTCAGTCATCAAAAAACCCGCATGGGCTTCCTGCCCACCGGAGCTCTGTTAAAAATCTCAGCTGGTGAAACCGAATTTCAGGCGAAACCCGGCGCTGAAATTTCCATTCCGATCCACGTCGATCGCTCAGAAAAGCTGACCGAACGTGTCACTTTGGAACTCTGCTGTCAAGAATCTCAACGTTCGCTCTTCGTGGCAAAACAGCAAGATCTCGCCTCCGATGTAGCACATTCCGACTTCACTATCTCCATCACATCCACTGCCTTGCCCCATACGGAACACCCGCTGAAGATCCGCGCAACGCTGTTGAAAGACGGCTCCGATCCCGTCATTTCAGAAACAACGGTGCTCGTGGAGCTGGTGGATTGAATCGATCGACGCACACTACACTGCCCAGCCAGTTTGTTGCGGTCGCTGAAACCCCCATGAGGCGGCCATCGCATCGGCGGCTACTTCAATGTCGGTAATTTCTCCCCAGCCCCCGTTGCGGAGAAAGGCATGCGCGAACTCATGCGCGATCACGTACATTGCAAACTGTTCCGAAGCGGCTTCCAACTTCGGGCGCAAGACCACGCAACGACTGCCTTTCCCTAGCAGGCCGGGTGTCGGCATGACGAACGACCAGCCAACGCCTGGCTCGTAATTGTCGATCGTAACGCCAAATCGGTGATCCTCCAGAAAGTCACGTTGCACTTCTGGGGGCAGCTGCTCCAGCACGAGCAGCACGCGCTGTTGCAATACAGGGTGCGCAGAAAACGGTTCTAGGTACGCGGCGAAACACATGTGAGCATCTATTTTTGGTTTGATTTCGATCTATTTTATCACAGACTCCACGATTTCGCGTACTCTACTCGGAATCACTGTGCCTCTCCACGTTCTTTTGCCGTGACCCTAAAAAACTTCGTACTCATGTCTGCTGAAAAACCTGCCGAGTTCCCGATGTCACAGGTTTACGAACTGGGCAAGGTCACCGTCTTTTACATTCCATGTCACAAACGGGTTGACCCCCGCTACTATCACAGCACTACCCGCGGCGAACGCTGTTTTCTCGTCCAGCGGAAGCCTCACTGAACATCAACCGGGGAAATGTGGCCGATTACGTGCTTGCCAACGCTCGGGACATGGAGGTATCCTTTCCTCCTTGGCGAATCAGTTTCGCGCCTTCCCACCTGCCTGCGACTCCGTCCTGGAGCTTTCGATGCTCAAACTTGAACCGATCCTTTCAACAGCCGCGATCAGTCGCCAGCGCTTTCTGCAAGTTGGCTTTTCCGGAGCACTCGGACTGGGTCTAGCGGATCTTTCGACTGCGCGTAAAGTCAGTGCCGGGATGGGCTCGAATGCTTTATTTGGACGGGCCAAGAGCGTCGTATTGCTGTTTCTTTCCGGCGCGCCGTCGCATCAAGACATCTGGGATCTGAAGCCCGACGCGCCGGCTGAAGTCCGTGGTGAGTTCCGACCGATCGCTACGGTCGCTCCCGGAGTTCAGATCGGGCCGCATGTGCCTCGACTGGCAATGGTTGCGGACAAATTCGCGATCGTGCGGTCGATGACTCACAGTCTTCCGAGTCACGAACATGCGACGCATTTTGTGCTGACTGGTGTGAATCAGGTTCCGCCGGGAGCCACGCACATGGCCAGCCGCGCGGACTGGCCGTGTTATTCAGCGACCATGCAGGCTGTGCGACCGCGCGAAGACGGCGTGCCATCCGGCGTGATGCTGCCGACCTACATTCATAATGGATACGGATTTTCCGGACAGACCGGTGGCTTCATGGGAAGTCAGTACGATCCGTGGCACGTCACGAAAGATCCCAACGCGGCTGATTTCAATATCGACGAACTGACACTTCTGCCGGATCTGACGAATCAACGCATCCAAAACCGACGCAGTTTACTGACGGCAATGGATGGTCAGCATGGCTATCTGCAAACGCCAGCGTCATCGCAATCCCTCAGTCGATCTGTGGAGAAGGCGCATCAATTACTGGGAGCTGCCGGAAAATTTCGTGATGTGTTCGACATGAATCGGGAACCTGCCGAAGTCCGAGATCGCTACGGTCGGCATGCGTTCGGTCAGTCACTGTTGCTGGCGCGACGACTTGTCGAAGCTGGGATGCCCATCATTCAGGCGAATATGGGGACGATGAATAATTGGGATACACACGGCGACAATTTTGGACAACTGAAGAACCGTCTGCTGCCGCCGTTCGATCAGGGCTTGTCGGCACTGCTCACAGATCTTGACGAACGCGGTTTACTTGACACCACGCTGGTCGTTGCCGTGGGTGAATTTGGCCGCACGCCGCAGATCAATGCCGGCGGCGGACGCGATCACTGGTCGGGCGTGTTCTCCGCCGTCTTCGCCGGCGCAGGAGTTCGCGGAGGTCAGGTGATCGGGGCCAGTGATGATCAGGCGGCCTACCCGGCGACCCGCGGCTGGTATCCGGCAGACCTGGGAGCCACCATCTTCACGGCTCTGGGAATCGATCCCGAAAGTACGATGACAGATCGCCAGGGCCGACCGCATAAAATTAACGCCGGACAGATCATTACGCCATTGTTTTCGTAGGGCGGATGCGACCAGTGCTCTTTCAGTCGTGCCTTGATGGATCGGGTGGCCGGGGCTGGACTGAGCCGAGCGAAGGAAGCCCCCGGGTTTCGGGCTTGCGCCCTCCATCGCCCCCCCGGCCACCCATCAATCCATTGCCGACAGAGTCCTCGCAACGTATGAGGGGTATCCTTGGTGACAGCACTGCGGCGAGAAGGCGAAGAGAGGTCAGGCAAGAAAATTCAGGGCAGGGATATTTGCGGCAGGCGAAATGGGTCCGCGCATGCAGGAACCACCTGTACTCCCAAATCATCCACTGCGTTGTTTCTACAAGCGTGTTAAAGCTTATTTCCCATAGGTCGGATCGCATCCCATCAGAACCCCGTCAGCTCGCTGAATTTGTAGGTCGAGAAATCTGTTCCAAATGATGTTGCTTCAAACTTCCATTTGCCTCTCGGCTCAAGACCGTTGATATTTGCCATTGCAGAACCAACTTGTGCTCCGCTTTCGTCGTAGAGATTAAACGTGATTTCCGCATAGATGAGTTTGCGATCTCGGCGATTTTCGACAACCCCTTGAATTGTACCACCAAAGTCACCCGTTTTTGCAGACACCGTTTTCCGCATCAGTACCAAGCCATTTGCATGTGCCATTCGTACCGGTATCAACACTTCCCACAGCGAGGACAACCATCATCAATAGCGATATTGTGGATAGCCCGTGTTTTCGCATATTTGTATCCAAGCATAGGGAGGAAGAACCCGCCCAGATAAAATGTCATGTCATTCCATTCAAATGTTCTCGGAATCACTTGAACGGCCTGACCGAATTCGCTGCAGATCGCCAGCGCGACGAAAACAAATACCCATGCGTGAAACCTCCGCCACATCATCAACATGCAACTTGTGCCAGCGAAAACCCAGCATCCACCGGGAAGCGGCGTGTCTCCCGTGAGCAAAATAACTCTTCCCTCCCATTCAACCTGTGGTATTATTCAACCATGACTACGGCCATCGACACCACAGCATTCAATCGCGGAACCGATCCGATCCTGCAGTTCTTTACGGTGGACCAGGCACGGGGGATTGTGGAGTACCGTGGCGATGCAGGTTTACAGCGGAGAATTGAGCAACTCGCTGAACGTGCGAATGAAGGTGAGCTCACGGCAGAAGAGCAGGCCGAATATGAAGGTTACGTCCGCGCAAACAAATTCGTGGCGATCCTTCAGGCCAAAGCCAGGAAACTGCTGAGCATGAATTCAGACTTCCAGCTTGAACTCAGAGCTACACTGCTGGAGCCGTGACAAAGGCTGAAAGCCGTTGCCGCAGAGTGAGTTCTTGAGCAACTCCAACTTCATTTGCGGCTTTCGACGCGGAGGCGGTAGAATGGCGTGATGAAACTGATCTGGCGACAAATTTTCGTGACGGCTTTGGTGTGGGTGTTCGCCACAACCTCGACCTTTCTTGCTGCAGATTCACCCGCGGTTGAGGGTGAGAAGTATTTTGAAACACACGTGCGACCGCTTCTGGTCGAGCATTGCTACAAGTGTCATTCATCACGTTCCCAGAAACGTGAAGGCGGATTGCTGTTGGATAGCATGGCGGGATGGTCCGTGGGTGGCGGGAAAGGTCCGGCGATTGTTCCCGGCGATGTCGATGCGAGTCTTTTGATTTCTGCCGTCAGATACACGGATCCGGACCTGCAAATGCCGCCGGACAACGCTCTGCCGAACGACGTTGTCGCGGTATTGGAGCGATGGGTGGCCATGGGAGCGCCGGATCCGCGCGACCACGAGTCGGCCGAAGAGATCCAGCGGGGAAATCCTTCCGATCCGATTGCCGGGCGGGACCACTGGGCGTTTCGGCCGCTGGCAGTGCCATCGCAGGATGGTCCTGCTGTCAAAGCCATCGACTGGCCTCGATCGCCAATTGACTCCTTCGTGCTGGCCGAGCTTGAAGCAGCAAACCTGAGTCCTGCCGAGGATGCCGATCGTCGCACGCTGGTTCGCCGAGTGTATTTTCAACTGATCGGATTACCACCGACACCGGAACAAGTCGCCGCCTTTTTGCTGGATGATTCCGAAGAAGCCTACGTACGCATTGTTGATGAGTTGCTGAACTCGCCGCAGTTTGGGCAGCGTTGGGGACGGCACTGGCTGGATCTGGCACGCTATGCCGATTCCAACGGTCTCGACGAAAACTTTCTGTTCCGCGAAGCGTGGCGATACCGCAACTGGGTGATTGATGCGGTGAACGCTGATGTGCCTTTCGACCAATTCCTCCGGGAGCAGATCGCGGGGGACCTGCTGCCACATGAATCAGTCGCGCAGCGAGATCGACAACGAATCGCGGCAGGTTTTCTTGCGATTGGTCCCAAAGTCTTACTCGGAAACGATCCGAACCAGCAGCGGATGGATGTTGCCGACGAACAGCTCGACACGATTGGTCGCGCGATTCTCGGCCAGACTCTGGGATGCGCCCGTTGCCATGATCACAAGTTTGATCCGATTCCCACGGCCGACTATTACGCGCTCGCCGGGATTTTAACATCGTCGCAGGTGATGGAACGGCGTTACATGCTTGGCGAGCAGCGGCTGATGGAACAGCTTGTGGGACTTGGTTCCGACGGTGAGCAACTGGATGCCGCCTACGAAAAATACTGGCGCGAACGTCCGCAGTTGCTGGAGCAGCAGAAACAGGCGAAGTCCGCGCTGGAAATCCTGGAGAAGGCTGATGCCGGGGCGTTTGAGATATTTGCCGCCGAACATGCTGATGCCGTTGCCGAAGGCGTGGCTGATTCCACCAAGAATTCTGAACAACGTCTCGAAGCGCAGAAAGCTTTCGTCGCGGCTCTGGGTGCTTCAATCGCCAAGCCGCCTGAAATTCCGCCGCGAGCCATGATCGTAGGCGATGCTGAGACGCCTGCCGACGAAACGATCAGGCTTGCCGGTCAGTTTGATCGCCATGGCGAAAAAGTCCCGCGCGGGTTTCTGCGAGTCGTCAGTGATACAGCCGTCGAAATTCCTAGCGGACACAGCGGACGGCTGGAGCTGGCTCACTGGCTCACGGATGTCAATGTCGGCGCGGGGCGACTTGCCGCGCGAGTCCTTGCCAACCGGATCTGGTACCACATGATCGGTCGCGGCATTGTCAGAACGGTCGATAATTTTGGCCGCACGGGTGAAATGCCGAGTCATCCGGAATTGCTGGACCATCTGGCCCGCGAGTTGATTGATTCGAGCTGGTCGGTGAAGTCTCTGATCCGCAAGATCGTATTGAGTCGCACGTTCAGGATGCGCAGTCACCATCACGAAGCTGCTCACGCGATCGATCCGGAAAACCGCCTGCTGTGGCGAGCCCACCGACGACGGCTCGACCCCGAGTCGTTGCGCGACGCGATGCTGTCGGCCGCAGGAATCCTTGACGTGAAGCCGATGGATTCTACGGTGTCATATCTGGGGGATCAGGCCACAGCCGTGGGAGATAACTCAAACCGACGGCGCACAGACTTTCCTTGCCGCAGTGTTTACCTGCCCGTGATTCGCAATGATCTACCGGAACTCTTCGGCGTATTTGATTTTGCGGATCCGCACGCGACAACCGGTCTGAGATCACAAACCATGGTCGCCACACAGGGGTTGTTCATGCTGAACGATGTGTCGGTCATGGACGCCGCCGAAGCCACTGCGCGACGCCTGTTGGCAATGGAATCAACATCAGGATCGGAACCGGAAGCGAGACTGGACCAGCTGTTCGGTCTGGTGCTCACGGCATGTCCGACAGATGATGAGCGCTTGGAACTGCTGGCGTTCGTTGCTGAAACACAGAAACGCTTCGAGGAAGATAGCGACACGAACGCCGAAGTTAGAGCGTGGGCGATGGTTTGCCAGGCGCTGTTTGCGTCGAGTCGTTTTCTGGTACTGGAGTAAACGATGAGGTGCCATCAATTCCTTCCGACGACAACTCGCCGCGCCATGCTGCAGAACAGCGCTGCGGGTTTCGGTTCTCTGGCGCTTGCTGCGTTGGCCGGGCAGCAAGCGGTGGCGGATCAGAAACTGAGTCCAGCGCTTCCGCCGTTGCCGCATGTGGCTGCGCGGGCGAAGCGGGTGATCTTTTTGTTTATGTGGGGCGGGCCGAGCCACGTTGATATATTCGATCCTAAGCCGCAGCTTAGCGCTATCTCCGGACAGCCATTATCCGGCAAATCCGTCGGCAGCGATGCTGATTCCGTTGGCACGGCACTGGGATCACCATTCAAGTTCGCGCAGCATGGCGACAGCGGAGTCTGGATCAGTGAGTTGTTTCCGCATTTGTCGCGGCAGGCGGACCGCATGTGCGTGATTCGATCCATGCATACGGAAGGCAGCGCCCACGGCGAAGCGTTGCTGCGGCTGCACACGGGCCAAGCAAATCTTGTGCGGCCCAGCGTCGGGGCATGGGTGAGCTACGGACTGGGATGCGAGAGTGACAACCTGCCAGCGTTCATTACCATCTCACCGCCACGAGGCCACGGAGGCGTGCAAAATTATGGGAGCGCGTTTCTGCCGGCCATGCATCAGGGGACGGCGATTGGTTCAGCTGAGATTCCACTTGCGAAGGCCGTCGTTTCGAATCTGGCCAATCAACGACTGGACAAAGGCTTACAGCGTTCACAACTGGACCTGATTCAGTCCATCAACCGTCGGCACCTCCGAGACACAACAGTTGACCAGAACATTGAAGGATTGATTGCCAATTACGAACTGGCGTTTCGCATGCAGTCGACGATGCCACAGATTATGAGTCTGAGCGACGAATCCAAAGAGACACTCGAGCTGTATGGCATCGATTCAGAACCGACCGACAATTTTGGACGGCAGTGCCTGCTGGCTCGCAAATTTGCCGAAAACGGCGTGCGGTATATCCAAGTTTCGACGGACTACACATGGGATCATCATCAGAAGGTACAGCCCGGGCACGTTAAGGAATCGGCGAAAGTGGATCGTCCCATTGCGGGTCTGATCGAAGACTTGGCACGACGCGGATTACTGGAGGACACGCTGGTCGTGTGGGGTGCTGAGTTCGGAAGAACGCCGATGGTCGAAAACGGCGACGGCCGCAATCACCATCCGAAAGCGTTCACGATGTGGATGGCGGGCGGAGGTGTGCGCGGCGGGTTGACGTACGGCTCAACCGACGACTTCGGTTATGCTCCGGCAGAGAATCCGGTCCATATGCACGACCTTCACGCGACGATTTTGTACGCTCTGGGCTTGGATCATGAGCGTCTGACATTCCGCCATGCGGGCCGCAATTTTCGCCTGACAGACGTCTTTGGAAATGTCGTGCATGATGTGCTAGTGTAGTTGATCAGCATAGGTCGACGCGGCGGATCGTCCTTCGCCCGGCTCTGCGAACGCATGTGGCAGCAGTTTGAGAGTCAGTCTGAAATCTGCGACAATACCGCACGTCTGATTGTTGATTGTCTTTTTGGGCATGATCCAGTGAACACCAAACGCGCGATGGCTCAGTTACTCCAGCACCTTTCCAGTGTCGGGGTGACGCATGTGCCGCGTGTGGAGTTTCCAAAGGCCGCGAAACCTGTACCGAAAGCCACATCTGCGGCCCGCAGTGGCCCGACAAACACCACCGCAAACGGAGTTAAGGCAACGGATGTCACCAAACCGGGACGGAAGTCTCCGAAGCCAGCGGCGGATGTTCCTGAAATGCGTCGTCCAACCGGCGGCTTGCGGTCGATGGAAGAACTCAAGGTCACGGATGCTGATCGTCCGGAAGCACTGACGGAGGTCCGCGACCTGCTGCGTCGCGAGTTGACTGATTCGCCACAAAAGCACGACGCTCTTTGTTCGCTAGCGGCGATCGTGGCAAAGTGTCGTCGCTGCAGTGAACTGGCAGCGACTCGAAAGCAAACCGTGTTCGGAGTCGGCGATCCGAATGCCCGCATCATGTTTATCGGGGAAGCCCCGGGGGCGGATGAGGACGCGCAGGGCGAGCCATTTGTCGGTGAAGCTGGTCAGTTGCTGAACAAGATTGTCACGGCCTGCAAACTGCGTCGCGAAGACATTTATATCTGCAATGTGCTCCGCTGTCGCCCACCTGGCAATCGAAATCCGTTGCCGCAGGAAGCTACCAACTGCCGCGAGTTTCTGGATGCACAAATTAGGATCGTGGAGCCGGAATATATTATCTGCTGGGGTGCCGTCGCTGCTCAAAATCTGTTGAATGATCCGCGTCCGTTGGGCAAGCTCCGTCGGCAGTTCTTCACCCACAACCACGCGAAGGTGATGTGCACGTATCACCCGTCGTATCTGCTCCGCAATCCTTCAGCGAAAAAGGAAGTGTGGGAAGACATGAAGTTCTTTATGCTGGAACTGGGTGTCGAGTTGCAATAGCGGCGAAATGAGAGTGAAGATGTCGTTTTGAGGCTACGACATTTGCTCTAGAGAAGATGAGAGAGTTGGAAAAGCAAGCGTCACGATGCGTCCTTGAGGCTGCGGAATTGCATTCTACAGTCTGTCCTCAGCCGTCCACAAGACGCGGCGCGCTTCATCGGCGCGCAGGAAGTGCGGACGAGGCTGATTGGTTTCGACTTCCGAGCCGCCTTCACGCGAATGGACAGTGCGTTTCTTTGGCAGGCTGAATGCCGTGGCAGAACTGGTGAATGTGGGGGTGGCTCTAGTCAACGAAGTGGGCTCCGTGGCTGTTTCTGGCGATTCAGTCTCGCGATTCAGCAGACACCGGATGACATCACATCGCATCAGCAGTCCGCAGACAAAACCATCCGGATCCACGACCGGAATCGCCGTGTTGGCACAAGACCGAAACAAAGGCAGAACGGTTGCCAATTTCGCATCGAGACGAACAGATTCCGCATAGCGCACGACGATGGATTGAATGGTGGCGTCCGTGGCCGGCTTGCCAAGGAGGGCGCGCACGATGCTGCTTTCGCAAACGATGCCGGCAAGCTTGCCGCATTGATCAGTGACGACCATCAGATCACAATCGCTAATGATCAGCCGCTCGGCCACTTCTCTCAGGGTTGACGTTTCCGTCACGACAAGGCCGTGCCGGATTCTCATCAGATCTCGAACGGTACGCTGCTGCATAATACACCTCCTGCCACTGCTGGGGATCCCAAAATACGCGGGGCGAGTTTTCGGCAGCGTCTCTTCACTCCCAAGGAATACTGCCGCTGAAGTGAGACCGTTTCGCTTTGAGTGAGGATCTTGGTCTGACCCAGATTCCGCTTAAAAGACGCTGCTTAAGACAACCATATGTCTCCAAAATCAATCTGCGTCGCCAATCCGCTACAGGCGTTACAAAGTCAGCGGCCTACCAGCTTTCACCCCAAATCCTCAACCTGAAGTCCTGTTGTGCCTGTCGTATCGGTTGCGCGTCCTCCTGCCTTTAATGGCCGTGCTGGAATAGCAGCGAACTTTCGTACACCGCACAAGCACGGAATGGGGACTGGCAGTCCCACGTTGTTTGCAGCAGCCTGGAGGATCGTGAAAAGGGGTTAAGCGTGTTCGTTCGCTCAAAGCGAAGGATTTCTGCGTTGCCGGTCAGTTCGGACGGGACAGACACGTTCGGCCTGAGTAGCATAGAATTGGGCATGCGTAGTCATTGGACTTACGATGCTGGTGAATTCTGGCGTTGTTTCCGGCAGAGACATTTCCGTCCTTGCTGTCCATTCCTTCCGAAGATAAGGCTCGTGGATCATGAGGTCGCAGTCGTCCGTCTGGTTCCGTTTGTGCTGCACATTGATTTTTGCCGCGTCGCTGGACCTGTCAATAAATGCGGCGGACGAGCCGCAGCCGGTGAAAGTGCCGGACGCGATTGCCGAATCGCCTGCCGAGATGAAGGCGTATACCGAACCGTTGGCACACACGGCTTTCAAAATAGAGATGCTGCCGATTGCGGGTGGAAAACTCGTCATGGGTAGCCCTGAGGCCGAAGTAGATCGGCAGGCTGATGAAGGCCCACAGCATGAGGTTGCAGTTTCGCCGTTCTGGATGAGCAAGTGTGAGATCACATGGAACCAGTACGAAGTCTGGAGTGATCGTGTCGATGCGTTGCGTCGAGCGGCCTACGGCAAGCCGTCGACTCCACGCGACAAGGTCGCCGATGCGGTGACTCGTCCCACGCCACCTTACACAGACATGAGCTTCGGGATGGGCCGTGAAAATCACCCGGCGATCTGCATGACGCAGCATTCTGCGCGAATGTACTGTGCATGGCTGAGCGCTAAGTCAGGACGTTATTACCGCTTGCCGACAGAGGCGGAATGGGAATATGCCTGTCGGGCCGGCACAACGACGGCCTACTCCTTTGGTGACGACGCGACGGCAATCGATGAGTATGCTTGGTTCGAAGACAACAGCAACGGGAACTATCAGCCTGTCGGAAAGAAGAAACCAAATCCTTGGGGTCTGCACGACATGCACGGCAATGTTGCGGAGTGGGTGTTGGATCAATATGTTCCCGAAGTTTATTCGCTGCGGGCCGGTCAGGTCTCAGCCGATCCGCTCGTCATTCCGCTCACGGAATACCCCCGCGTCGTGCGTGGTGGAGGCTGGGATGATCCGGCGCAGATGCTGCGCAGTGCAGTCCGTGAAGGATCGAGCGAAGAATGGAAGCAGCAGGATCCACAGCTGCCGCAGAGCATCTGGTACTTTACCGACGCCCTAGGGGTTGGCCTGCGTGTGGTCCGACCTTTCATGACGCCAGATGAAGAGGCCCGTGCGGCGAAATGGGACAAGACTGAACCCCCTCAGATAGATCCGGAAGAGGTTCTGTCGAACGAATAGCGTCGGGTAACCGGGAGAAGTTTCTCCCCATCCTTCAAGATCGTGAGCGGCAAGGCGCTAGCCGCCGGAGTCGCAGAAATACCTGAAAACATTGGGCTCATGCCTTGCCGCTCCCCTGAACCTCGGTATTCGGCCGGCCCCCTAAGCTTCGTCGAGCAATTCTACGGCGGCGAATTTTTCGCCTTCCAGCATCGCGAGACTGGCTCCGCCCCCAGTACTGACATGTGATACCTTGTCAGCAAAGCCCAGTTGCTGAATCGCGGCCGCACTGTCGCCGCCGCCGATGATACTGGTAGCCGAACTGTTGGCGATGGCTTCTGCCACGATGCGTGTGCCGGCATCAAATGGGGGCATTTCAAACACGCCCATGGGGCCGTTCCAGACGACCGTCTGTGCGGTCTTTAATTCCTGAGCATACTGCTTTGCTGTGGCTGGGCCAATGTCGAAGCCTTCATACGTATCAGGAATTTCGCCGGCATGCACGACCACTTTGTTACAGTCACCGTTGAAGGCGTCGCCGCAATGCGTATCCACTGGCAGGACCAACTTGCTTCCACCAACCTGAAGAAGTTCCTTTGCGAGTTCGACCTTATCCAGTTCCACACGACTTTTACCGACCTTGCCACCCTTTGCCAGCGAAAACGTGTAGGCCATCGCCCCGCCAATCAACACTTTGTCACAGATGTGCAACAGGTTTTTAATGACGTTGATTTTGTCAGAGACTTTGGCTCCGCCTAGAATCGCGATAAAAGGTCGTTGTGGACTCGCGATCGCATCGGACAAATATTGAATTTCCTTCTGCACCAGAAATCCCACGACTCGCGGTTTTCCGACCATTGCCTGAGGCACAGCCACCATCGACGCATCGGTGCGGTGGCACGTTCCGAATGCATCATTACAGTAGATATCCGCGAATCCGGCGAGTTTCGCGGCGAACGCTGCGTCACCCTTCTTTTCGCCCTTGTAGAAGCGCAGGTTTTCGAGAACCAGTACATCGCCGTCCTTCAATGCTGCTACTTTGGCTGAGGCATCGGCATCGACCGCGTCGGTCGCAAATGCCACGGGTTGTCCGAGCAGCGTGCTCAGGACAGCAGCAGCCGGTTTTAGGCTTTCCTTACAATTGTCCTGACCAGGTTCAGGTCGTCCCAGATGACTACAAAGAATCACTCTTCCGCCTCGGTCGAGCACCGACTTAATTGAGGGTATCGCCATCCGCACACGGCGATCGTCTGTCACATTGCAGTGATCATCCAACGGCACGTTAAAATCGACGCGCATCAGGACCGATTTGCCTGCTACATCCACATCCGCTATTGATTTCTTCGCCATGTCTCTGTTTCTAATCGTCTTCGTACGCTACTGCTACAAGCACCGCATCGTCCACCCGGACAATGCCCCCCTTGCCGCATTTTAGCGAACTTGCGTTTTCAGTCACGGCAGCGGGTGGAATTGATTTTTTCCGTGTATCAGGAATCGGATGTTGGCTTGTCATGGTGAATGTTTAACCCCATTCTTCAACGAAAATGTCGGTTATGATCAGGCCGGCGAGCGGCGTGGGCCCAGTGGCACACGATTTGTAACTGCAAGCTGATGCATGCCGCTGACCTATGCTCTCACTCGTGACCGCGCGAAGCATAGCATTGAGTTTCTAGGAAACAGACAAGCAACCACTGGATTGATCAACAGTGCTGACGAAAGAACATGCGATTGCCAAGTATGATTTTCAGCGACAGCGGATTCTTCCCGATCGGCTGACCTCGGGCGAACATGCGCAGTATGTGCCGTTTGCCGAACGGATGCTGGAAGTCTACCGCACAGGACTTGGACGGCGGCGGCGGGACTTGCATCGGGATGTCCACCGGATCTTCGAAGACGAAGTCGATTGTCCGCTGCGGCGAATTGATGGCTTCTGCAAATTGCTTGACGATCAGGCGAAATACGCCGATGCCGGACGCCGGGAAGCGCCAAGGTTACGGCGCCTGGTTTTCCGAATCGCCGCCAGACATCACCCCCTAGTGGATCAGGCCGACAATCTGTTTGACCATTGTGCGGACAACGTGAGGGCGTTAATCGCGAAAGAACTGCTGCGCGACTGGTCCGACATCCGGGCCGAACTGTTCGCCGACGTCATCGACTTTCATCAACTGGAATCATTTGCTGGCTACCCGCAGCCCCGCGCCCTGCTGTCGCGGTACAACGTGGCACAGATTCAAGCGGCCCTGTTTTCTGCAGTGTCGATGGACATTGATGTCACGACCGATTTCAAGCGCATTCTCCGCGCCGCGCGCCTAGCAAAACTCATGCATACTATTTCCTACGCCGGCGAAGGAGCGTATCATATTCGGCTCGACGGGCCAGCATCTGTGCTGCGAGAAACAAGACGGTATGGCATTTTGATGGCCAAATTTCTGCCCGCGTTGATCTGCTGCACCGGCTGGAAAATGCACGCTGTAGTAGAGACCCGGAGTCGCTGGAAACTCAGCCTAGAC
The DNA here is from genome assembly GCA_003670925.1 of Planctomycetota bacterium. Classification (GTDB taxonomy): domain Bacteria; phylum Planctomycetota; class Planctomycetia; order Planctomycetales; family Planctomycetaceae; genus SXXK01. The sequence goes on along the minus strand of QWQG01000126.1, from coordinate 28,507 downwards.
CTGACTGATCGGGATGGGCTCCAGAGCCACCTTACGCCGGATGCGGAATATGATTCTTCGATCGAAGCGGACTTTGCCGAAAAATGGGGAGATGAAGTACGCGACGGCTGGACGCTGGAACGCGAAGCGGAAGTGCTGCATTCCGGTCAGAAGACCTTTGTTCCAGACTTCTTGCTACGCCACAACGACGGCAGAACAGTGCTCCTAGAAATCATCGGTTTCTGGACGCCTGAATACATCGAGGCCCGACTAAAGACGCTCGAAGTGTTTCGGGAGACTCCTATCCTGCTGGCTATTCATGAATCCACGTCGCACCACTTTACCGGTGGGACTGGAGCCGCGAACATCATTACGTACAAGACGGTGCTCCTGCTGAAACCTGTGCTAGACGCGTTGGCAAGCTCTGGAACGGCTCAGCGATAGCACGTTCTTCGTCTGAATTTGACGTGGGCTGGGATTCCCGCATGGCATCGATTGCCGAATACGCGATACTCTTGAAGCAGCAATCACACGCTGCTCGCTTATCTCACTTTGCGCACCTCTAAATCAAATCGCCGAGTGTGATACCATTGAGCTATTCGTCCGTTGGGGCAGGGCTTTCGGCTGCCGGCGGTGCGGCTATTCTTGGACTGACGGGGGGCGTCACGTTGTTGGCTGTTGCCTGCGCCACGGACCCCGCTGCACCTGTTGTCGCGCGATCTGTTGCTGCAGTTGGGTTTCCGAGCGGACTCTGAGCGGGATCGTTGACCGGTCTTCCGGGCGGCTGCGGAAACCGCGGAAGTTCGGCGGCATTGACGCCTGGTACGAAACCATCGCGCGCCAGTTGCAGATTTTTAGCCCCCGGAATGAACATCGCGGCGTTTAGTTCAAAAGCGGATGGCGTTAGGTTCCGCAACCACACGTCATTGCTACTAACTTTCCAACTGTCGTTCTGCCATGCGAGTTTCGGGAGGATATCGGCGTTGGTTTCTTCACTGTCCGCACGATCGCCCCAGTAGCGAATCCATTGTGCAAAGTCTTGGCGACGAGACGCATAGTCCAATGCCGATGTCTTAATCTGCCAGTAGATCTCGAAGCCATCGTAAAGATTATTAAATCCGTTCCATGATACCAAGGCTTCCAGCTCTTCCACAAAGTTGCTGCCATCTGTCAGCATCAGGCATCGATCCGTCCCCTGTGCCGCAAACACACACCCTTCGCTGCGGATTGAGAGCCGAGGTATCAGACGCTGCATTCCACCCGGCTGCTTGTTGTCGGTATCATCCATTTTCAGCAACGGCGCGGACGCCAAACAGGTGACATGATTCAGTACCACCTCCACCGCGCCGCGCGATGGAGTCATCGACGCATCGCCCCGATTATCGATCAGCGAACCATTGAGCGCGATGCCACAGTTTCGCACCTGAATTCGTCCGCGTGCCTGCGACGCGATTCGAATGCCATCCGATTCTGCGCGACAAATCACACGGTTCAGCGAGATTTCTGTTTCGGCCACCACGCCTAATTCTGGGACTGATGTATCACCCACCAGATCAAACAACGCTGCTGGCTGACCGTCGGGATTCTGGCAGTCGATTGACACGTTAGACAGTTCGATCTTGTTCGGACCGGTGCAATGAAACAAACTCCAACGATCCGCCGTGAGATCATCTCGGGCAACGACGCGCAAATCCACATCTAGCAGTGTTAACTTGCCATTGCCACGCAACGAGATCATCTGGCCCGGCGAAACTGTCCCCTCCGGTACCCCGTCGAACACCAAGGTTGGCCGGAAACCATCGGCAGCGCGAATCGTCAAGTCCATACCCACGATCCGCACGGGGGGTTGGATCAGCAGATCGTCCGGGTAGCCGTTGTATCGCAACAACACCACGTCGCCCGATCGGGCATCGGCCACTGCCGCCTTCAAGGTGCGGAACGATTCTTTGGCTCCGGTGGTCCGCTGCAACACAAACGGCCCCAATGTGGCCGCGCTGATCACGTTTGGAACCAACTCCGGAATCTGTGGCGTACCTATCCCCATCCGGGTCATGGCAGAACTGAATGGGTATATCAGCGGTATCGGCAGTTGCACAAATGCTAGAGCTTGGGCCGTTGCTGCCGGAGGGGGCTCAACGGTCTTGTTTGGCTGTCCCGATATCGCTTTGCTATCGACTGGTTTCGGGACATCCACTTCTTGTAGTGTCGGAACTGTTACAGAGTCCGCACCAGCTGCTGCTGTCACGGCATTGGAAGATGGCATCCGGATGGCTTCCGGTAGCTGATCGACTTGCTTTCCGATGTCTCCTGGTTCCACCAACGCATTGCTGGCATTCACACGGGAAGGCGGAACGCGATCCAGAAAAACGGCCGTGAGACAAATTAAAAGCACGGAGACAAAAACCCAGACTGCGCCCAGAGGCTGTCGATTTCGGGCCGCCGGCAGTTTTCTCCAGACGATGCCTTCCGCTGGGACGCTCTGCAGGCCCAGAATCTGCGCCATGTGAATTAGGTCATTCAGCAGCAACCCGGGAGCTTGGTAGCGAGCATCAGGGTTGTTAGCCATCATCTTGCGCATGATGGCCGCTATTTCTTCAGGGACGCTGGTGTTCAGTGTTCTTGGATCGGGGGGAGATTTGCCCTGATGATCGAGTAATTTCTGCAGGGCCGTGCCTTCCGGATAAGGAGGTCGTCCCGTCAGCATGTGGTACATTGTGCAGCCGAGGGAATAGATGTCGCTGCGTCCGTCGGCGTTCCGGGGATCGCGCGCTTGTTCCGGCGCGATGTAGTCGAACGTCCCCAGCGTAGTGCCGGCGACCGTGATATCACCGATGGAATCCGTCGTCTCGCGGCGTGCCAATCCCAGATCGACGACCTTCACACGCCCGGAAGTCGTCAACATGATATTCGACGGCTTTATATCGCGATGCACGATCCCGGCGGCCGCCGTATGATTCAGGGCCAAGGTGACTTGGATGGCATAGTTAATCGTGTCCAATGGACTCAGCCGCCCGCTTTCCACGATCAGATCACGAATCGTGCGACCGCTGGCGAATTCGTAGGCGATGAAATACAGCCCACCCTGACTTCCTGCGTAGTAGACGCGCGCTATATTGTCGTGGTTCAACTGCGCACAGGCGCGGGCTTCGTTACGGAAACGCGCTATCAACGAAGCGTCCTGTGATGACGACGGATGCAGAATCTTGAGTGCGACATCGCGCGCGAGTTCCAAGTCCGTGGCTTTGAATACTGCACCCATGCCGCCCGAACCCAGACGTCCGGTTATTTCAAAGTGAGCGAGGCGGATCCCGACTTCCTCGCCCTTGAGTACTCCATTTGATGGAAACAGACGATTCCGGATCGCTTCATTGGCGGCCGTCGACGATGCAGATTCCAGCTTCAATCCCGCGCGAGGTTGCTCGGGGCTACTGATGACCGTGTTTTCATCGTCAGCCACCAGCGGACGTTCTGACAACGGCACGTGCACCGCTAGCGTCAGTGGCGTCAGTGGCGTCAGTGGCTCCGATCCTTCATTGGCACTAAGTTGTGTCATTGTTGCACGAAACAACCCCGAAAAAGCCGGGCAGGACCGCGCTGACAGCGCACGATGCCGATTCACTACTGCGTATGGTACTCCCTACTTCACTCTGAGTCAAAGAGGCTTAGAACATCCGTTCAGCGTCTCTGCTGCGAATAAGGACAGCAAACCGCTACCATCCGCACGATCCGCAGCTTGACTCTCCGAGTCGAGTTGCGATTCCTTGCGTTCCATTGAAACCCTGATCAGGCGTCTAATACCGCGCGGCTGTGATGGGCCGGCCCGTCGCCGGATTCGTGAGAATTCGGTGGCTGGCTTCTTATCATCCGCACGGGCAAAAGTAGCGTGTAGCCGGATTCGCAAGAATTCGGACGTGGGCATGATTCATGGCCTAATTCTGACGAATCCGGCCACCACCAAACATCTCAATCAAGCCCGCGCGGAGTAGAGTCAGCCCCAAATCTCACGACTTCGGTGATTACGAATCGAGACTCATCTATGCTCGGTGATCTGAAAAACTCCCGCATCATCATCGCCAAGGGGTTTCTGTTTCTGGTCACAGGTTGTATTGCCGTCGGACTTTTGATCGTGGATCACCCGAATGTCAGGACGGGGTTGTTGCTAGTGATCACGGTTTGGAGTTTTTGTCGATTCTACTATTTTGCGTTCTACGTCATACAGCACTACGTCGATCCGTCGTATCGCTTTTCGGGCCTCACGTCGTTTCTTCGCTATCTGTGGAATCGTCGATCCTAACTCGGTTGATTGGTGGCGTTCCATGCCGATGCATGCGATGGCAAAGCGGTGAGACGAAGGCGAAAAGGTATCCGGAATTTCGGCAAGATTCGTGACGGTGATGCTGCACGAATGTTATTCTAAGCGGCTGCGGATCTTGATCTGCCGGTTGAAAGTCCGGCCTCACACCACTCAACAGCCGAGTAACATGATGCTGCATAACCGCGGAAAGCTGATGTGGGCGAGTTTCCTCACCCTGATGACGGCCGGCATTGGATTCGCTGTTCGAGGAGGGATCCTTGCCGAGTGGGGGTATCAGTTCGGATTCACACAGTCAGAACTCGGCACCATCACCGGTGGTGGGCTCGTCGGATTCGGCATTGTTATTCTTGTGGCCAGTCTGATCACCGACCAACTTGGCTATAAAACGATTTTGGGGATTGCCTTCTTTCTGCACATTCTTTCCGTGGTGATTACTCTGGCAGCGACTCCGGTTTATGCCGCCGCAGGAAAGGAGGCAACCTTTCATTGTCTCTACTGGGGAATGTTCTGCTTTGCCGTTGCCAACGGACTTTGCGAAGCAGCGATCAATCCCCTGATTGCAAATATCTATCCCGAGAAGAAAACTCACTACCTCAATATTCTGCATGCCGGCTGGCCGGGAGGACTGATTGTTGGCGGACTACTGGCGAAGCTGCTGGTCGGTAACGTCCGTTGGGAGATCCCGATCGCACTCTACATTGTGCCGACAGTCTGGTACGGCAGTATCGTGTTGAACGAGCAGTATCCGAAGTCCGATGTGGCCAAAGCCGGAATCAGCCTCGGCAACATGTTGCTAGAGTTTGCTTCGCCGATCCTACTTTGCCTACTGATCCTGCAGGCCTGCGTCGGATATGTCGAACTCGGGACCGACAGCTGGATCGCGAATATCACCGAGTCCATCCTGACGGGACAGGGTCTGTTCCTTTTCATTTATGCGTCCGGCATCATGTTTGTTTTGCGATTCTTTGCCGGCCCCATCGTGGAGAAGATCAATCCGCTGGGCCTGCTTTGTGCCAGCACGATTCTTGGAACAACCGGGCTGCTGCTGCTTGGCTCCACGTCAAGTGCGGGACTGATCTGGGTGGCCGTCACTATTTATGGACTCGGAAAGACGTTCCTCTGGCCAACAATGCTTGGAGTTGTCGGCGAACGTTTTCCGCGCGGCGGGGCGATCACCATGGGGGCGGTCGGAGCCGCAGGAGCATTGTCTGGTGGTTTCCTTGGTGGTCCGGGGATCGGTTACGAGCAGGACTACCATGCCTCCGCTGAACTGCAGCAATCCTCCATGGCAACTTATGAACGATATGCGGCGGCTGAGGGAAGCAGCTTTCTGGTCTTTCCTGAGATTCGCGGGCTGGACGGTCGAAAAGTGGGTGTGCTGATTGATGACGCAAAGACGCTCAACAGCGATCACGCGATACTTGCCAAACGTGGTGCGGTGACGCCTGACATTGAAGAGCTGAAGGGCTGGTGGGACAAGACCGGACAGCCGAATGCCGCTGATGACAAAAGCCGCGTCAAAGATGCTCGTAACTTCGGAGGCCAGATGGCTCTCAAGCTCACCGCCGGTGTTCCGGCGACGATGTTTCTGGGCTATTTGTTGCTGGTGCTGTTGTTCAAATCGCGGGGAGGTTACACCACAGTAGAGATCGGGAAATCCGGCGGAACCGAATAGCAGACATCCTGAGGTTCTTTTCATGCTGGGCGATGTGCGTCTCATTCTGCTGTTCATTTTTGGCGCGTGGCTGGTGCCGCCAGTAACCAGCGTGGCAGACGATGGGCTCGACCAGATACGTCTCCGCGGCACTGTTGTCTGGGGAGCCGATCAGGAAGGCGGTGGTCCGTTTATTTATCCGGATCCCGATGATCCCACGCGGCTGATTGGCTTTGAAGTCGAACTGGCCCAATTGATTGCGGAACACTTGGGTGTCACGGCGGTATTCTCGCAGGGACAATGGGATAAGCTGCCGGATCTGCTGGATCGCGGTGACATCGACCTGGTCCTCAACGGTTATGAATGGACGAGCAATCGGGGCGAACGTTATGGGCTCTCGATCCCGTATTATATCTATGAGTTGCAACTCCTTGGGCGCGCCACTGATGACAGTCTCACGTCGTGGGACGATCTGCTCAAGCCCGTCGATGGCCGCCAGCGCAAAGTGTCATCGCTTGGCGGATCAGCCGCTCAGGATTATGTCGAGCAGTTTGGTGGCGACGATATCGACATGGCCCTGTTCGAAGGTGCGACGGATGCCATGGACGCCACTGCACTTGGACTAAGCGGAATTGACGCCAATGTGCAGGACCTGCCGATCTGGCGTTTCTATGCCAAGGGGTTTCCCCAACTGCGTCCGATCGGTGCGCCAGTGGGCCGCGGTTTCTACGTCGCGATGACGCGCAAGGCAGATCAGGATTTGCTGCGCGCCGTGAACGAAATTCTGCTGAAGGCGCTCCAGGACGGGCGACTGCATCGGATCTTTGCGAAGTACGGCATGTGGAATGACACGCAGAGGATGCGGGGACTGGAAACGGACGAATCCGGCGGCTTTATCGGCAGTCCCGCCCGAGCTGCGGATGGTGATGATCAGGATGCGGCGACGGTCCGTTACGAACCTTCCGGCGGCTGGACCGTCATTCAACAGCGGGGTGGGCTGCTGGTGAAGTCGGCTGGAATGACCATCCTGCTCTCGATTACAGCCATGCCGATCGCGGTGTTTATTGGTCTGCTGATCGCCTTGGCTCGATTGTACGGGCCGTGGTATCTGGGCAAACCAGCGGCTGTGTATGTTGAAGTGGTCCGTGGCACACCGCTGGTGCTGCAGTTGTATTTAATCTATTTCCTAACACCGAAGCTGCTAGACATCATTTTCCCCGGCATGGAACTGACTATCAATGCGTTTGCCGCGGCGGTGATGGGTCTAGCTATCAACTATTCGGCGTACGAAGCAGAAATTTATCGCGGCGGGATACTGTCGATTCCGCGGGGCCAGATGGAAGCGGCGATCTCGCTCGGCATGTCCCGCAGTCTCGCCTTGCGGCGCATCATCATTCCTCAGGCCACACGTCTAGTTTTGCCGCCGATGACCAACGACTTCATCGCGCTGTTCAAGGATACGGCCGTGTGTTCAGTGATTACGGTCGTGGAACTTTCAAAGCAGTACTACATCCAAGCCCGCAGCGCCGGGGCGATAGTAGAACTGGGATTGCTCACCGCGCTGCTTTATCTGGCCATGAGTTATCCGCTGTCCGTGATGACGAATCGTCTAGAGAAAAAGCTGAATCAGGAGCGACGCGGATGATCGTACTGACCAATCTCGTCAAACGTTACCAGCAGCATGAAGTTCTCCGCGGTGTCAGCCTGACTGTAGCCGACGGCGAAGTCTGCGTGCTGCTGGGACCATCGGGAGGCGGCAAAAGCACACTGTTGCGCACCATCAACGGACTGGAATCCTTCGATTCCGGATCGATCCGCGTGAATGATATCGTGCTCAATGCGGCGGTCGGGCCTGAACGTGATGCGGCTTTGCTGCTGATTCGAAAGCGCGTCGGGATGGTGTTCCAGCAGTTCAACTTGTTTCCGCATCGTTCCGTGCTGGAAAACGTGACGGAAGCTCCGATCCACGTTTTGAAACAGTCTCGCGAAGCCGCCGTGCTGAACGCGCGTCGCATTCTGGCGCGCGTCGGCATGGCCGACAAAGAACACGCCCGCCCCGGTTCGTTGTCCGGCGGCCAGCAGCAGCGCGTCGCGATCGCCCGGACACTCGCTATGAATCCGGAGGCCATTCTCTTCGATGAACCCACCAGCGCTTTGGACCCACGCACGACCGCCGATGTCATCAGCGTCATGACTGATCTTGCGGCGAGCGGTCAGCGGATGATCGTGGTGACTCACGCCATGTCCTTCGCCCGCACCGTCGCGCACCAAGTCCACATTCTGCACGCCGGTCGCATCGCCGAATCAGGACCCCCGGAACAGATCTTCGAAGACCCTCAGCAAGCCATCACGCGGGAATTTTTGTCAGAAGCCGCTCGCGCCTGATGGCGAGCGGCATGCGTCAGCTTGCCGGTACTCTGCGAATCCCAGCGGCGAAATGGTCAGCGATGCTTTGATTCCGTCGCTGGACACGCTTCTATCCTCTGGGCTACCGCATGGACTGCGACTCCGTGTCCATCGCTGTGTTTGGGATTTCGTAACCGTTCACGACATTTCGAGAATGGCAGTCTAAACCACTGATGAACACGGATCGCCTGTTGATTTCTATCTGTGTGAATTTGTGTTTATCGGGGGTTGCTTACGCAGGTTTCGTTCTGAGGCGTGAACGGTAAAAAGCGGGTACCATCAACTCTGAGCCCGGACTCCCTATGCCGACGCGACGCCTATGCCGAAGCGACGCCTATTTCCCGAGCGGCACGGCGAGTTGCAGTTCATCCAGACCACCGCGGTCTTCGAAGGGTCGCACACTGAAGTACCAGCCGGACCAGTCCTTCAGTGCTTTTTCTCGCCACGGTGTTGCGAGTCGCAGACGTTCTTCGGGCGATGCGTTCTTGATCTGATCTTCTGTGCCGAGCGCGGCAAATGGAGCCAATGTCTCGCCGAATCCCTGTGGTCTGCGGGCGATAAATCTCAATGCCTGAATGGCTTCGGTGTTGACATCCACGCTGTTGTCGCGGATACCTTCCAGCATTAATGGTACCAGTTTGAAATCGGCCGTCCGGCCCAATGCCCAGACTGCCGCGCTGCGAACTTTGTCATTGGGGTGTTTCATCAGACTTTTCAACTGGTCTTCTTGGCCGACCAGTTTTTCCGGATCATCGATCGACAGCACACTCCGCACAATTTCATCAGCGACTTCGACTGGCGTCTCATCAAGTTTGTCGAAGTCCATATTGGCGATATCCGCAATCAGTCGATCCAGTTCCGTGGGTTCTTTCTTTTTCTTATCACCAAACGGATTGCCTCGATCTGCCTGCTGCTGCCCAAGTCCATACATCTTCTTCAGAATCTGATCCGTGGATTTCATGTAATACAGCAGGGCAAAGCTGGTCCCGACGATCTGACCCGAGTGCGTGCTAAAACTGCCGTCTTGGGCCTGAAGAGCCAAGAGTCCATCACCAAACACGATGAACCAGTCTTCGCCGTTGATCTTTCCCAGATCACCTACGGCTGCTGCTCGTTCTAAGCAATAGTAGTAGTAGAGATTGTGTTCCACACGACTGACGGCCTGAAAGTTGGCGAGATTCCAGCCAAACGCGCGGTCAACACGGCCATCCATCGCACCTGCGCTGATCTGCGGCTTATAGTCAGGAAAGACTGACCCAAACTGACCAGCGTCAGCCAATGGATCAATTTTTGTGAGCCCTCCGGGCAACAGGTCTTCCGCCTTTTTCTCCGGCTTCGGCGGACTTCGCAGCCCGTGGAGGAGCAAGCGGCAAATCCCTACTGCGCCACCGCCCGCCATTGTCATATTGTGGGTGGAGGCACCTGCACCAGGTCCCTGTGTGGTACCGGGACGATATCCCCATCCGCCGTCTGCATTGCCTCTCTTCATGAGGAAGTCTGCCGCTCTTTCCAGCGATGCCGGGGAGACATTACTACCCCCGCGTTGGCAGGCCCAGAGAGCAAGAACACCATACTGCGACATACTCACATCGCCCGGCTGCTGGGGTCCATCACTCCATGAACCGTCGCCCCGTTGCATAGACTGCACATAATTGGCGATCACCTGCAGGTTCGGCTGGTACAGTTCCTTAGCATCGAGGTCCACCAGCAGCATCGAATCCACACCAGCGCCGTAGATATGATCGTACGCTGACATGGGCTGATACTGACCCGTGCTCGTCCGACCGACCGCCGCCGCCACCGCTCTCACGACAAACGCGTCTTCCTTTGGTATCCCACATTTGAGCATCGCATAGGCTGCCAGAATCTGATTCCCGGCGTGCTGTTCTTCCTTCTCCGCAGCGGTCCGCAGGTATGCGAGAGCTCTATCGACGGCGGCGTCAAAGCGCGGCACGTTTGTGCTTTGCCTTGGGCCGTCGAAGGCAATCGCGGGATTGACTATCAGGAGCAGAAAAGCTGCGAAAAGGACCTGTTGTCGCATCGTATGCTCCGGAGGATGCCTGCTGGAGAAAAGGGCGAATGTTTCAATTTCGATAGTAGCGAAGGTTCGGGGCAGTGTCAAAGCGTGTCTCGCCGTTTATGCTTGCCATGTCCCAAACAAGCGGCACGTTGGAAGGTTCAGTAATATGGCGGCTCAAAACTCGATCCTCGTCACTGGCGGAGCGGGATTTCTCGGTTCGCATGTGACTCGGAGTCTCCTAGAAGATCCCCGATTTGACGGCTTACAGATCGTCGTCCTCGATGATCTCTCCGGTGGTTTTGTTGAAAATATCCCGAGATCCGGGCGTGTCCGTTTCGTGAAAGGCAGCGTCACTGACCACGAATTCATCGAAGGGTTGTTTGAAAAACACTCCTTTCGCTACGTATTTCATTTGGCCGCTTATGCGGCTGAGGGGCTGAGCCATTTCATCCGCCGCTTCAATTATATGAATAATCTCATCGGCAGCGTGAATTTGATCAATGCGGCTGTCCGGCATGCTGTGGCCCATTTTGTCTTCACCAGTTCGATCGCCGTTTATGGCAGAGGTCAGGTTCCGATGCTGGAATCCACACTGCCTCTGCCGGAAGACCCGTATGGTATTTCGAAGTATGCTGTGGAACTGGATCTGAGAGCGGCTCACGAACAATTCGGCCTGAACTTTACCATCTTTCGTCCGCACAACGTGTATGGCGAATATCAAAACATCGGTGATAAGTACCGCAACGTCGTGGGCATATTCATGAATCGCATCATGCAAGGATTGCCACTCCCGATTTTTGGTGACGGATGGCAACAGCGCGCGTTCTCGTACGTCGGCGACTTCATGCAGCCGATGATTTCAGCGCCTTTTTTGGCTGAGGCCAATTGCCAAGTTTTTAATGTGGGTGCCAGCACGCCCACTACGGTCCTAGATCTCGCGATGGCTGTTTGCCGTGAATTTCAGGTTGAGCCGAACATTCAGTTTCTTGCTGCACGCAACGAAGTCAAAATCGCTTGGGCCGACCATGCGAAGTGCGTTCATATCTTCGGCGACTGTCCGGCGACTTCTTTGGCTGAAGGCTTGCACCGCATGGCGACTTGGGCCCGAACTGTTGGCGCACGCTCCTGCGTGGACTTTGAACACGTCGAGATCACTGACGGCCTGCCTGCCGGGTGGGGCCATCCATCCCGCGCATGATTTGTCACTCTGTGATGCCCAGCAGGGCATCGCGGAGCACTGGATAATTGGCTTGGATTGAGTATTTCTGCTCTACCGTTTTCCGACCGCGTTCTCCCATCTGTTGGCGAATCTCTGGATGTGTGGTCAACAGTCGTAGAGCCGTCAGCCACTCTTCTGTTGTCGCCGCCGCGATCCCATTCTGATTGTGGTCTAGGATCTCGGTATTCACGCCGACCGGTGCGGCGATTCCCGGTATACCCACTGCTAGATATTGAATGAGTTTGAGCCCGCATTTGTAGATATCCCATTCCTGATTAGGAAACAGGGGCATCAGGCCGATATCAAACTGCCGCAGCTGGGCAGCTTCATGTTCCGGTTGCCACTGCTCGTGAATCACCTTCACGCCCGACAGATCTATCTCACGGAGTGGCGATATGTCCGGCACGACTATTCGCAGTTCGAACGGCATTTCTTGCGCGAGTTTCCGCAGGGCTTCCGCGGCTATGGTGAGATACTTCAGATTGCCGGCCGTTCCCATCCATCCCAAGACCGGAGGAACGGCACTTTCCCGCTGAACCTCGCTCACCCGTTCATAAGTTCGCGCTGTATATTCGTCCTGATCTACGCTTGTTGGGACATGACAGATCGTGGAATTCAGCGGTCGAACTTTTTCTACCAGATACCGATTTCCGCAAACGACCATGTCTGCGAGCTTCATCAGTTGTGTAAACTTCTCGGGATAGCGAAGAAACACCGCGTCATCCAGATCGATCACCAGTCTCTGACAGGATTCCTTGAACCGTTGTTCCATGTGAATCGACGTATTGTCGAAGATCTCACGATCAATGAACACCGCGTCATAACGCTGCAGCTTTGTCCGCAACCAGTGCCACCAACGAACGCTGCGTTTCAACAATTGGCTCGGGCGAAAACCCATCCTCGGAAAGTAGTCATACTTCTGTGGAAAGCTGTGGGCAACGACCGCTCGATGCCCGTCCTCGCGAAAATGTCGGAGGTATGGCAGAATGCGAAATCGCGCCGAAGGTACCCGATCGCCCGATGACAGGAACAGGATGTTCAAGGGCGGCTCTCCGATGTCCCCCGCTTGGCAGAAATCGTCAATCGCCCGCCTTGACGCATCCAAGCTAGGAGATGCGCAAATGGGGCCAGCACGAGTTTTGTGGCTGTTGTCGGCCGATCAGGATAGCGCAGCAGCCTCCGACCAAACCGACTTTCTGGCCAACGAGCCAGAATCGACAGCGCCAGACTACCTACGACATTCGACAAATTCCGCTGGTGAATGATGGTGATGTTCGTAAACCCACATTCCTCCAACAATTTTCTGATCGATGCTGGTGTGAAGTGGTGCAGATGCCGTGGCAACTCCCACACGTACCAGCTTTTCCCGAAAAACCTTGATTCCCAACTGCCGGCGTTCGGGATACTCAACAGCAGCGTTCCTCCCGGTATCAATAACGTATTCAGACGTCGCAACGTCGCCTTCGCATCAGGCACATGCTCTATCACCTTCCATGCTGCGACGAGTTCGAACTGCTCTGTCTCAAGATCAGTGGTTTCCAAGGTTCCGCGATGCACATTCAAACCGGATTCTTTGGCGATCGTTGCCGGCCGCTCACCCAGTTCAATTCCTGTCGCCAGCCAGCCTGCGTCCTGCAATTGGATCAGATACTGTCCAGTGGCGCACCCTAGTTCTAGGGCACGAGGTTTTTTCTTAAGGCTGCTTTCTATCGGTGCTGATTCTCCGGCACGACGCGTTACTTCTGTCGCCCGCGGCACGGGTTGGCTCCGATCATCAAGCAGCCATTCGTAGATTTTTTTTAATCCTGGTACATATCGCAGTGGTAATACTCGAAGATACAGTGGCCGGCCTGTCATGGTCCCTGGAGGCTTGATTTCTTGGCCCGAGATCTTCGTCCTGCCGGGGTCGCCTATCGCTCGCGGAACCGTTTGATGTGGACCGTACTGTTGTGGATAACATGCCGCTAGGCTCACCAACGTCGGCCGTGGATTCATAAACCTATGCCCACATGCGTGGCAGCGTTCGACGTGGAATTCACCAGGGATACCACCCAGTTTGTCGTTTGACGTTATTAAGACTGAGCTTTCGGTAGATCCGCACAAGGGACAGCTTATGCGTTCTAGGATGAGCATCTCTTGGGATAAACTCGGTACATGTGATTGCTCGTCTCCACTCACTGGCGGTTGCTCTTCTTTAGCCATCGCCTAGCTCCGGGGCATGCCATGCCTTACGTGTACGCACCCATATTAATGTCCAGAGTGGTACCTGCACGCAGCCTATCCCCAACAGATATCCTGCTGCCACCCCACTGCTACCGTACTGTTTTCCTAGCCATACTTGAAATGCCGTTAAGCTGACACTTGATATGATCGAAGCCAATAAAAACGGATCCCGTTTATGGGCTCGTACATAAAGATTTGTGCAAAGGGCATACTGCAGCAATACCATCGCTGTCGCAAACATGGCTGTCGGTCCCACTCCCAACATCCGACTTGCTAGACGTTCGAAAATCCATTCACTCCGCGTACCTATCCACCATACCGTCAAACTGAAACTGAACGCTGCCAATGTCATCAACAACATCGACATCCTCATCATCCTAAAAAATAACTCGTCCAGTTCCCTATATTTTTTTCCCGCTATCAGTGCTCCGAAAACTGGACGTCGTGTTTCGATCCATGCCAATGATGCCCCTTGCAGTGCCGTCAATATGGTCCACGTCATTCCTAACTGTGCTGCTTCGCCCTCAGGACGGCCCTTAAAGATCAACAACAGCGGCAGCGAATTTGCTAACCAAAGCATGATCCCCTGCACTCCTATTCGCCATTGCAGCGGCAATATTTCTTGCTGCCAATCCACTTGATCCGCCGCTGGTGGCAATCGAAATGCCCCGAAAAATCTTCGGTATCGCACTGCTACCAAATAGTACTCACCACCCAATCGAATGGCCGACGATGCCACCAATGACCATAATCCAAAACCTGTAGAGATGGCTAACCATACGCCTAAAGTACCGGTCACCGCCTGCCAGAATCTTACTCGGTTCACCACTGCTAGCTGCTGACATCCTTCCAGAATGGATGTCAGCGGAAGCAGCGGCAACTGAAGCCCGTTCACGATCACCAGTGCTATCCACGGTGTCAGCCATGCTACGTTCTCGCGTTCTACCGCTGTCGCTGTTAGCGGTGTTTGGCTGAAAAACAACAACCCTGCTAGGGTGATGACTGTCGCAAACACCAGTGCTGCTATCCCGTACCACCGCAACATCATGCGACCAAGTGATATCAGGCGTGACTTAGCGTCCGCGTCTCCGACTATTTCCCCTTCCACCAACGACAGCCTTGACCACTCATGGCTGCTCACGCTAATCAACACCACGTGCAAGCTCAGTTCCACAAAGATCTGCATGCCGAGCAGGCTGCTGAAGGCATAGTAATAGTCCTGCGTCGCCTTGGAAAAACTCCAAACCAAGAGCAACTGCGTCACTGGTCCTGTCAGTAATTGCCATAGTCTTGCCAATATCGCAAAACCTACTGCCCCGTCGATTCCATACTTAAGACTCACGCGCTTCAGTAAAGTCGTGCGGTCGCCCGTGACTCTCGTTTTCCCCAACTGCTCTTTACCTGAGTCATCTCCTGAATCGTTTTCAGTTCTTCCTGATCTGCTCATGATGTCTGTCTTTACAACAGACTCGTCAGCAGTAAACGTAATTTTCTCATCTCCCGCAGCCGTTCTTCGCCGCTCATCGTGCGTGGCAACAGGTCCACACTGAGCGTCCGTTGAAAGCCCGTCTGCCGCAACATCTGCACGATGT
Organism: Planctomycetota bacterium; assembly: GCA_003670925.1. GTDB lineage: Bacteria > Planctomycetota > Planctomycetia > Planctomycetales > Planctomycetaceae > SXXK01. The sequence goes on along the minus strand of QWQG01000126.1, from coordinate 13,099 downwards.
GGTTGTAATCGACGCTACCTAGTCCTGCCAACACCTGCAACTCTGTAGCCGACGTGTCTCGCAAATGCAGATGCTGCGCATGCTCATAGACTCTATCATAATTTAACGGGCTCCCTGGTCTGCAGATGTAATAACTTGGGTCCAGAGTTATCCCTAGCCCTTTCACCGACTGACACAGTTCTACTGCCGTATGAGGGTCTTCTGTCAGGGTCCCTGTTTTGGTTCCTATCGAGAGTCGGATCGCTTCATGATGACATATCGCGTTTCGCTCACGAAGACGGTCTATTTCCGTATTGAACGGGGTCCCTTTCGGTGAGCTCTGGATGGTGATTTGTACGATCCGCTGCAGCTTCGCAAACTTCACGATCCCTTTGAACGTTTCTATATCCACTTCGCTTTCAAGGAATATCGCGTTCGGTGTTAGACGGCTCGCTTCTCGCATTAAACCCGAACAGCCTTCCGGATCTGCTGCCACTCTCGACGGTCGTAATTGGTCGTATTCTTCATTTAACCAGATCTCTACCTTGTCAAATCCTAGTTCCTGAATCTGCAGACAGGCTGCCGGGAACGCTAAATCCCATAGGCTTCGCGTTGACGCCGCTATATGCACTTTGATACTCCCTGTTTATTCTTAAACCCTTATTTCGCACGTATTTACGGCGATTTCTACTCTCTGTCGCTGGCCACGTAAATCGACTCCGGACTGTATTCCCCTCGCCCTCTTTCCGCAAGACCGCTCATAACTTCCCACCGATCTCTTGTTGTTTTGTAGGGATTTTGCACGATTCAACGATTCGTCTGCCGATAACGAATAGTAACGCTGTTGTCATTGCTGCAGCGCGGTACCGTTTCGGACTGCTGAGTGCCGAAAATGGATATCTTCTTAGGTCTTCTGCCCACGATAGCAGAGGATAGTTGCGTTGGACATCGGGGAGTCCTTTCCATGCTGTATCGAACTATGGCTATGTTGCTTTCGGGGGCGATCGGGGTATTTGTTACGGGTTGCGCCACTTCTACCCCTACGATGCGAGGCCAAAGCCCGCAGGAGGCCTACGGAGCTTCCAGCGGCGGACCGCCTATGAACCATGACTGCCCGATGTGTCAGTCTGGTGAGGGTCACGGGGCGGCTAATTGTCAGGATCCCGGATGTAATCTTCCGTGTCATCCTGTGCACCGCAATTTTCACACGTATCACGCACCTCAGAATCTGATGTACCCACCTGAAAATGCCGCTCCTGCGCAGGTTCAGTATCCGTACTACACTTTCCGGGGCCCGACCGACTTCTTTATGAAGTAAGCTGTAGAACGTCAAGAAAAAAATGCGAGCCCCGTTGAGTCACATCAACGGGGCTTTTATTACGTTTGCGGCAGGTGAGTGAAAAAGGAATTAAAAGAAAGTAGAAGTGGTAGTAAACCCGAAGACGAATGTTGATAACTAAGCGAGGAAAGGAAAAATTAAACAAGAAATACAAGGCTTAAAGAAATATGACCATGTTAATACAGGGGTAACAACAGAGGGGAAACAAAGCGAAGACTCATGAAAAGACAAGTGATAAGCAACAACCGGACGCAACACAAAAACCGACGAAAGGCCTAGGAGGATAGACCCGAAATACTCAAAGTGCGGTGATCAACAAGTTATCAACAAAGGGTGAAGGATCAGGGGGCGTCGACGTATTCAGTTTGAATATCGGCATCAGGGAGAAACTTATGCAACTCAGCGACAGCAGCGTCACTGGCGGCAAGAGCCGTGCGGGTAATTTTAAGATCCTTGAGTGACTTAAGATGAAACAAGGCAGGAGCCGAGGCAGCGGTGATTTGAGTGGAACCAAGATGAAGGAAGGTCAGAGCAGTCATCTGCTGCAGCAGGGGCATGCCGGTGTCGGACAACTTGGTGTTGTCGAGATTCAGCCATTCTAATTTGGTGAGAGGAGCCAGTGCCAAAGCACCTTCGTCAGAGATAAGAACCCGCCACAGATTCAGTTTTTTCAATTGCACCAGCTTTGCGAGATGAGCCATCCCAGCGTCGGTGATCTTTGAATCTTCGCTCAAATCCAATTCTTCCAGCGAGGAACAAGCTGAGAGCGTAGCCAAGGCGTCGTCGGTGACCTGATTTCGGGCGAGTCTGAGTTTTTTGAGGAGGGGAATATCGGCGATCAACTGGCAGGAATGATCATCGATAATAGTACCGGCCACATAAAGTTCCTCAAGATTTGTGAGACCAGTTAACGCAGCTAAACCGTCGGAGCCAACAAAGAGATCGTCCAACGCAAGAACTTTCAGTGATTTGCAGGCGGCGAGAGCCTTGACCCCGTCATCGCTGATACTGGTATCACCGTCCTTCCCATTGAGACGCAGGACTCGCAAACCAGTGAACCGGGCGATCACTTTAGGGGCTTTATCGGATAATCCACAGCCACGAAGATCGAGCAGGGTCAACAGCGGCGAGACCCTTTCCAATACGGGCAAAGACTGGTCGTTGAACGAAGAATCAGCAAGGTTAAGAACCCGAAGAGAAATCAAATCAGGCAGAAAATCAAGAGTTTCGGCTGTCAGCATAAGCTGGTGTAGATCTATATCGGTAACTGAACCGGCTGCATTCGTCTTGACAGTCGCCCCGGCCGCCAGCAGGGCCTTGGTGGCAGCGACTTCAGCATCGCTCAGCTTGGAAACCGTGAGCGATGGCGGAGAATCACCCGAACAACCAGCAAACGAAACAAGAAAGATCAGCAGGGACAGACGGTGAAAAGCAGGCACAGGCAGACTCCAGTGAAACAGTCAGAAGGCAATCCCGCGATGATAGCGGCAAACCTTCCGGTTGTCAGTCACCGGGGGTGCAGAGAAAGCCCGGAGCAGTAAGGCCGCTAGAAAACAAGGATAAGGGTACCGCGGGCGGCCAAGAAGTAAGCCGACGTAGGAATATCGGCAAAACCGGCAACACGCCAAGAGAGCCGGAGCGGGCTATCGTTGTCTAGGAAGTCAGACGGCAAGCATTCGTGACAGATATCAGATCGTCGGTATCAGAGTTGGTGCCATCAGAAGCGGAAGCCATCTTCACAGCGGAGAGTGGAATACGCCCCTTGGTCCAAGAGGACGTAAACAGCAGGGCTAGGGGATTGCTGGAGTGAACAGCGATGGCCAGATATCGGCGAAGCAAGTCAAAAAAAATAGCGATCGACGCCGTCAGCATGACCCACATAAGGAAGGGTGCGTCGATCACACCGTAGGTGTTCGCAAACCCAATGAGCGGCGTGATGACGACAAGCAACGCGGCAGTCACGAAGCGACCATGGAAGCCACGAAGCTCCACCTTGATGGCGTGCGCCGCTAACGCGTTCTCAACAGACAGGGCAGAGAGTGAGCGGAAGGACAGCATATTCTCCTTCATATTGAGAACATCAATTTGTCGCCGCTGGCGAATCGGTAGCTCGTCGGTCACCACGTAGCCGGGGGCGTCTGCGGCGTCAGTGTTCGGTACGGACATCGGCGGAGGTACGGGGGTGTCCAGATCTCTCATGCTGGCTGCCAGATACTGGTCGAGGTACGAAATCACTTTAGGCGGCGATTTAGGCAAAGGTCTCCCGAGTGTCCTAGCGGCAGAATTAACCCCAGGGTATGTCTGGTTGTCAGCAGCCTGAAGTTCACTCGGTAGCACGGTACCCGCGGATTTGCGATAGCGTGACAGGAGTTGTTCCATGTAGTCGCGGACGACATCGTCGGAGTTCTCTTCGCGAGGAGGAGCCGCGTCATCGTCTACCGTCAGGGTCGATACCGTCGGTGGAAGTAGTTCCGCATAGGAACTGAAATGGAAGGCGACGGACTGATTTTCGCCCGAGGGTTCCGAGAGATCCACAAAAGCAGCAGGCGGGGAAAAACTACCCGCCGTCGATGGTCGCAGTCCAAACAGTCCCGCGAGTTCAGCTCGAAGATCGGTAGAGGGCACGCACGACGAGTCATTCGAATGGTGATAATCCAAATCATAGGCTAGTTCAGCATCAAGCGAGACATGGCGATCGGAAGTCTCCTGACCAGCGAATGATGAAGCGACTAACTCTCCTCGCGATGTTGATGTCCCAAGTTCAGTGTTTGTGAGCATCGCCACCCGGATATCGGCACGACCTTGTTCTAGTTGCTGACGTGCTTCCAGCAACAGCCGACGCTGCGATACGACATCGACTTCGGTGAGCACGATTTTTCGCGTTCGTTCACGGAGTTCTTCATCGCGTCGGTCGAGAAGTTCCGCGCGTAGATCCAGTTCCCGTGCAAGCCGATCGGAGGATTCACTAGAACCGGTATCAGCAGTGGTTTGCTGCCCCGACGATACGGAGTTTTCCGCCAGAGAATACATAGCTAACTGAGCGTGCAACTCATCAGTTTCAAGAACGGAAGCCGCCAACGTCGCTAGCAACAACACTTGCTCGTCACGCGTCTGACGGAGATTCGATTCACTCAATAGCTGACTTTGGCTAAGTTCATCAAAGGAGAGACGAGCTTGCTCCAGCCGTTGCTCCAGCAACCTAGACTCGCTTTTCACGCGATAGGCGTCTTCAAGATCCTGACGAGCGTCCAACAGAGCTTTTTGCAGGTCCCGGACAGCGGACACCAGTTCCTCACGCTCAGCGTGCTTCGCGTCGGCTTCGCGTTCTCTCTCGACCACGATCTCAGTAAGTTCCGCTAACTCCTTTTGGCGGAGCATCACGAGTTGCTGCGTAGCGGCGAGTTCTTGTTGAAATCGCGTCTGCAAGGATTTCTCCTGAGCAGACGCAGCGGGTTGCTCAGCAGGGATTGGCCGTGATTCGGTCGTTCGATCGGCGGACGGTAGCGGAGCAACGATCGCGTGAGACATGAATGAAGTCAATGTGCGATCGTCGGGCTCCGGCAGACACGCGGCCGCGGCCTGAAACTCCAAACGATATGAAACGGCTCCAAGGGAGATGACATCGCCTTCGCTGAGTCGGATTACGCCGTTGACAGGAAGGTCGTTGACCCAGACTCGGCCACCAATCCGCTGGACTGAAAAAATACCAGCGTGGCGGATGAAACAGCAATGGTTGGCCTCGGCCCCGGCGAACTTGAGGAGGAAGTCACTGACAGCACTCGAACCACACCCGTACATCCCATCGACCTCCGCGCACAAGGACGGAAGATCTGCACCATACAATGGGATCAGGACGGGACATCGAATGCTGGACATGCGAGCAGGCTGAGTTGTCGGACCCAACATGACGTTCTCCGAGGATCTATATAAATTCTTGGGCTGAGCCTCGCCAAGTAGTCTAGCGACCAGATGACTCTTGAGGCAGGACCTTCACGTACGCGGATTACTTAACCAGCAGCGGTCGTGTCGATCCTGTGGCCTCACATAAAATCGGTAGATCTAGCAGCCTGTGAAAGTGTACCCCATAAAGGCAACTCCGGGAGGAACGCCATGCAGCCAGAACAAACACCCCCGAAGAAACTGGGAAACTCGTCGGAACCATTACGGTTCTGAGGGTCGTGCGGCTCTGGCTGTGAAGCGGAAAGGGAAGAAAAACCTGCCGGAATGCTGCGAATGATCGCCAGCTGAGCATCGTGACGGGAATGATGTTTGCAAGCGTACTGCCGAATGCGCCGAATGCGCCGAATGCCACAAAGCTACGGAATGAAGGACGCCTGACGACTAAATAATAGAATTGACGCGCCGCATCGGTGCGAGTCTGAGGAGTGCAGTGAGCGGCGAGCTAGGCTCCAGAAGGATGGTTGTATCGTCCGAGGATGTCGAGTCCGGTAGGTTTGAGTTTGCAGAATGGCACACACCAAAAAAGTGAGCCAGGATGCCCGAAATGAAGGTTGATCATGCTTAACGATGATTCAGAGTCTTCCTCCCGCCGGCGGTGGAATACCGCTCATCTGCTGCTGTCACTGTTTCAGCTCGCGGCCGTGTCGTGGGCCCTGCTAACGCCGGACCCATTTGCGTTCGTCCGTGACACATCGTTGGGTTGGGTGCAAAGTGCGAGCGATCTGTTGCTGCACGTGATTGCGTTTACCGTGCTGTCAGCCACGGTGTGTAGTCTGAGTCTCGCGGTGTGTGGCGAAATACCGTCGATCATCATCTTCGCAATGCTGGGCTACAGCGTCACGGTGGAAGGACTTCAGGCGTTGGTTCCTAGTCGGACCTGTGACCCGCGGGACGCCATCGGAAATGTCGCCGGCTTTGTCCTAGGACTCACCATCGCGCGCATTCTCTCACAGCTTCGCCTCGCTCCAGCCAAAGCTTAACGCCTAATTTGTCCGCGAATCGTGTGCCTCACGGGACTGCGATCGCCAGAGGGTAGCGAAAGCAGTGGCTCTTCCGTAGACTCCTTCGACCTTGAGAACGCTTGCTGTTCGCGTTATTCGTCGAATCGTTGAGGAGACTCGATATCATGCCGACTTGGCCGTGTCAGCTTTTCATTGACGGTGTCTGGAGTGACAGCCACTCTGGTCGAACATGGAGCGTCACGAACCCCGCCACAGGCAAAGAACTTGCGAACGTCGCTCTGGCCGATGCCATGGACGTCGATCGAGCCGTGGAGGCGGCGCGGCGAGCGTTTGACGAGGGTGAATGGGCGCGCATGGACCCTTTAAAGCGGGGGCGACTGCTATTTCGCCTCGCCGAACGTATCCGGGAAAACATGGCGGATTTGGCCATGACCGACACGCTGAATGTCGGAAAACCGATTCGGGATACCATGGGTTTTGACGTCCCCTGTGCAGCCGATCTGTTCGAGAGCTACGCCGGATTACCGGACAAAATATCGGGCAAGTGCTTTGGGAACCTAGCGGACAACGTCACACTGCAGATTCGTGAGCCGATGGGAGTTATCGCGGCGATCGTCCCCTGGAATTTTCCGCTCACAAATGCGGCCATTAAACTGGCCCCGATTCTGGCGTGTGGAAATACGGTCGTCCTGAAACCATCCGAAGTCTCCCCGTTGTCGGCTTTAATGCTGGCGAAGTTAGCGGCTGAAGTGGGCTTTCCGCCCGGAGTGATCAACGTGATTCACGGCACGGGGCACGAAGCTGGAGCAGCGTTGGTGAAACATCCGGGCGTGGACAAGATCACGTTCACCGGACGGCATCAAACCGGTGCGAGGATGCTTGAAGCTGCCCAAGTCGGGATGAAAGGCGTGATGCTTGAGCTGGGCGGAAAGACACCCAGCATCGTGTTTCCGGATGCGCCGCTGGACAACGTCATTAACGGAGTCATCACGGGGATTTTCTATAACCTTGGACAAGTCTGCGTTGCCGGGTCGCGTTTGCTGATCCATGAAAGTCAACATGATGATCTGCTGGAACGCATCGTGGCCAAAGTCCGCAGCCTGCGGCAGGGAGATCCCACCGATCCCGATATGCAGCTTGGCTGTCTCGCGACACCCGCACATTGCGACACCGTCCGCAAATGTGTTCAGCAAGCCGAACAGGAAGGCGCGCGGTGTGTTCTCACGGGGAACCGTCCGGTGGATCCGTTGGACTGTTTTTATCCACCGACAGTGTTTGATCAGGTCACGGCTGGCATGACGGTGGCTCGGGAAGAAGTGTTCGGCCCGGTGCTGAGCGTGATGACCTATCGTGACGAAGCGGAAGCCGTGCGGATGGCGAACGACAGCGAATTCGGTCTGATGGCAAACATCTGGACGTCCGACGGAACTCGAGCGCTCCGCGTCGCCCGCCAGATTCGCGCGGGACGAATTGCCATTAACGGTGGTGGCGCCCTACGAGCCAATGTCCCAGTGTTTGGATATAAACTCAGTGGCATCGGTGCAGAGCTGGGTTTCGACGAAGCGGTCCACGAGTATTGCAGTTCAAAAGCTATTCTGTATTCACTAGCCACGGAGAAATCGGGATGGCCGGAGTAAGTCGGTCGGCAGCGACGTCATCATCTCAGGAAAGCCACACTCAGGACGCGCGGATCGGGCGGGCGATAGAAGAACTGGATACACCCACACTGTTGCTGGATCGAGCGGCCAGCGACCGCAATCTAGCCAAGATGGCAGGCTTCTTTCGTGATCGATCGGCGAAACTGCGTCCGCACTTTAAAAATCATAAATGCGTGACTCTGGCCAAACGCCAGATGCTGGCCGGCGCGGTCGGGATGACATGTGCAAAGCTCGGCGAGGCGGAGGTGCTGGTTGAGAATGGGATTAGCGATGTGCTCATCGCAAATCAGGTCGTCGGTTCCGCCAAGGTCGAGCGCCTTGTGCAGCTGGCAAAGCGCGCCCGCATCAGCGTGGCCGTCGATCACATGGATCAGGTCGAAGCGATCAGTCGTGCCGCAGCGACAGCCAAATCTGTGGTGCGTCTGCTGATTGAGGTGGACATCGGGATGGGACGCTGCGGACTCCCGAGCAGTGAGGCGGTGCTGGATCTGGCAAGGAAGCTGCAAGGTATGCCAGGCGTGGAATTCGGTGGACTCCAGGCGTACGAAGGTCATCTCGTGAATGTGGTTGATCGCGAACAACGGCGGATTCAGTCGCGGGCCGCAATGGGGCTCGCCGTGGAGACGCGGCAACTGATCGAACGTACCGGGATTCCCGTGTCGTGCATCAGCGGTTGCTCCAGTGCGACGTATGACAGCACGGGAATTCTAGACGGGGTTGATGAAGTTCAGGCGGGGACCTATGCGACGATGGATCGTCAGTATGTTCGATTGACCCCAGAGTTTGAAATAGCGTTGTCGATTCTCGTGCGTGTCATCAGCCGTCCTAGTCTAGGCAAGGCCGTCCTTGATGTAGGCGTCAAAGGCGCAGGAGCGGAATTTGGCGTCCCAGCGATTCGCGAGTATCCGGATGTGGTCATCCCGTTCTTTCTCGCGGAAGAACATGTGGTGGTCAATCAGACACCGGAGTGGTTGATCGGACAGCCACTGCATCTGATTCCCAGCCATGCCTGCACGACTTGCAATCTCTATCGCGAGATCGTCGCGCATGAAGACGGCGTCGTCGTGGACATCTGGCCAATCGAAGCGTCCGGACGTCTGGCGTAAACATGTCAGGACATAAACACCATCGCGAAATCTGCCGTCGGCACCGTCGGGAAAAAATCAATTCCGGCAGCGTGTCGAAACACAAATCCGGCCTGTTCCAGAGCAACCACGGCCTGCGGCAGGGCCTCACGCCGCAGCAAAATGTCGATGTCCTGCGTAAACCGGACAGCCGCTCGGTCAATCCGCCCGACCCATTCCGCCACCGCGTTCCCACCCGTGACCGCATCCGGAACTGATCCCGCTGCCAGCGCCTGAGTTGCCCGCCGCAGGCGATCGCCAACATCTTCGATCGCCATAGCCACCTGCTCCCATCCGGACGTGTGGAAATCTGTGGACACGGTTTCATTCCTGACGACGAATGAGAATCTGGACCTGATCATTGCTCAGCAGAAGAATGATTGAGCAGCCGAAAGTACGGATGTCCTTCACATTGTACAGGAAGCATGATAGATACCCCACGATTTTGCTGACACAGACGAATTGTGCCTAGTTGTTAACGGCATCCGTTTCAGTCACTTCCAACAGATCTTCGGTGCTTTTGCCGTGGCAAAGGACGACGCTGTCGGCGCCAATGGCGTTGAGAACCGTTTCATCGTAGCGGAGTTCGCGTTTGATCATCACGCCGCGCACAATGTCGAAAGTCAGGGTGCCTTTCGGAGTGGCCTTGATAAGTTGCGATCGCATCGTCGGGCTTTTGACGGCGGCTTCTACTGATGAGCGGAATGAAATTGTGGCGATATTATCCTCGACGGATTCCAGACGAAACGTACGCAGGATGTTGATCTGGCGACTGATCTCTTCAGTCACGCGGACGTTGACCGGGATCAATTCTCGCCATGTGTCACCGGCGGCGATAGGTTTTTCCGGCAGCGGCATCAGAAACGTCACGGCATTCGAGGAACCAGATGGCGTGGCATTGGGCGTGGACAATGTTTCGGTCGTGGTGTTGCTCTTCGCCACCGCTGGCTGAACATTGCTGGTGGCCGGAGCGGAAGGCTTGGCTCCGACAATTACGTTTCCGGCTTGCGCGACGGCTTTTTCAGCCGGGGCGTAGCCTTCAGCAGAATCCGATTCCTGCAACGCACAACCAAGTGTGGAGATCCAGAAGTGGGGGGCACTGCCTTTCAGTTGGCGAGCTGTATTGCGAAACGCAGGAGGTATGTCATCCTGTTGCATGGTCGTGTCGAATATGACAGGCTCGTACTCGTTCGTCTGCAACCTCATCCCCACAAATTCATACTGCATCGTCAGCCGCGCAGCACCCGCGTCATCCACCGTTGCTACGGTGAAAACGCGTCGTTGTTCGATGGACGTGACATCAACCTTGCGATTTTCACCCAACATCGCGTCCAGTGTGACGTTTTCGGTATTCCGGTAACGCAGGGTCTGTCCGGGTGCAAACTTGTAGCGGAGTGTCCATGTTGGCGCGTCAACAACATCGGCCACAGTTGCAACCGCCGCGGCCGGTGATTCAATGATCTCTTCGGACGGACATGCGGCAGCGAATGAAGCAGCTAATAGACCAACAGACAGCAGGAATTGGACGAGCATCTTCCATGATCCTCAAGAACGGACGACAAATCTCAACCCGGGAAATGACACCGGGAACCTCCTCGGCAGCATATCATCTCACTTGAGGAACAAGTCGAGATTTCCGGGTGCCTGAAACAATTCGTGGCACCAGCGTCACGCAGATCGGCAGATTTTGCCGCGACGAACTGCCTGCGGATGGCGGCCGTGTGCCATGACTGATCCCTAGCTGACTGTCTAAAATGCACAAACCAGCCAGCCTTGACGATCACACTTCGGCAGAAATGGCCGAAAGCTTCCCAGCGGCAGAAATCCGGATTCCCGACTGTACCGACTCTACTAATCCTGCCGATTATCGGGAAAGGCGATAGGCGCGAGGATTGATCCGAGGATGGTCAGGATTCGGCTCAGAACCAGCGAGTCGCACGCATGAACAGGTTTATAGGTTTTCGATTGGGGGCGGTCACATGGAAGCGCACGCAGTAGATCAGGAACAGGGTGGTCAGGGGCAGTTCAAGCGACGATTGGGTCGAGGTTTGAATGCGCTCCTTGGTAACGGCTCGGACGAGTATGTGGGTCATAACCCCTCGACAATTCCCATGCACGCGCTCAGTTCACCTCCAGCCCCGTCGACGGATGAAATATCGATGGAACTGCTGGAGCGAAATCCGTATCAGCCGCGTCGTGAATTTGAACCGGCGGCAATTGATGAACTGGCTGAGAGTATCCGAAAACATGGCATCCTGCAGCCACTCCTCGTTCGTGCCCGCACGGATGGCGAGGCAGGGTACCAACTCGTCGCAGGCGAGCGACGCTGGAGAGCAGCGCAACAGGTCGGCATGGAGACTGTGCCGTGCCGCGTGATTCAGTTCGAGGATCGGCAAGCATGCGAAGCGGCGCTGGAGGAAAATCTGAAACGCGAAGACCTGAACGTGCTTGAAAAGGCGACAGCCTTTAAAGACTATCTCGTCCGCTTCGGTGGTACAATTGAAGAGCTTGGTCGTCAGTTGAGCATGAATCGAGCAACCGTCAGCAATATGATGCGCCTGCTGGAACTCCCGGAATCAATTCAGCAGTTGTTGCGGACGAATAAGCTAACCGGGGGACACGCGAAGGCGTTGTTGCCCCTCTCCGAAGCGCAGCAGAACGAATTGGCACGCCAGATTGAAACCGAACAATTATCCGTCCGTCGCGTCGAAGACATCGTGCGGGAAATGCTCCGTGGCGGGATGTTGCCCCAGCCACACGGGACAGACGCAACAGCAGCGGCTGAACAAACGGAAAGTGGCCAACAGCCAAGTGTCTCCAATCATGTGTTGGGACTTCAGGATTTCCTGCGCGGCCATCTCGGAGCAAAGATAGATATTCGGCAGAAGAAGAACAATGCCGGCCAGATTGTAATTCATTTCGCCAACAACGACGACTTTGAACGCATCGTCGGACGGCTGCGGAATGCAGGTTGATTTGCGTGCGCCTCGCGACATGCAGACTGCGGCGTGAGGGACGGGAAGCGTGTTGTCCTCGCTTGTCCTGAGCACAGCAGCCGCATCATCGTGAGCTTTTCAACTGTCGGTACTTCGTGCGGTACTTATCATACAGTTGAGTGTGGCGACTGGTGAGATCGACTTTGCGACCTTGAATCCATGCCGCTGTGACCAGTGTTTCGGTTTCCAGTGGATCGCCGTCACTCACAAACAGCGTCGCGTCTTTGCCTTCGGCTAGCGTTCCAACACGATCAGCAATCCCAAGGATTTCCGCTGGGTACTGCGTGATGGATCGCAAAGCATCTTCGCGCGGAAGACCATACGCCGCGGCAGTCGCGGCGTGATACGGCAGGTTGCGCGTGTTCCATGTTTCGGATCGACCAGTTGCGGAAATGCAAAACCGAATTTCGGCGCGACGCAGACGTTCGGGCAGAGTGTAGGCCGCATCGTATTCTTCGTGAGCTCGCCGCGGAGTTTTGTGGACGGCATCGACAATTATGGGTACGTCGTAACGTCGCAGCAGTTCGGCACACATCTCTGCGTCATGCCCTCCCAGAATGATGACTTTTACCTTCTGTTCGACACCAAACGCCACTGCGCTCTGAATCTGATTCGCAAGGTCTGCCGAGATCAGGAGCGGAATCAGACCTTCGACCACCGGGATCATGGAGTCGAGGCGACTATCAAAGGGCTGAGCCTTGGGATTTGAGGCACGAGCGGTCATGTATGTGCGCGTATTTTCAAACAGTTCCCGCAGATCCTTCAACGGCTCAAAGCGTTCCTTGTCCCTGTCTTTCGCTTGGCCATCGGATTCAGGGCCTAGCACGTGGATCATCTCTGGTGCCATCTGAGGCCAGTTGATCATCAATGCACAGTCGGGTTTTAGCGTCATGTCTTCATAGGTCCAACCGTCAAGTTGCAGCACACTCGCCTTGCCGCTGACAAGACCTCCGGAAGGGGCACTGACGGCAATCAGCACGCCATTCGCACGGGTGACGGGGATCAGTTCACTGTCAGGATTTACACTCACATGCGCACGGACATTCGGATTGATGGCTCCGATCTCCGACATATCGAGGGT
>QWQG01000087.1 GCA_003670925.1 Planctomycetota bacterium | reverse complement strand
TGGACGTGAATATATTTACGCAGATTGGCTTGATCGTCTTGGTCGGCCTCGCGAGCAAGAATGCCATTTTGATCGTGGAGTTCGCGGAGCAAGAACGAAAATCTGGAAAGAGTCCACGAGAGGCTACCGTAAACGCATGCCGCCTTCGTTTGCGTCCAATTCTAATGACATCCTTCGCTTTCATCTTGGGTGTCGTTCCCCTCGTCATCGCCGAGGGTGCAGGCGCAGAAATGCGTCGCACTCTTGGCACGGCTGTTTTCAGCGGGATGCTTGGCGTCACGTTTTTCGGCATCTTGTTGACGCCTGTCTTCTATTACGCGATCACATGCTTTAAAAAGATTGAGACACCTCAGAAGATGGTAAGCGCACACCAGAACCATAATTGACATGTCGCTTACCGTAGGGTGTTTCCAGTTTCTGTACGAGGACATGGAGACCTGACGAATGGCTCGTACGAAGAGTGCTGAGGTGTGGGCGGTATGTCGAGATCGGCTACGGCGGTTTCAGAGTTCCGATCTGACGGTTTCGGCTTTCTTTGATTAGGAAGGTGTCTCGCAGGCGGCGTTTGAAGTGTGGCGGAAAAAGTGGTGAATCGGTGGTGACGATCGATGCGGCAGAGTTGCGCATGCTGCTGTCGGGCATTTCGTTGCAGTCGGTAAAACGTCGTAAGCGATTTGTGGCGTGAAGCGGAGCTTCAGTTTTCCGGATGAAGGATGAAGCCATATAGGCGGCTTCTGAAGACTAAACACTTCCAACTGAACACTCAAAAAGACAACAGGTTTCTGTGGACGGCTTTCGTCTGCAGAAACCTTTTTTGAAAAAAGAAGTGACTTGACCTTCACACATTTGATCCATCACACAACGCGGGGCAAGCGAGTCGTCATCTCAGTGTACAAAAATTAACTTCATGCGCGAGCGACGCGCAAGAGAGAATGTCGACTCTCGTGAACCATTTCCAAATTGAAAGACTGGCATGCGAGTCCAGTAAGTTTGGAACACGAAGTGCTCAGGATGATTGCTAAGATTCGTGAGTGAGAGTAGATTCAGCGTAGGCTTCGCGTGCTAATCGCGAACGCCGAAGTCACGACATTGACCGTGATCTATTCTGTAAAAACGTCTGTGCTTCTCTGCTCAGTCAGTGTGAGATTAGGCGCTGTTGCTCGCAGTTTCATCAGATTATTCTGGTGATTAATCCTGACTGATCGGCTGGCCATTTTTCAAAACTCAAACTTCTGGAACAACCTCATGGTGAAAAAGTCTGCATTGGTTTGCTTTGCGATGTGGCTAGTGACAGCCGTCGTGCCGATGATTGCCCTCGCGCAAACGGTCGAAGAAAACAAGTTGACGGCGGACAACGCCGCGTCCGAAGTGGCCATTCGGTCGATCGCCGAGGAATTCGTTAAGGCGTATAACGCGCATGATGCGAAGGCTGTGGCCGAACTCTTCCTTCCGCAGGCGCAGATCATTGATGAGGCTGACATCACGATACAGGGACAAGAAAACATTCAGGTCTTGTTCGCGAATGTTTTTGCAGAGAATCCGGAAACCGCGATCAGTATCCAAATTGAATCGATTCGATTCATTGGAACTAACCTGGCCATGGAGATGGGCACCACTAAAACATTGCCGCCCGCCGGTCAGACCTCGGAAGTCGGGCGCTACAGCGTGCTGCACATCATGCAGGATGGAAAGTGGTCCATGGGGATGGTTCGCGATATTCCGATGGAGCCGACTCACCGGGATCATTTGGAATCACTGGCGTGGCTTGTCGGTGATTGGATCGACGAGAGTCGCGGCGGGATTGTTCGCACGTCCTGTCGCTGGGCCGATAACGACAGTTTCCTGCTGCAGGAAATCACAATTCTTCAGTCCAACCAAGAGTCACTGAAGATCAGTCAGCGAATTGGCTGGGATCCTTTGGCGAAGCAATTCAAGACCTGGATTTTTGACTCCGAAGGTGGCTATGGTGAGAGTCGATGGACACCAACGGAAACCGGCTGGCTGATCAAAGCCACCAGCGTTAATAGTGATGCGACAACGGCTTCAGCCACACATCAGATTGAGCCGACCGGATTGGATCGCTACGTATTCACGTCAGTGGATCGGGTCTCCGGAAATGAACTTCTTGCCTCTGTTCAGGTCATCGTGGTTCGCCAGGCACCGTTACCACTACAGTCCGAGTCGACTGCGACTGAGATAAATAAATCGAAGTGAATAGTGGGTTGCATACGATCTTTTGATTTCCATTTTTGTGACATCGTCAGGATTTCTTATCCGGATGCCCTTTTTGGTTTCTGAAAACTGGAACTTAATTATGAAGACACGATACTCGAGAATTTTTGTGGCGACGCTGTTTGCGTCGCTGTTTGTTGATTTGATGAGCCCGGCATTTGGCCGCGGTGGCCGCGGAGGTGGTGGCGGTTTTAACGCAGGGGCGCTCCGTGGTGGCGGTGGCGGTGGCGGTGGCGGTGGTGTCTCGCGGCCATCCGGTGGCTTTTCCGGAGCCGCGGTCACGCGTCCGTCTGGGACAATGTCACGGCCATCGGTCGGAAGTTCCCCGTCGTTCAATCGTCCGAGCTCGGCAATTTCGCGACCAAACTCCGGAACTGGGAGTGGGACACGACCCTCAATTCAGCCGGGAACTCGTCCTAACATCGGAACTGGATCGGGATTGTCGAGTGCTACACGCGACGGTTCTCGACCAGCGACTTTGCCCACGACTCGCCCTTCCACGGGGATTGGATCAGGAGTGGGCATTCGATCTCGGCCAGCGACGCTTCCTTCGACTCGACCGGTGAGAACTGGAGGCGGGGAGAGATTAGCCAATCGGGTGGGAAACACACTGCCGGGGCTTGGGAATGGTAATGCAGGATCTCGTCTTCCCAATCAGGGAGAAGGACTTCAGGAGCGAGCGGCAAATCGTCCGCAAACTGTGGAAGATCGCCGAAGTAGTCTGGATGAGCGGATGACATCTGGAGGAGAAGATCGTCCTGATCGAGGAGAACTGCAGGATGATCGCCAAGAATGGCGTGACGACAACCGAGAAGACTGGCAAGACCACCTCAGTGAGCATCATGGTGACTGGCACAATGGGAGTTGGGATCTAGGCGATGGCTGGGACTACATGTGGGACAATCACCCGGTTGCTGCTGCGGTCGGCGTGACTCGCTGGAGTGTTAACAGACTGGCCTACGGCTTCGGCTACTGGGGTTACGTAAATCCATACTATGGTCCGGCTTACAGCACATCGAGCTACAGCTATAGCTACGCTCAACCGCTCGTCGTTTATAGCACTGCCGCTCCAACAGATCCGGGAGTTCAGACTGCGGCGGCGGCACCAGTTGAACCTCCTCAGCCAACGGACGAAGGCATGGCGGCTTTCGAAGCAGCACGCACCGCGTTTTACGGAGGCGAATATGAAAAATCATTAACACTGATGGACACAACCCTTAAGACGATGCCTCACGATACCGTCGTTCATCAGTTTCGTGGACTGGTGCTTTTCGCCCTCAAAAAATATCCGGAAGCGGCGGCCGCAATCTACGCAGTGCTGTCCGCTGGACCAGGCTGGGACTGGACAACAATGAGCGGAGTTTATCCCGGCGTCGATGTCTACACGAAGCAACTTCGCGATCTGGAGAACTTTGTGAAGTCGAACCCAGCTTCAGCCGATGGCACTTTCCTGCTCGGCTACCATTACATGACAATGGGGCACAAGGACGTTGCTAATCAGTATTTTGGGATGGCTCTGAAGCAACTTCCCGGCGACAAGCTGTTGACACAATTGGCCGGGACGACGACTCCCGTGAGCGCGTCTTCGAAATCATCGTCACCCACGCCGCCGCCAGCGGCTGAACTTCCGGCGGATCAGATCCTCTCTGCCGACAAAATGGTGGGCACATGGAAAGCGTCCAATCCAGATGCTCAGTTTGAATTGACTCTGGCAAAGGATGGCACCTTTGTATGGAGCTATTCTCGTGGGAAAACCAAAGAAGCGGTGAAGGGTGTCTTTGCTATCCATCAAAATAATCTTGCGATGGAACCAGATGCTGGCGGAACGATGGTGGCAGAGATTACCAGTTCTGGCCCGACTCAATTCCACTTCCAAATGGTCGGTGGCGAACCTGATGATAAGGGGCTCATTTTCGATAAGAATCCCTGACCGTCGGTTGTAAGCGTACAGCTGCACCATCTGGTATTTCGGTCCACCAGCGCCATCCGGCAATGATTGAGTTCAGCCCTTGGCGTTTCTTCGTTCTTCACAAGCCCGCTGTTTGCGATCGGCGCGGTCTCGCCGCTCATCCTTGCGGTAGGTGCGGATGTGATCAGGATGGCTGGCGGCCCAGATGTCGGGGCGGAGGGAATGGCCAGCAAGATTCGCAAAGATTGCCTTGCAGAGATTCGTGATGCCCAAGTGAGCATCTTCGGTGCACCCCCAATTGACGGGTTGGGAACAACTGGTGGTTTTAAGTTAATTGTTGAAGATCGCGGTAATCTGGGATTGGACGAATTGCAGCGTGTGACGGATAAAATTGTCGATGAGGCAAACAATACACCTGGGCTCCAAGGCGTGTTTGGTAGCGTACGTTCTAACACACCATGGCTCAATCTCGACATCGACCGAGAGAAGTGCCTGGCCTTGGGGGTTTCGCCTTCCGATGTGTTCCAGACCCTCCAAATTTATCTCGGATCCTATTACGTCAATAACTTCAATCGATTTGGTAGATCATGGCAAGTGAATATCATGGCAGACGCGAAGTATCGGGCTAACGTCTCTCAAATCCTGCAACTCAAAGTTGCAAATCTGAAGAAAGAAATGATCCCGTTGGCGACCTTGATTCATCTCAATGATGAAGCAGGACCTCAATCGCTGATGCGTTACAACATGTATTCAGCCGCGTCCGTGACTGGCAACCTTGTGCCCGGTACGAGCAGTGGTGAGGCGATCCAACTGTTGGAAAAAATCGCTAACGAGCAATTGCCTCGTTCCATGGGGTTCGACTGGACCGAATTGACCTATATGCAACTTGATGCAGGAAATACGGCCATGTATGTATTTGCCTTGGCAGTGGTCTTTGTCTTCTTGGTTTTAGCGGCTCAATACGAAAGTTGGTCATTGCCCTTAGCTGTCATTTTAGTGGTGCCGATGTGCCTCCTCTGCTCCGTGATCGGCATTTCGATCGCCAACATGGACGTGAATATATTTACGCAGATTGGCTTGATCGTCTTGGTCGGCCTCGCGAGCAAGAATGCCATTTTGATCGTGGAGTTCGCGGAGCAAGAACGAAAATCTGGAAAGAGTCCACGAGAGGCTACCGTAAACGCATGTCGCCTTCGTTTGCGTCCAATTCTAATGACATCCTTCGCTTTCATCTTGGGTGTCGTTCCCCTCGTCATCGCCGAGGGTGCCGGCGCAGAAATGCGTCGCACTCTTGGAACGGCCGTTTTCAGCGGGATGCTGGGCGTAACGTTTTTTGGCATCTTGCTGACGCCTGTCTTCTACTACGCGATCACATGCTTTAAAAAGATGGAGACACCGCAGAATATCGCCTGATCCGCTAGGGCATGCGGCAGTGATTTGTGGAACATCGATGGCAAGTCACGCTCGGGAGCGGTTTGCAGTCGTAATCATCAAGGCCACTACAGCATGCCCACTCGGGTATTCTGGGGCATTTTTTGCGGCAATAATCAGCGTCATGGCACCGCTGGGAATCGCATGGTACGGTGGGCGAAGATTTCTTGCAGTAAGGATCCGGGCACTCGCAGTTGCATGACTTTGTTGCCTCGTTCGAATGACAAGAATGTGAGCTTGCGGCAAAGAAACTGTGCGACAGAGGAGGTAACGAAGCGCAGCCTGATACCATCAAGACTGAAGTCGTCACCAACAGCATTAGGCCTCGTGATAACCTCACATTCAGATGCAATTTCAGATCCAAGGGATTACTCCTTGCTCGCTGCGAGAGGTGGTACCGGTGGTGGAACCAAATCGCTTGATTCAATTTCTAAGGGAATGCTGATGGGTTCCGGAGATGTGTTGATGCTCGTTGCAGTGGGTTGATTCAATCGAATGTCCCAGCCTCCCCCCAGAGCGCGATACAGATTTACCAGACCAAGCGTCGTGTTTCCGCGAGCTTGCGCGAGGAGATTCTGCTGATTAACTAGGTTTTGCTCGATGAGCGAAACGCGGTTGAAGTCAACTAAGCCTCCTTTGTACTGAACGCTCGCAATCTCCGCGCATTTCTCCATTGCCTTGACACTCTCATCAAGTTTTTCAGCTTGTTCCTGTGATTTCAAAAACGTGACGATCGCATTTTCAGCCTCGAGACCTGCCTGCAATACTGTCTGTTGATACTTTGCCACTTGGGACTCAAAGGTAGCATCGACTCGTTCGATGTTGCTTAAAATTCGGCCGTAGTTAAGGACATTCCAACGGAAGCCTGGTCCCACCGAACCTGCAAATGCGTCGCGTGCAAACATCTGGGAGAATGTCTGCGCACTGTATCCCATGCTGCCCGTGATAGAGATCGCCGGATACAGGTCTGCTTCCGCCATCCCGATGCGTGCCGATTCCATCGCCGTTTTCCGTTCTTCACGGCGAACATCCGGTCTACGTCGTAACAAATCCGCAGGGATTCCAAGCACGATGTCCGTGCGCGTCGATGGGATTGGCGCATGACCTAAACATGACACCAAATCCTGAACTGGCATTCCAAGCAGGATACAAAGCGTATTCTGCAATTGTCGACGCTGGATTTCGAGGGCAGGAGTCTGGGATTCCGTCTGAGCCAACACGCTCAGTGCTTGGTCCACATCCAATTCCGAGGTTTGCCCACCATCGAAACGAGCTTTGGCAATATCCGCCGTTTCTTTTTGCAGTTTCACATTCTCCGAAATGTATTCTAACTGCTGCTCGACGATGCGCAATTGCACATAATTCTGCGCAACATCGCCAATCAAAGTAACAAGAACGGCATCATAATCTTCAATCGATGCATCCAAGTGGGCATCTGCTGCTTCAATCATGCGTCGATACTTACCCCAAAAATCTAGCTCCCATGCTAACGCAAATCCATATTGCCAATTGCTGAACGATGTATTGGGAAGAAACACACTGTTGGCGTTCGCATTGCTAAATTTCTGCTGCGTGAAACCACCGTCTAAATATTGCTGCTGCGGATAAAATTTCCCCTGCGCGATTCCCAATTCAGCACGCGATTGCAGCACCCGAAAGGCCGATTCACGAATGCTCAAATTCTGGTGATATGCGTTTTGGATAAGTTCGTTAAGTACCGAATCATTGAGATTCGTCCACCAAGAAGCCAGGTCTGCGGATTGAGACACAAGCCGCGGGTCAGCCGCATCAATCCATGCATTCGCCACCGGTTCGACAGGCCGGTGGTAGTTCGGACCGACCTTGAAACCATTTTGCTTCCATTCCCCAGGCGTTCTACACCCCGTGGCCATGAAAAGTAACGCAACACCAAGGCACCACAAGAGACTCTTCGCAGTCACCGCCCTTGTGCCCTGGATCGCCAACTCACAGAGCATCTTCATCCGTGAATTGATGCTTGGCGAGATCATAAATTAGCCCCAAACAGTTTTGGAATTTGTCGCTTCAAAACTTGATCGATGAATCAACCACGCGATCGTGGATGCAGGAGTCCAAGAAAGCCCCTCCATCCGAAAACGTCCCCAACCTCAATTATCGTCAAAAGCGAAAGTCGACCTTTAACTGTTATAGCGGCTAGCACGAATATGCTGGCATTGTGAGGCGCGCACAAGCCTCCAGCTCAGCCTCTTGTGTGCCTCTAGGTGTCATTGGGGAGATTCAAAACCCGCAGCGGTATGAATGCACGGCATGCCCTCTGATTCAGAACTCGCGGAATCGCTGCGAGCCCGTGTTTTGATTAGGTTTTGAAATGCTCGAAAGGCGAATCAATCCGCAAAGATGAGTTTCAACCCGGCAACCAGCAGCACGGCGGCGAGGCAGCGTTTTATGACAGTGTGCGGCAAATGTTGCGATCCGAGCTGGGACCCAATGACGCCACCTGCCAGAGCCGCACCGACCAATGGCAGAGTCAGCGATGGGATGTGCTGAGTGCTGCTGAAATTGCCGAGCAATCCCGCCAAAGAATTCACAAGGATGAATAACGCGGAAACTCCGGCAGCGATCTTGGTCGTTGTCCAACGCATGAACAGGAGGAGCGGTGTGAAGAAGATACCGCCGCCCGTGCCCGTGAGACCGGACAGCAGTCCGAGGCCCGCACCGATCCCAATCGCCACTCGTCGAGCAGGCTCGCCAACCGTTTCATCTGCGGGTGGATGAAATACAAAGCGCCAGCCAGAGAACAGCAATACGATACCTAGAACTACCTTAAAAGTTTGGCTAGGTAAATTCAGCCAGCCGCCGAGGTAAGCGCACGGCACCGACAGCAGCGCAAAGGGCCAAAATAACCTCCAAGAAAAATGTCCTGCACGGGCGAACTGCCAAAAGCCAATGCTCGCAACAATAAGGTTAAGAATCAACGCAACCGGCTTGATGAACGCCGGCGCCAGACTGAACAGCGACATCACAGCAATGTAACCCGACGCGCCTGCGTGGCCCACGGAGGAATAAAGTAAAGCCACCACAAAGATGGACACAGAGAACAGGATGGCATGTTCATGAGGCATGAGAACTCTCAAAGGGGTCAACGACATCGACGTACCGAACCAACTGGCTCTACCTCGAGTCGTGGCGGCCCCGCAGTGCCACACTCCGTTTCGCCACCCGACGCGAGAGTACTCAATGGATAGTTCCAATTCAACACATCATCGAAAACTTCGAAACCATGCCTCCATTTTCAACAATCCAATTCTTAGCAAATTGGTGACTCCACCCACCAAATTCTGAGAAGAACGGAAATCTTTTTCGAATCCGTCATTGACGTAGTTCACGAACGTCTCTGACGTCCCAAGTCAAGTGTCGGGCACCTATGTGCGGTTGCCGCCGTTCAACTAGGCCTCGAATGCCCGGTCGAGAAATGGCCCGACCATTCGGGCTAGAGGTTCAATGTCGATTAAAAACGAATCATGTCCGTAGGGGCAGGGCAGTTCGACAAACGAGACGTGTTTGTGTACGCGTAAGAGTTCGGAAACCAGTTCGCGACTTTGACTGGTGGGAAACAACCAGTCGGTATCGTACGACGCCACCAGAAAACGCGCCTGTGCTTGACTCAGAGCATCAGCGAGCGACGCGAAGCCCTCGGATAAGTCATAGTAGTCCATCATTCGCGTCAGATACAGATAACTGTTCGCATCAAATCTCTGCACAAAGCGCTTGCCTTGGTAGTGCAGGTAACTTTCAATCTGAAATTCGGTTTCCTTTTGCATGCTGAATGCGAAGCGATCGCTATCCTGTAACCTGCGGCCGAATTTCAGCTCAATCGAGTCTTCCGAGAGATACGTGATGTGGGCTACCATCCGCGCCAGCGCCAAGCCGTAACGAGGGCCTTCGGAATCGTAGTATTCTCCGTTCATAAATCCAAGGTCTGCATAAATGGCTCGACGACCAACGGCGTTGAACGCAATTCCCTGAGCCGACAATTTTGGCGCGGATGCCAGCACGATGGCGGCTTTGACCTGCGCTGGAAACCGAACAGCCCACTCAAGGACTTGCATTCCGCCAAGGCTGCCTCCGACGACACCGAGCAGTTGTCGGATCCCGAGGTGTCGGACCAACTCGGCGTGAACAGCCACGACGTCCCGAATTGTCAGAAAAGGAAAGCTGAGACAGTAACGTTTGCCGGTGGACGGATTGATCGATCCCGGTCCTGTTGTTCCCTGACAGCCTCCGAGCACATTGGCACAGATGACGAAATATTTGTTCGTATCGAGCCCTTTGCCCGGGCCGATGAAGCCGTCCCACCACCCTGGTTTACTGTCATCGGCGGAGTGCAGACCAGCGGCATGCGCATCACCCGTCAGTGCGTGACAAACAAAAATGGCGTTGGTGGCATCGGCATTGAGCGTACCATAGGTCTCGTAGGCAACAGTGATCGAGCTGAGTTCCTGACCACTGGCAAACCGCAGCGGAATCGAAGAGTGAAACAGCTGGACGGATTGAGTGCGCACAACTCCCACGGAATTGGCACTCGGAGCGACGACATCTTCTGGATTTTCGACCGACATTCCATCACTTTGACGGGAAACAGTGGCTTCGTTAGGGACACAGGCTCGGGATCGTATCCGAAGTCGATGACGATGTCAGTTCAGATGCGAACGGCAGGGTTTGCCGGTCATGCGGCAATCCTCCAATTCGCTTTCCGTGCCGCCCTGACGATTCTATCCTTCGGATTTCCAGACTCTGAATAGGAGAAATCTCGATGTCAAGTAATGATCCGTTCAGTGGCAATACACAAAACCCCTACAGCTTCTCAGACACGCCGTAGGTTCAGATATCGCCGGAGATGCAGCGAGGCCTTGTGCATCATGTGATGGCCCTGAGCATACTCACCATTGTTCAGGGATCATTGGTCGCTCTGTACGGAATCGGGATGTTTGGCTTGGCACTTGTGACGCCGGTATTGATATAGGCTCCGGGCGGGATACCTGTGGCGCCGACACCTGAAGAGCCGACACCTGTCGCTCCGGTAACTGCCGCGCCAATGCCCGCGGGGTTTGAATTGATAATGCTTGCCATGTACGGCAGCATGGGCCTGATCTCGCTGGTCATTGGTGTGCTTGGAATCTGGGCTGGCATCCGCATGCTGAAGTTCCGAGGAAGAACCCTAGGAATTGTGGCGTTGTCCAGCGGACTCCTTTCAATTGCCGGCTGCTATTGTCTGCCCACGGCGATCGGACTGTTCATCTATGGCCTGATCGTGCTGCTGAATGAACCCGTCAAGAGCGCCTTCGCCATGGGCGAACAAGGCCGCACTGCCTCAGAAATTCAGAACCAATTCGCACGTCTTCCGGGATAGTGGTTTGGAAAAGGGGTCAGGGCTTCTCCGTATGCGAAATCACTGGCTTCACCATCCAGATTTCATCGGCGTATTGCTGAATCGTGCGATCACTGGAAAACCAGCCGCTGGACGCAGTGTTCAGGATACTCATCCGATTCCATTCTGATTGATCCTTGTACGCTTCATTGACTGCTCTCTGGGCATCCATGTAACTGCGAAAGTCGGCGATCGTCAGCCATGGGTCATACCCACTCCGCAATCCTGAAGTGAGCAGATTGAAAATGCCGGGCTCCGACCGATTGAAGTGCCCGCCTTCCAGCAGGTTCATCACACGCTGGATATCTTCGTCCTGCGCAATGATGAAATTCGGATCGTAGCCTTGTCGTTTCTGCGCCACTTCATCGGCCGTCAATCCGAACAGGAAGAAGTTTTCGTCGCCGACCTGATCGCGAATTTCAATATTTGCCCCGTCCAGGGTTCCGATCGTCAGAGCCCCGTTCATCATGAACTTCATGTTGCCTGTTCCAGAAGCTTCTTTTCCGGCAGTTGAAATCTGCTCAGACAGTTCCGTGGCCGGACAAATCACTTCCATCGCAGACACACGGTAATTCGGCAGGAACACCAACTTCAGCAACTGGTGAGCTTTCGCTTCAGAATTCACCACTGCGGCCACATCGTTGATCAGTTTGACAATGAGTTTTGCAACATGATAACCAGGGGCCGCCTTTCCACCGATCAGCACGCACCGCGGAACCATTCCGGCTGTGTCGTCGCGGAGGATTCTGTCGTACAAGTGGATCACATGCAGAAGATTCAGCAACTGCCGCTTGTATTCGTGGATGCGTTTGACCTGCACATCGAAGAGTGCATCCTGGTCGAAGCGGACACCCGTGCGTTCATTGACGTATGTGATCAGCGCCCGTTTGTTAGCCTGCTTGACGGCTCGCCAGCGGTCGCGGAATGCGGCATCTTCGGCATCCGAAGCCAACTGCGAGATCCTGTGGAAATTCATCTGCCAGTCGGTGCCGATTGTCTCATTGATCAGATTCCGCAGACCCGGATTACAGTGACTCAACCAGCGTCGTTGAGTGACGCCGTTAGTCTTGTTGTTGAATTTCCCGGGCCACAATTTATAAAAGTCCGCAAATAATCCCGACTTCAGCAGCGTGGTATGCAGTCCGGCAACTCCATTCACAGAAAAACTGCCAACGATCGCAAGGTATGCCATCCGCACATGAGGATGATCGCCACTTTCAATCAGCGACATTCGATCTCTGATCGCCACATCGTCCGGCCACAACTTGGCGAGCTGCATTTTGAACTGTCTGTCAATCTCACGAATGATGTCCATCAGGCGTGGTAACAAGCGACTGAACAGCGAAACGGACCAGCGTTCCAATGCTTCGGGCAGCAATGTATGGTTCGTGTACGCTAGGCACTGCGTGGTAATTTCCCAAGCGTCGTTCCATTCAAAACCATGTTCGTCCATCAGCAGCCGCATAAGCTCCGGGACAGCACAGGCCGGATGAGTATCGTTCAGCTGAAAACAGTTGTACTTTCCGAACTCACTGAAATCGTTTCCATAAATGGTGATCCACTCGCTCATGACATCCTGCAGGCTGGCAGAGACCAGAAAGTACTGTTGTTTCAGCCGCAGTTCTTTGCCATTTTCGCTAGCATCGTTGGGATAAAGCACCATCGAAATCTGTTCGGCAAGGTTCTTTTCTGCGACTGCTTCCGAATAGCCGCCGGCATTAAATTCTGCGAGATTGAATTCGTCTGTCGCTGCGGCCCGCCAGAGTCGCAACGTATTGACGGTTCCGTTCTTGTGCCCAGGGATTGGCATGTCATACGGCACAGCCAAAATGTCCTGAGTATTCGCCCAGCCCGCCCTTGGTTTTCCGTCGCTGTCGACGAAGTATTCTGAATGACCGTAGAACTGAATTCGCCGCGTATCTTCGGGACGCTCAAGTTCCCAAGGATTTCCGTCGCGTAACCAATGATCAGGATCTTCAACCTGCCTTCCATTTTCAATGTGCTGATTAAACATCCCGTATTCGTAACGAATGCCGTAACCAATGACTGGCAACTGCAAGTTGGCACAACTGTCAAGAAAACATGCTGCCAGACGCCCAAGACCACCGTTGCCAAGACCTGCGTCGTGTTCCAGTTCAGCGGTTTCCTCCAGCGTAATTCCGTAACTCTTCAGGCTGTCACGCACCGTGTCTTCCAAATCCAGATTCAGCACGGCATTCGTCAACGAGCGTCCCACTAGAAATTCCAGCGACAGGTAATAGACCCGCTTCCGGCCACTATGGGTAATCGTGTCGTGCGTTTTTCTCCAGTGCGCGACCAGTTGATCGCGCACGGCGAGCGCGAGCGCCCGATAGAGATAATGGGGATCCACATGCTGATCATGGTGCCCCAGCGTGAAATGCAAATGGCGATGAATTTCCTGTTCAATACTGGCAAGCCAACCGGCAGGTTCCGGACGGGCAAAATTTGACAAGCCCTTGCTGGGAAATTTTGACATTGCTGTTCTTCTTTTCGACAAATTATCGCGTGAGTCTCTTCTGCATCGAGCGATCCTCCGCGCGGGTTTAGTTGAGATGTTTTGCGGTAGCCGGATTCATCAAAATTCGGCCATCAATCATGGATTCCTCCGAATTCTTGCGAATCCGGCGACACGCCACTTTTGTCCTCGCGGGGCGTCGTGACTCTATATCGGTGGGGGCTTACGTCAATTTGCTTTTCGTTGCCCTGAAAGAAACACCCTCATTTTCTTCCATCCGGGACGCCTCATGCAACAACTTCAGTGCATCGCGGTCCGGTCGGGCCTTGTAAAACGGATCAAGCGGATAACAACCGGAGACCATGCCGTTTCTGGGGGCTGTTGTACAATCGCTAAAAGTACGGCAGATTTTTTTGCGGGTCAGAGTGCGGCCGGATGCGACATCGGCCGGTAGGTCGGGATAAGACAGCACCATCCGGCCAAGTCCAATACTGTCGGCCAATCTGAGTCGGACGACGGCCTGTGCAACATGCGGCAACCACTCCTGAAGGTACGAGTAGCCAGACCCCACGATGAGCATTTCCGGCACGAGGTGTTTGAGTTCGGCCGTCGCCGCAATCTGCCGATAGACTCCCGTGAGCGGATCTTCTGGCGGCTGATAACCGTCACATGGCGGAAACATGGCAGGTCGCTGGATGTGCGGATTGTAGTACGGACTTCCACAAGTCGAGCACATCAGATCGATTTCGAGGGAACGCATCAATTGCAGAAATTGCCGTGGCTCGTCGAGGTTGATTCCTAGGCCGGTACCATCACCACCAAACGCAAATCGATAGTCGCCTACCGGCATAGGCACACCCCTCCGATCGTCTGTTGCACCCGGATGAAACGGCACAAAATCGAAGATACTTAGCCGCACTCCGATGCCCAGACCCGGTGCCTCCGCTCGAATACCAGCGACAATCTCGCGCAGGAATCGCGTCCGATTTTCAAAACTGCCACCAAACTCACCGACGCGATCATATCCCGACAGAAATTCATGTCCCAAATAACCGTGACAATGCTTGATATCGACCCACCGAAAACCGGCCTTCTGCGCTAGGCGACAGGCATTAATAAAATCATCAATCAGGCGTTTGATGTCATCGTCTGAGAGCAGTGCGTCACTGTTCGTGATTCCATATTTTGGGTCAAGAAGCGGATGGTGGTAAGCAATCTGGGGTTCAAGTCGCTGCTTGTCGTTCGGCCTTGCGAACCGCCCAGAATGTGTCAACTGTAACCCAATGAGTAGATCATCGGTGCTGCCGATATGTTTCTGATGAGCCTGCTCAAGGGTATTTCGCAGCGATTCTAGATCACCCACTGTGTGCGTGTTGATCATCAGCTGGTTGGGGTTCGCTCGACCGTCCGGGCGGACAGCGACAGCTTCGCCACCCCAGATAAGTTTCGCGCCGCTGCGTCCAAAATTCTCCCAACGACGATGAGTCAAGTCTGTCGGACGGCCATCCGTCGTGCCGTCCCAGCCTTCCATCGGTAGGATACACCAGCGATTACCGATTTTTCCACAGACTGAAGTGAGCGGCTGACCGAGCGGTGCATCCACGCCAGTTTCCAACGTCTCATCGAATGGCAGGTTGAGTTTCAGATCATCCAGCCGCGATCGAAATTGGTGCGGCGTTTTGAACGTAGAGACTCGAGGAAATGACATGGAAGCCTTTCGAACCCAGTGATGCTCTGCCAACAATTCTGAATCTCTGAATCAAATTATCCAGCGTGATTTCTGCCGTCTGGCATTGAAAAGTTGGTCGTCCTGCTTGTTAGGGGAAACTTTGGGCGGAAGTAAGGACCAACAATAGCAAAATTTCGAGGCCAAGGATCGCAACCATTAAGACATCCTTTGCCCCGCTTGATTTTTTGAAATGTTGTGGACAAGTCAAGCCTAGGCTGCTTCCTCTGGCACATCACATTCATCGTCGCAGGCTTCTGCAATTGCGAGCAGGGTGCGTTGGCGGCAAAGTGTGGCGTAGTTGGGAAGGTCTTCGAGGCGGTACAGGCCGAATAATGTTAGAAACTGTCGCGTCGTAATGTACAGAAACGGGCGACCGAGCGAATCGTCTTCGCCGCCGATGCGAACCAGACCACGATCCATAAGTTGACGGATCATTTCTGTCGCCTGCACGCCGCGAATAGCCTCCACATCAGCTCGCGTCACAGGCTGCTGATAGGCAATAATGGTAAGCGTCTCCATCATCGGGGATGACAATTTCATTTCCGCTTGACGATTGTGCAAACGGTCAAGCCACGGTGAAAGCGCAGCGCGCGTCATTAAAATATAGCCGGCGGCAGTCTGTTCGATGCGGAACGCCGATCGAGTTCGATCGTAGCTCTCATTCAGCACTTGGACAAATTGCTGTACCTCTTTGACGTCGATCAAGCGGGCCACTGTCGCTAACTTGCGGGCCGGGACTGCTCCCTCCGCGATCAGCAGTGCTGCTTCTAGCCGCGCGATGCGTGTGGATCGAACTAGGCCACCGTCAGGGAGAATCTGAAGTGCTGCGAGGGCAGACCGGCGCGCGCGAAACAAGCGATCTCGCCAACGAATTTTTTCACGTTGAGGTTGTTGTGTCCCGCAGAGAAACGCATTGGCAATCTTCCCATTGCCACAGAACATACTTGCCGTATTTTGTTGTGTTGTGTTCCACATAACTGAATACAGACTGAAATAAATCTATTGCGCAAAATTTTGCTGATGCCAGCGGGTGACCTGCTCCAGCACTTCGCGGGCACAGGCATCGCGACTGTCGCCGACGGCTTCGAAACGGAATCGCGTCAGTTCCTCCGGTCCCCGAAAAAAGACGGCGAATCCGACCGGTGTTTTGTCGCCAGCCTCAAACCACATCGTTTTCAAGGCACCCATCGCATTCAACTGTTCCACAACCTGAACAGCGTCTAGCTTCACAAGATCGGGGTCTGATCCTTTCAGCCCTTCTTGCGGGGTGGTTTGATTTGGTTTCACAGGTATCGGTGGGGTTGATCCTACCCCCACTTCGGGCAGGAACGGGTCTTTGTTCGCATCGCTCGGCGGTCCAGTGCGCGGCGCCACATCCCCCGACGACTCAACATCGGAAGGATCCAATTCCTGAAAAATGCTGTCTTCGGGATTCGATTCAGCATCGTCAGCATCGATCCGCGGCGGATCAGAATCTCCTCGCGACGGCTTTTTAATTGCATTACCAGAATCAGACCCAAGGTCAGGGAAATCATTAAAGAGGGAATCGCCGTCCTCGCCTTCGGAGGCTGCAAGATCCACGGTCGAGACACTGACGCCCCCCGGCGGGCGCAGCAACGCAACGGCCGGAACCACAATCAGTGGAAGCGTCATAAGTAATGTTGACAGCAGACCGCTGCGAGAGGAATCCATTCCCGCTCTTCCGATCATCACGAGGATTTTTACTACTCAAACGAGCAAATTCTGCCGGAGTTTAGGATAGACATCCTTTTGCCACAATTGCAATTTCAGCAGCCCTAAACGCCAAAATGAATCTATCGATTCTTCCACTGGTCGGTATCACCACGTCATGTCTACACTACGTTGAGTTAAATCGACCATGCGATCTTTGCAGGCTTCGCCATGAAAACGGCTTGGCGTATCACGGCGCACATTGACTTTGACTGATGACATCGAGATGCAAACAACGATTGATGAACGATGAACAGGTTCTAGATTGCACCCAACTCGCGGGCAATTCCAGAAGCAACGCTTTCCTGCAGCAATTGATGCCGCTTCAAAGCTTGCCGACGCAGACCAGTATGACGTTTCAGGAGGATCCACATGGCACGGACTTTAGCTTCATTGAATTCACAGTGTTCACGTCGGCGCTTTGTCGCGAGTCTGGCAGTCGTCAGCATGCTGGGAATCACGGGACAGCCGATTTTTGCGGATGAGAAAACTTCAAAAGTAAACCAACATCCACTGGTACCTGCGCTGGCTCACGCCAAAACTTGCGTCGAAAATGTGCAGAAACTGAGTTGCTATGAGAGCAAGTTCACCAAAACAGAGGTCGTGGGCAAACAAACAATTTCGCAGACGATCAAGGTCAAAGTGCGGCACGAACCCTTCAGCGTCTATATGTACTTTGAAGATGCGCACGCTGGTCGCGAAGTGATTTTTGTGGAAGGCAAGAACAACAACAATCTCTTGGTACATGAGACCGGTTTCGCCTCCTTGATCGGCACGCTGGAGTTGGCCCCGACGGGCAGTCAGGCGATGTCCGAAAATCGTTACCCGATTACGAAGGCCGGTATCCAGAAAATGATGGAGGCAGTGATCGAACAGTGGGAAGCTGAGACAACATATGGCGAAACTGAAGTCAAATACTTCGAAGACGCGAAGATCGGTAGCATGAAGTGCCGCGTGATTGAGAGTTCTCACCCGCAGCCGCGTAAGCAATTCAAGTTTCATATCACGCGCGTCTGGATCGATGTAAAATCCGGTCTGCCTGTCCGCGTGCAGCAGTTCGGTTTCCCCCCCAAGAGCGGCGAGAAACCACCGGTAATTGAAGACTATACGTTTTCAGACATCAAGGCTGAAGTACGACTCACGGACCGTGACTTTGACACCAAGAACCCAAGTTACAATTACTAACGCATGATCGTCGAATCCTCTCTGACTGAAACTCGCCGCATCGTGCGCGCCGCTCGCGGGCGAGGTGTCTTGATTGGCTGCATTCCAACCATGGGCGCGTTGCATCAGGGCCACGTCAGTTTGATTGAGGTTGCTCAATGGGAGTGTGGCTTTAACGTGGCCACGATCTTCGTAAATCCAACCCAATTCGGCCCCCACGAAGACTTCACACGCTATCCGCGCACTCTAGATGCGGATGTGGAAATGTGTCGCGCGGCAGGTGCGGATCTGATCTTCACGCCTCCTGTCTCCGCCATGTACGCCGAATCAGCGCAGACCATCGTGCGGGTTGGCGGCTTGGCGGAGGTCCTCGAAGGATCTCACCGCCCCGGGCACTTCGACGGCGTATCCACAGTTGTCGCCAAGTTTTTTCATATCATCGAACCCGATCGTGCATATTTCGGCCAAAAGGATTTCCAGCAGCAGTTAATCATTCGGCAAATGGTTGCGGATCTTGACCTGCCGGTAGAAATCATGACCTGTCCGATCATCCGTGAAGCGGACGGTTTGGCGATGAGTAGCCGAAATCGCTACCTGTCCGTCGCTGAACGGCAACAGGCATCCCAATTGTTTCAAACACTGCTACTCGCCGAAAAACTTGCCGCAGAATCCACGCTGACACCACCTGAGATCAGCCGTCAAATGGCTGACCACCTGTCATCCGTGGCCGGAATTGAGGTGCAGTATGCGGTGATTGCAGACGCTGTGACGCTAAAATTGCTCCAACATCGCTCAAATCCAGCCGTGGCCTTGCTCGCTGTCAAGGTTGGTTCGACACGTCTGATCGACAACCAAATCCTGCGGTTCCGCTAACCCCGGCAACTCCGCTATGATTCGTCACAAGCTGTGAGTCCAGCGGCCGTAGAAACTGAGAACCCCTGACAAAACAGGTAGCTGGATTCGCAAGAATTCAGAAATCGTGGCTGAATTCTTGCGAATCCAGCTACGAAGATTGGTTTTGTCAGGCGTTCTAAATCTGCCGCTGGCCTGAACACGCTTGACTCAATGAGCCCCCAGGAGATCCTGCCGCCATGCGGAAAGTGCTGCTGCGTTTTGTGTTCGACAATCTTTGGCAATGGCAGGCGGTAGGGAATGAATTGCATGTCGGTGCAGCATGGTTGATGCTGTTATGGGTCGCGCTTGTGGGAGTAGTTTTTGGCGTGATGTACGCTAAGTCAAAGCGGGCTGCAGAGTCCGCCATGTCCGCAGGTTTCTGGCTCATCGTCCCCGCAGCTCTCGCAGCAGTGTGGTTTTTCAAACTGCCGATTGTCAAAACTGGAATCCCGGTTTTTGGTTACGGCCTGATGATGTTTGCCGGGTTCTCGTCCGCCACATGGCTAGCGGCGCGGCGTGTGCGGGAGATTGGACAGCCACCGGAAGCCATTTGGGACATGATGATGTGGGCTCTGATCCCCGGTCTGATCGGTGCGCGGACTATTTACTTGATGCAGAACTGGAATCAGGTCTTTGCAGGAAAACGAGGGACAGATTTACTGCTGGCTCCCTTTGCCCTGTGGGACGGCGGCATCGTGTTCTATGGTAGCGTGCTGGGTGGCATTGTGGGAGTTGTCATTTACTGTAGGCGGCGCGGAATCAATCCGTTGGCTATGTTTGATGTCATTGCTCCCTCCATGTTTGTCGGTGAAGGCTTTGGACGCATCGGCTGTTTTCTTTACGGATGCTGTTACGGAAAAGCGTGTGACCTGCCATGGGCGGTCCGATTTCCGCCAGACAGCCTCACTTTTGAAAAGCTGGCTTCGCAAGGCCGAATCATAGAAAACCCCATCTCCACAATTCCGCTGCATCCTACGCAACTCTACAGTTCCATCGCGGCTTTTGTGCTAGCCAGCATCTTGGCATGGTACTTTCGCCGCCGTCGTTTTGACGGAGCCGTCTTGGCACTTGGCTGGATCATCTATCCCATTAACCGCTTCGTCCTAGAAACGCTCCGTGATGACGAAGGCACCCGCTTGGGCACAATGTTTACGTTTTCTCAGTTAGTAAGTATTGGACTGCTGATTTCCGGAATTGGGGCGATGGGCTATTTCTCAACGCGTGGCACACTGACCCGAGCCCCAAAGTAGACCTTGCGCCGCGATCATCCGTTTCGTCACCTACCTCCGCTGGGCCACAAAGTAACCAACCGTGAACAGTCCTGCCGACCTTCAACTGATCGATGCCACGCTGTCAGGTGACACGCGCGCATTTGACGAGTTAGTTCGGAGATATCAGGATCGCTTGGTGCATAGTCTAGAACACACACTCGGCTCGCGAGATGATGCATTGGATGTAGCGCAGCAAGCCTTTGTACTGGCGTGGAAGAAGTTGAGTTCGTTTCGACGCGAGGCAGGTTTTTATTCATGGCTCTATCGGATCGCACATAACTTTGCGATCAGCCGCATCCGACGCCCTAAAATTAGTTCGAGGTCGCTCGATCATCTGCATGAGGCTGCTGGCTTTGAACCTGCCGACATCCACTCCGAATCTGCTCCCGAATATCCCATGCTGCAAGCGGAGCAGATTCAAATGGTCCAGAAGGCGTTGCTGGAGATCGTGGAAGAATTTCGACAGCCTCTTGTCTTGAAAGAAATCGATGGTTTCTCTTACGAAGAAATCGCCCGCATTCTCGGGATTCCCTTAGGGACTGTCCGGAGTCGTATTTTTCGCGCACGCCAAGAATTGATCGCTAAATTGCAAAGGCATTCGAAAGAACAGGAATAGTCCAGCGCGGACAGACTGCAATCTCTAAAAAACATCACTCGCTCTCGGTACAGAAAAATAGTGAGAACAATTTTCTGTGAAAATGAAAGCCTCAGCCACAAGAATTCTCTGGTAAAAAAAGCTATCACGAACATCGAAATCAGTTTTGAATCGAGATTGATGGATCTTAAAAACGTCGGTATAACATGCGGATCTATTTGAAGGTGTTTGCAACGTCTAACCACTGAAGATTCTTGTCTGCGTTCTGCTGACACTTCATCGCAAATCGCAATTTATCTGGTTGCATCACATGCATGGTGATTTTCAATCGCCACGCACACGTGGTTTTTCTTATCTCCAAGGTAGCCCTTTTATCATGCAGCTCCACCAGATT
This sequence comes from Planctomycetota bacterium, assembly GCA_003670925.1. Classification (GTDB taxonomy): domain Bacteria; phylum Planctomycetota; class Planctomycetia; order Planctomycetales; family Planctomycetaceae; genus SXXK01. The sequence continues at coordinate 43,406 of QWQG01000087.1, read as the reverse complement.
GATCTTATTCCGGGAGAGTCGATTCGGGTTGGAAATTTGATTGTGACGCTAGTCGCAGTCGAAGGCAGTATAGCTCAACTGCATGTGGAGGATTCTGACGATAACGGATCATGGATCAGTCCCGTAGATTATTCAGACAGCGAACTAGCCGAACATCAATACGCATAGAAGCGTCATTTGAGGCTTGCAGTCGAGTCGTCTGTCTTCAGCTTTGCCACGATGCTGGAGTGCAGGCTTAAGTGACTGAGTGCAACCGCGACAAGCAACCCAATCTTCAAAACACGCATCCTTGGAATGCAAATGGCAAACGCGGTATTGCCTGTTCCAGCGCTGAGCCCGATAGTGGGGAATCGCTTCAAAGTTGCGTCGGGGGCAGTTGCTGGCTTAGACGTTCTTTGGACCACCTTCTTTTATCGCTCCTGTCCTCCAGACTGCGTTTTCGTCGCACAACTTGGGGAGTTTGGCGCGCTAAAGTTGGTCGCAACAATGTCAGGCAGGCATCGCCCACTCCCCGTGATCAGTTTCGCATCGTAGAATGCTTCGATAAACTCCTGCCGTAAATCCCCCGAACTGAGGAGCCTTCGATGAACTGTCCATCCTTGAGTGTGCCTGCGTTGATTGCGTGGATCGCTGTGCCTGCCATTTTATTAACGAGCATCTGCTTGGTCGCGGCAGCGACACACGAAGACAAAACGAACGATGACGGCATTCAGACGCTGTTTGACGGAAAGACCCTGGAGGGCTGGAACGGGGATTCAAAGGTCTTTCGAGTCGAAGACATGGCAATCATTGGCGGCCAATTGAAAGAGAAGATTCCACACAATTTTTTCCTGTCATCACAGGAAGTGTATGCCGACTTTGAACTGCAGCTGGAATTTCGCCTGATCGGTGAAGCCACAAACGCCGGCGTCCAGCTTCGCAGCAAACGCATTCCCGATCATCACGAAATGATCGGGTATCAGGCAGATCTTGGTCAGGAATACTGGGGTGCGTTGTACGATGAATCACGGCGCAATAAGGTTATGGCGTCGCCGGATAAAGATAAGCTGGCAAAAGTCCTGAAGCGTGGGGAATGGAACAAGTACCGGATCCTCTGCGAAGGCCGACACATACAACTCTGGATCAACGATTTCCAGACCGTTGACTACACAGAAGCCGACGAGTCGATTGCCCAGTCCGGTCTCATTGCCGTGCAGATCCACGGTGGTCCGCCGGGCGAAGCACACTATCGGAATATTCGCATTCGGAAAATCAAGTAGATCCTGCCATCTGAAATCTGAAATCTGCCATCTGAAATCTGAAATCTGCCATCCGAAATCCGAAAACTGAAATCCGAAAACTGAAATCCGAAATCCGAAATCCGAAATCTGAAAACTCCTCCCATGCTCAACTGGAACAGCAATAAACTTACTCACGGCTGGCAAAAAGGCATCACGGCGTTTTACTACGCGGTGGGCATGACGGCGGAGGACTTCAACAAGCCACAAGTCGGGATCGGCGTGCCGTTGCTCGAAGGCAACACATGCAACATCCATGCTTATGGTCTGGCTCAAGAAATTGCGGCCGGATGTCGTGAAGCTGGGATGCTAGGATTTCCGTTCGGAACGCCAGGCGTCAGCGACAACATTACTCAGGGCCACGAAGGCGGCAATGCCAGTCTGCCATCCCGCAATCTGATCGCCAACAGCGCGGAATGTGTGATCACATCGCATTGTTACGACGCGATGATCGGACTGCACAACTGCGACAAGAACGGCCCTGGGTTTGCAATGGCGCTGGCACGCACGAATTATCCGGGACTCATTGTCAGTGGAGGCAGTATTCTTCCGGGCTGTCACAACGGCAAAGACATTACGATTCTGGATGTTTACGATTCACAGGCCGCCGTATCCGTCGGTGCGATGACTGCCGAAGAGTCCGATGCCATCATTCGCAAAGCGTGTCCCGGTCCGGGTGGTTGCGGGATCGCAGCGTCGTTCAATACCTGGGGCCTTGCGATGGAAGCGATCGGCCTGATGCTCCCCGCCAGCAGTTCCATTCCCGCCGTTGATCCCGAGAAGAAAGCAGAATGCCGGCGCGTAGGCCATGCTGTTTCCAATTTACTGGCACTCAATCTCCGCCCCCGTGACATCCTGACGAAGGCGGCCTTCAAAAACTGCGCGGTGACAATCGCGGCGGCGGGCGGATCCACAAACGGGGTACTGCATATCCTCGCGCTGGCTCGGGAAGCAGGTGTCGATTTCACGTTGCGGGATCTGCAGAAGATATTCCGCGAAACTCCGGTCCTCTGCAGCTTCGCTCCGCGGGGACCGCGCACGATGGTCGATCTGCACAGGATCGGTGGCACGCCGATTCTGTTGAAGCATCTGCTTGACAGCGGCCTGCTTGATGGTTCCTGCATGACCGTCACCGGCAAGTCCATGGCTGAGAATCTCAAGGATGTGCCAAAACCGCCAGCAGGGCAGGATCTCATTGTCACAAAGGACAACTGCTACAAGCCATTTGCGGACATGCAGGTCTGTTTCGGAAATCTTGCTCCGGACGGCATCGTGTTCAAAGTATCGAGCATGAAGAATCCGGCCTTTGAAGGCAAAGCCGTGTGCTTTGATGATCCTCGCGAAATCGTTCGCGCCGTTGAACAGCGCCGAATCACACCCGGCAGTGTGATTGTGCTTCGCAACATGGGGCCGGTTGCCTGCGGGATGCCGGAGGTTCTCATTGCGACAGCGGCACTTGCTGTTCCCGAACTGGACGGAAAGATCGCGTTCATCTCCGACGCTCGAGTTTCCGGAGTGTCGCACGGAGCGATCGGAGTTCACTGTTCGCCGGAAGCGATTGTGGGCGGACCGATTGGATTTGTTCAGGACGGCGACATCATTGGCTTTGATCTGCTGAAGGGAACAATTACCGTCAATATCACCGATGCCGAAATGGCTGTTCGCCGCGCGAATCTCAAACCTCGTCCGACACTCGAACCGCGCCGGGGCTACCTCGCCGACTGGTCAGCCACGGTGGCTCAGGCCAGCCACGGCTGCGTAAGCAAAGCCATGTATCCGCAATGTAAGTGATGTGTTTTTTGTAGATCCTTTCTACCGGACTTGTCATTGCCCACATCTTTGACTCTGTTTCGTGCTCGTACTCAGTGACACGGTACTCGTACTCGAATCGTCCGGGTATCATCGAGTACGAGTACCGTCCTGTGGACTGAGTACGAAAATACGCCGACCGTCCGTGCAGCCCCGCTCCCTGGACTGCGGCAGTCCTGCTGCCGCTTTGCTTTCAGCAGCCTGCTGCTGAGAATGGATGGTTGGAACTTGAGAAAAGTCTCCACAGCAGGCTGTGGACAGGGAAAGCGGCAGCAGGGCTGCCGCAGTCCAAAACTAGAGAAAGGACAGAATATGGAGCTACCGGATTCTGAGCAGACGGCAAAAGGGACGCAGGATTGGCCGCATGCCCCGCCGCATCGGTTGGCTCAGGGCGGCGTCTACTTCGTCACGGCTCGCACCCGGGATCAATTGCATCTCCTCGCTGATGACTTCATGAAAGACTGGTTTGATGCAAAGCTGTTCGAACTTGCTGATGAGTTCGGCTGGCAGTTGGAAGCGTGGTGTGTTTTGTCGAACCACTATCACTTTGTTGCACACAGTCCGGCGGGAGTGGATTCGGCGGAGTCACTCAGCAAAATGCTTCAGAAGCTGCACAGCCTGACGACCAAGGAATTGAATCGCCGCGAGCAGAAGCCTGGACGGACTCGGTTGTGGCAAAACTTTCGCGAAACCCATTTGACGTATCAGCGAAGCTATCTGGCTCGCCTGAACTACGTGCATCAGAACGCGGTTCACCATGGTTTGGCGCGAGTCGGTTCGGACTGGAAATGGTGCAGTGCGAAGAAATTCAAAGAGTCCGTCACATCGGCCTGGCTGAAAACAATCGCGAGTTTCAATTACGATGAGATCGCCGCCGAAGACGGCGAATGATTTGGTATCCCTGGACTGCGGCAGCCCTGCTGCCGCTTTGATCTCAGCAGCCTGCTGCTGAGAATTGATGGTTGGAACTTGAGAAAAGTCTCCACAGCAGGCTGTGGAGGGGGAAAGCGGCAGCAGGGCTGCCGCAGTCCAAAGAAAGTCAGAAAGCGATTGCAGCATGGCTGATACCGAAGTCAGGAACTTTGGAAACAACGTTCAATTTCGACCGGCGAGTCATGTTTGCCCGAAGGATGAAGCCGAGTTGCTGGGTGTGCTTCAACACAACCGTGCGGGCCGCATTCGCGTGATGGGGTCGAAGCACGCCTAGAGCCATGGCATCGAGACCGATGGCATCCTGCTGGAGATGCGACATTTCACGCAAATTCAGATCCATGAACGCAAGGGACAGCCTTTTGTAACAGTGGGTGCCGGATGCCAGATCAAGACGCTTTTGGCTGCCCTGAACGCAAGAGGCCTGACGACTCCCTCTGTCGGCTTGATCACGGAGCAGACCATTGCCGTTGTCACGGCGACCCCAAGCTTTGTTGTAAAAGCCCGTTGGGGTTGGGTGCGCATGGGGAAAATGTGGGTAACGACAAGGGCTGACGCCCAATGGCACTCACTTTGTAACCCGAAGCGTTAGCGAGGGGCTTTGGCTGTTTATTTTCACCGAGAATTCCCTCGCTGACGCTTCGGGTTAGAACGAGAATTCCCTCGCTAACGCTTCGGGCTAGAACGAGAATTCCCTCGCTGACGCTTCGGGTTAGTGAGTCCAGAATCAAATCGAGTACCACCGGGCTGACGCCGCACCGCTCGCCAGTCGCAGACGTGATTCGTAACACCAACTCCCTTTACTCACTGCGCACCTTCGCAAACAACCATGCTTTGGAATACGTGCCACCAGCGAGATGCCGTCGCGCGGGAGATGTTCAGCGTTTGAGCGGCTTCTACGTCTGTCAGTCCGGCGAAATATCGCAGCCGGACCAGTTCTGCCTTTTCCGGGTGTTCTTTCTGAAACTGGATCAGCGCGTCCTCAAGGGCAAGGAGGTCGTCATCGGATTGGTTCGCGCTGGCGATGACGTCGATGTCGGAGATTGCAACTTCCTGCCGATCGCCACCGTGTTTTAGTCGTCCCTTTCACCGAGCCTGCTCCACCAGGATCCTCTGCATCGCCAGCGCCGCCGCACCGAAGAAGTGCCGACGATTCTGCCATGTCGCGTGTTCATAGCCGACCAGCCGAAGAAAAGCTTCTTGAGTTCCGTATCGTGTTTGCGATTCGATGGTGACAGGATTTCAATGACGAGGTTCGGTACGCCTCGAATTCGAGTCTGAGTGATGATGCGATTTTCCGCCAGCACAACGACAAGGTCCGGCTGCACGACATCGACGTCGCTCAGTTGAAGATCAATCGGAGAATCGATTACCTGGCCAAGCTTTGGCAACGCAACCTGCTGATAAAGCTGGAACTGAATATGTCGCGAGATGGCCTGATGGCGTGGAACGGGTGCGGCATTCTTCTAGTGTCGTCCGTCAATGATTTCATGACGATTGCCGTCGTCCGGAAACAGGACGTATTCGTTGTACGTCAGCTTCGTGGGAGACTTGCGAATTGTTTCGGATGATGTCGACATACATTCAATTCCCTGCCAGAACTCTCGCCAACGCCCGACACTCTAGCCAAAAAAAGGCTTTGAATCCAACATCTTACGTCGTTGGATGCATGGAGTTGGCTATTTCTTCTTGTAGATTCTTGAGCGGCAGATTCCTAGGCGATTGCACCAGAATTCGAACATCACCCACAGCGTCAGTAATCCGTAGCGCGTGCTGCGGCTGAAATTGATACTGGAGGCTTCGGCAAAGTAACGGACTGGAACCGGTATATCCCCCAGTTTGAAATCGAAGTAAACAGCCTGAGCAAGAAACTGCGTGTCGAAGACGAAATCGTCCGAATTTTCCTGCCACGGCACTGTCTCCAGAACCTCACGCCGATACGCGCGGAAGCCACTGTGAAAATCGCCAAGGTTCTGACCAAGCGCCACGTTTTCAAAAATCGTCAGACAGCGGTTCGCGATGTATTTCCAAGCCGGCATTCCTCCCCGCAGCGCTTCAGCCCGCGTGCGAATCCGTGAGCCCAAAATAACATCACAGTTTCCGAGGCGAATCAGTTCAGCCGCAACCGGAATCACGCGACTGTCGTACTGATAGTCGGGATGAATCATGACCACGATGTCTGCCCCACGTTCCAGTGCGGCGGTGTAGCAGGTCTTCTGATTTCCGCCGTAGCCTGTATTACGTTCGTGAGAAATCACCGTGAGTCCCAGCGAACGTGCAAGCTCGACCGTGCGATCTTTGCTGCAGTCATCCACCAGAATAATCTCATCAACGGTGCCGGGCGGAATATCGCGCAGCGTGCGTTCTAGAGTGGACTCCGCATTATAAGCGGGCATGACGGCGATGACTCGTGGTTTGTTGCTGGGCTGCATAGTTGACGGTTACTTCAAAGCAATGGGCGGCATTGTTGAGACGGCGGTTACAAGAATCTGTTCGGACCGGAAAGGTCAGTCTACGGAAGCGATTGATCACTCGGTCACCGAGTCGCTCGATGCTCCTTCATCCTCATCCTCGTCGTCATCCTCGTCCTCCGGTTCTACGATCGGACGCAGCACGATTTTCGGTTTCACAACCGGAGCGACTTCGGCGGGACTGATGATCGCGTGCGCCGCCGATGTGGAAACTCGCAGCGTTTCGGCCATGTAGTCGATCGGTGCAACCTGACCGGTGAAGAGTTCGAACTGTTTCGCTGCCTGCCGCACGAACATTTCCACGCCACTGACAGTCGGACAGCCGCGTTCCCGAGCGTGCTTGAGCAACAACGTCTGTTCCGGGTTGTAGACCGTGTCGAACACCAGCGTCGAATCTCCCAGCCAGTGCTGTTCAAATGGAGTTTCATCCAGCTTCGGATGCATCCCGAGCGACGTACAATTGATCAGCACTTCGCACGTTTCTGCGCCTCGGTTTTCCCAGGACACATATTGACACCCGAGCTCCGCCGCCAGCGCACGGCCTCGATCACGCGAACGATTGGTCACCGATACCGCAGCTCCGGCAACCAGCAACGCGTGTCCGACGGCGCGTGCAACGCCGCCCGCTCCGAGAATCAGGACTTTTCGACCTACCAGATCCGTGACACCGCCGGATTTTTTGAGTCCGTCCTGAATGGCTTCCAGCGCCGCGGGAGCATCGGTGTTCGTTGCGACCCACTGATCGTTGTGTCGAAAGAGCGTGTTTGCCGCACCGATCGAGTCGGTCTCTTCGGACATCGTGTCGCAGAACTGCAGTACGCCTTCTTTGTGAGGAATCGTGACACTGTAGCCGCTGATTTTGAGGCGATCGAATTCCTTCAGCGATGGCAACAGCAGATCGGCGGGAATCCGCAGCGGCAGGTAGACGGCATCTATGCCCAGTTTGCGGAATGCCGCGTTGTGAATGAGCGGGCTCTTGCTGTGTGCAATCGGATCGCCGATCACGCCAAACACCTTCGTGTCCTTCGTGATCTTGTTGTATCGATAGAGGTTGCGGACCTCTGCATATGATAATTGACCGGGAGCCAGTTCGCGTTCACGGCTGAAACTGGCATATGTAAACGGTGACCCCGCTCGTCCGCAGAGGATGCGACTGATGGTGCCCAGTTCACCCATGCAGAAGCCGACCGTTGGAATTTCGGCGGCACTCACCATTTCCAGCATGCGGACATTGTCGGCCGGCGAATTTGCCATTGTGACAATCTTGATGACGTCCGCATCACACTGGGCAAGGCGACGATGGATATCGTATAATTCCAGCGGCGTCTCTTCGAAATTGTGGTAGCTGATAATTCGTTTCGTGGTCCCGTAGCGGCGGATCGACTTTGCGATGTCGTCTTCGAGGTCAACGTATTCAGCCCCGCCGATGATCGCTTCTCGCAGAATCATGAGTCGCTGCTCCTCCGTGCCGAACCAGCGGCCTCGGTCCGCGCGACGACGACAGGTGACGACGACAGGTGTCGGTCGGTCTTTAAGCAACAGTCCGATATCCGGCCGCTTGCGCATGTAATCAACGCGGAGTTCAACGAGTTCGGCCTTTTTTTCAGCCAGAGCCCTGTGTTCTTCCTTCATGGACGAATTCCGGGTTCGTCCGAGACTTACACAAATCATATTCGTTCTAATCCGCCAGGGAGCGTTTTTCTGCGGCCTGCAGACAAAATGCCGCAGCCATGGGTGACGACCCACGTTGGCGAAGTCTAGGACATCCTCGACCGTTCCGTGAGCGTGAAAGTGATGATCACGAAATTTTGGAACAGGATCCTGAAAAACACTGAGTGCGGACATCATCGGCACGACGGCGTCGCTTCCCATGTAGCCATTTCACTCCGTCGAGATGAGCCCACAAGTTGGCCCGCGCGACAATCAGCCCCACTCGCCATCTTCATCAGCTCAGGTTGACGACGGCGAGTCGGCAACGAGTCGCGGTTTCTCAAACATCAGGTCTTTCCCATAATGCTCGTCACGGCGGAGCGTGACGGCTACGTTGGACACCGCTTGCCATTACAGCAGAACCTCAGAAATTTCGTTTCCGCCCTGCGAGATCTCGACAGGCCGCCCGGTTTGATCCGGGACGCGTGTCGCAGGATCGATCCCCAGAGTTCGGTAAATCGTGGCCACTAGGTCGGCCGGGCGAACAGGTTTGTCCTGCACGTAGGCGGCCTGAGAATCCGATGCCCCGTAGACCGTTCCGCCACGAATGCCGGCTCCAGCAAGCAGAGATCCATAGCAGTTGGTCCAGTGATCGCGGCCGGCATTACCGTTGATTCGCGGAGTGCGGCCCATTTCACTGGTCACAACGATCAACGTTTCGTCCAACAGGCCTCGTTCCTCCAAATCCGTCATCAGCGCAAACATGGTTTGGTCAAAACCTGGCAATTTGTTCTGCTTCAAGATTTTGAAGTTGTTCGTGTGCGTATCCCAAGCATCATAGTCCACATTAACGGGGCCCCAGAACAGATCCCACGTGACATTGACGAATCGCACTCCCGCCTCGACTAACCGACGAGCGATCAGAGCCGAGTTCCCGAACAGCGTCTGTCCATAACGATCTACCGTTTTCGGATCTTCCTGAGAAAGGTCGAAGGCCTTCCTCATACCGGAAGAAGTCAGAATATCAAAAGCCTGCTGCTGATTTCGGAGATACGAAGTCGTTGACACCAGTCGGTCCGCGCGGCGTCTCTCGTCGTCGATCTGGAGCAACAACGAACGTCGTTCGTTCAAGCGGTCGATTGTCATGCCGTCCTCGAGCGACGTACTTGGCAGGACCGGAGCCCCGCGCACGATCTGGGGGGTTCCGGGTGACGGCGCGAATGAGTCTTTGTTGTAGTACGGCAGACACTCCGTGGTGAGCGGATCGTATTCCTTGCCAAGAAAGCCACCGTAGGGACCAGCTCGGCGAAACGACTGACCCCAACCCAGCCAATTGGGCATGTAGACGTATTGCGGCGTTTCCGTTCGCGGACCGCCAAGATACTGCAGGGTGGACCCGATGCTGGGCGGATCGGTACCGCGCGGATGCTGGTCGGGGGGCATCGCATCATAACCGGTATAGCACGGCAGGCAGTTGTGGCAACCTGCTTTGTGATTCACCGAACGAATAAAGGCAAACTGATGGGCCATCTGAGCGAGCTTCGGCAGATGCTCACACACTTCGATGCCGGGAACTGTCGTCGGAATCGGCTTGAATTCTCCGCGGATCTCCGCCGGCGCGTCTGGCTTCAGATCGTACATATCCTGTGTCGCCGCACCACCGAGCAGAAAGATAAAGATGACATTCTTCGCTTTCGCCCCCTGCACGGTCCCTGCAGCTTCTGCGGAGAGCATCTGAGACAAACCGAAGCCTCCCAGTGCAGACAGAGATCCGGCCTTCAGCGTCTCACGGCGCGTTACTCCGTCGCAGCATTGCCGCGGACTACCAAGCATGGTCAACATAAGCGTGTCCTGCTGAAATGCCACCGGAAATTCAATTCATAGAATTGGTATCGGTCGGATGTTAGTCACGATTGAAGCTGACCGCAAAGTGGAATCACCGAATTCATGCCTCAGAAGGCAGTCCGTAAACGACGCGCATCGCACCATTGCCGTCTGGGCAGACCAACGATCAATGAACATCGCTGAATCATTAAAGTAGCAATTCGCCCATAAGGATGGCTAAGGCAGATGCAGCAGCATCGACCTCCAGACGCCATTTCCAGAATGTTTCTACCACAGAATCCCGGCCGCTGATCGTTTTGAAGACTAGTGCGATGAAGATGTTGCAGCAGATCATGGATCCAAAAAGGATCACTGCCATTACCATTTTGAGGCCCTGTGGTTGATTCAATTGCACCATCAGTTGAGCCTCCATTCCAATCACAAAAACCAGTCCGGCAAACGCATGGGCCAGCCACCAGAAGGCTCCTGCAATTCGCGCGAATACTGGCCCATTACCGAATGCGAGCGCTACCGCCGGGCCGATCGGGATGCGGCCACAAAACGTGCAAACCCAAAGCTGGATCAGAAAGCGACCTTCCAAAAAATATACGAGCGTGAACAAGAGGAGTAAAAACAAGGGCAACGGAATCTGGAGTGCCCATTGGTTCGGCAACACAACAACAAGCAAAAAAAAGAAAGACAGCAACGTTCCTGTAAACGCTGACAGCCACGCTTCAATTCTTTCTATTGTTCGGTTCTGCGTCATTTGCAAGCTGCATCAGTTCTCGATGAAAACAGGACGGCGGGAACATTTCGCCAGCCCACACATCAACTCTCTAACATGAGGCTTGTCACAGCGGAACGTGACAACTCCTCTGTGAGACGCAGCGAAACATATTCCAAATTAAGCAGCCACATCACTCGTTCGATTGCCAATCCGTCTCAAATTTACTGAAATGCCACACTGTTGGCAGCCTGACGTTACCCATTTCCTGCCGCACTGCCGCACTCTGGAATCCTCAAATGACCCCACAGTTCATTCGCCTTCAGCTTCTGTCTTCTATGCATTTCGTTATCGTTGCAGCACTCCTCAGCGGGCAGACTGTTACGGCCGATGAAAAACTGCCATCCATTCAATGGAAGATGCACACCATCAACGATCAGTCGCCATATGAAGGTGGCGGAGCTGCTGACTTCAATGGTGACGGTAAGATCGATATTTTTTGTGGGGACTCATGGTATGCCGCTCCGAACTGGACTAAACACAAGGTACGTGACGTTCCGGCCAGCGGCCCGAATCCGCACTACTATGAAGACTTTGCTGACTCGCCCCTCGATGTGAATGGCGACGGACGGCCTGATATCGTCACCTGCAATTATTTTGGTAAGCGTGTGGGCTGGGTGGAGAATCCGGGCGGCGACGCAACCGCACCGTGGACGGAACACGAAATAGATACCCCGGGTAACATGGAGACCGGCGAACTTGTCGATCTCAATGGCGACGGGAAACTTGACTTTTTGCCAAACACTGGCAACGTTGTTGTCTGGTACGAACTGACACAGCAGAAGCCGGAAGTCGTCTGGACCAAACATGATCTTGGCAGCGCAGGGGCAGGGCATGGTGTCGGAGTCGGTGACATCAACCGCGACGGACGACTCGACATCATTACCCCAAAAGGTTGGCACGAACAACCCGCCGATGCAGCTTCAAACGCATGGCCGTTTCATGCCGATTTCGAACTTGGAGCCGCCGGAATTTTCATTCATGGTCGCGACATCGATGGTGATCAGTTGACAGATATCGTGTACGGGATGGGTCACGGTTTCGGTTTGAATTGGCTCAAGCAAACTGCCGCATCAGACGGCAAGCGAGAATGGACAAAACTCAATATCGACGACACATTCTCTCAGGTTCACACGCTGGTATTTAGCAATCTGGATGGCAAGGGCGAACCGGAACTCGTTACCGGAAAACGAGTCTACGCGCACGAAGTAGAACCCGGCGACACCGATGCCTCTGTGGTCTTTTACTACCAATTTGACCGTGCCGCAGCAAAATGGATCAAGCACACGATCTTCCGCGGCGACCCGGCCGTCAACGCCCCCAAAGACGCCAAAGACCGCTGGGCTCTGAAAGATTTCCCCAAAGGCAGTGCTGGCACAGGCCTTCAGGTGGCGGCGATTGACATGGATGCCGACGGAGACATCGACCTCGTGTGCCCCGGAAAATCCGGGTTGTATATGTTTGAGAATCTTGGGCGTTGAGCCCAAAAAACGGCCTCCTTCACTAAGTCCTAGGTGCAATTCCAGCACCGGAGTTTCCGAAGATGGGCATCCGAGCGACGATAGGCTCGGATCTCGTGAATTTCTGCGGTTTCCCCTGACTTCGCCCCATCGCAAACGTTCCACTGCGTGGACCGTCTTCGGAGCAGGAGTGCTTGAGACGGCGCAGGACTACAAATCGCTGAAATCGGTTCGGTGAGCAATTTTTCGGACACCGATCGGGAGTTTGGATGAAATAGGAGCACACATGCGTCGTGAGCAACTTATAGCTTAAAACGGATGCTTGCCAGTAATATTTCGCCTTAGGAATTACTCCCGTGTCTGGATTGTTTCGTCGCCTGATACCCCTTGTCAACAAGCAGACCGGAACACACCTCACGCTTGCTCGTTCGCGCGTTGGGCATTCAATATCGCAAACAAGGATGTTTCTAAAAAAACGGCTATGGATCTGGCCAATCATCGCCGTCGTGCTCTTGTCAACGCTGGGATATGGAGTGCGTTCTGCCATTTCATATACGATCCGAGCACATCTTGAATCGCAACTGCAAACGCTGCTCAACGTTGAGACGTCGATGCTGCAGACATGGTTTGAAGTTCAGGAATCGAACGCCGAAAGTGCGGCCAACCGGATGCGCGTGCGGGAGATTGTTGATCAATTAATGGAAACTGGTAGGCCAGCATCGACACACAATCTCGGCACCGAAACTTCGATTCCAGATCTGCACGCTGAACTGCGTCACGAACTGTCACCGACGATGTCCGCCCACAATTACGTCGGGTACATCATCGCCGACAAGGACCAAAAAATCCTCTCGGCCTCGTCCCCTGAACTGATCAACAAAGTCGAAGTACCTGGACTAGAATACCTGTTCACGGCAATGCTGGATGGAAAAACAACCGTCTGCCCGCCGTTCTTGAGCGTTGATGCACTCAAGGACACCTACGGAAAAACTCGCACGGGTGTCCCGATCATGCTGGTCTCCGCACCAATTCGCGACGAGCGCATGCAGGTGACGGGGCTTTTAGCATTCCAGTTTCATCCCGAATTAAAGTTTACGGAAATTTTGCAGTTGGGACGCCTTGGCGAGTCTGGGGAGACATATGCGTTTGATCGTCAAGGCGTCATGGTTTCCAATAGTCGATTTGACGAGCAACTGATCATGGCTGGACTGCTGGCTGATCATGAGAATTCTAAATCACTGCTAAACATTGAGATTCGAAATCCGGGCGTTGATGTCACCCAAGGGGCGCGGCCTGAGTTGCGACGAGGCAAACAGTCACTGACCACGATGGCAGCCAACGCCGTCGCTGGAAACTCGGCCGTCACAGTAGAACCCTACAATGATTATCGCGGCGTACCAGTCGTCGGCGCGTGGAAGTGGTTGGACCAATATGGCATGGGAGTGACCACCGAAGTTGATTACGAGGAAGCCTTTCGCCCGCTGACAATTTTACAGTGGATGTTTACCGGATTGTACGTGTTGCTGGGGGCAAGTTCCGTTGTCATTTTTGTGTTCACCTTGGTGGTAGCTCGCATGACGAAAGACGCGCAGAAAGCCGCTGTCGAGGCGAAGCAACTGGGGCAATACGAATTGGAAAATAAACTGGGGGCCGGAGGCATGGGTGTCGTCTACAAGGCGCATCACGCCATGCTGCGGCGCCCAACCGCCGTGAAGATGCTGAGCATCGACAAGGTTGATGCCGCCTCGACAGCCCGCTTTGAACGAGAAGTTCAGATTACCTGTCAACTCAATCATCCAAATACAATCGCGATTTACGACTACGGACGAACACCAGAAGGCGTCTTTTATTATGCGATGGAGTTTCTGGATGGGCTAGATCTGCAGCAACTGGTAGAGAAATACGGGCCTCAGCCAGAAGGTCGGGTAATCCACATTTTGAAGCAGGTCTGTGGATCTTTGTACGAGGCCCACTCAAAGGGACTCGTGCATCGCGACATTAAACCATCCAACATCATGCTGAATCGCCGAGGAAGTGAACCTGACGTGGTGAAGGTTCTCGACTTTGGACTTGTGAAAGCACTGGATGAAAATAAAAACGCAGGGATGACGGCGAATGCTTCGCTCACGGGTACGCCGCTTTACATGTCTCCCGAAGCAATTCAGTCACCGCTGGCGGTGGACAATCGGAGTGACCTGTATGCCGTCGGTGCAGTCGCATACTTTCTCCTGACTGGACATCCTGTGTTTTCCGCCACCAACATCATGGAGTTGTGTCGGCAACACGTTGATCAGGCTCCGGTGCCGCCGTCACAGCGCTTGGGCCGGGTAATCTCACCCGAATTAGAAGATGCGATTCTGGCCTGCCTCGAAAAAAATCGCGCTAAACGCCCTCAGACAGCGCGTAACCTCGCGCACATGCTAGCACGCTTGCCCGAGTCACAAAAGTGGACGGAAAATGAAGCCGACGGATGGTGGAGTCGGCACGAACGCGGACTGCCGGCAGCCCAAGTCAATGCCTCGATGGTTGCCGTCCCGACGCTCCTGACTCGGGGCGATCGTGTCGCACCGGATTCAGGTTCGTCCGAAAAACCATCAATGACGACTCCGGGATTTGATCAAACGATGATTTCCCAGGAAATTGACTGACACGTCGTGTTCCACGCGGCCACGTGTGGTAAAGCACGAGATTCGTGAAAATCCTGCGCGTGGTGTTTCCGCCGCTCGAAAACGGAGATGTTTGGCAAAGCCTCACGTCGTCCGCAGGGAGCGGATCATGCCAGAGGCTTTGTGGAGCGTCTCGCGGTATTCGTCGAGAGGTTCCGAGTCGGCGACGATGCCACCGCCCACGGGGAATTGAACCCAGCCGTGCTTGAGCGTGAACGTACGAATAAGGATGCTGCTGTCAAAGTCGCCACAGGGTCCGAGGAAGAACAGGCTTCCACAGTAGGCACCGCGAACGGTTGGTTCCAATGCGGAAATGATTTCCATCGCACGAATTTTGGGTGCACCAGTGATTGAACCTCCAGGAAAACAACCTGCCATCAGGTCCCAAACATCACAGTTGTCGCGGAGGGTTCCCACCACGGTTGAGACAAGATGCAGAACCGTTTCAAAACGTTCGACTTCACAGAGTCCGGTGACGCGCACGGATCCAGGTTTGCACGACCTAGAAATATCGTTTCGCAACAGATCAACGATCATAACATTCTCCGCGCGATCTTTTTCGCTCGTCGAAAGTTCCTCACTGGCGTAGAGGTCGGCAATCGGAGAACGTAGTCGGCGGCGCGTGCCTTTGATTGGTCGAGTTTCCACTTGCCGCGACCGATCGACTTTTAGAAATCGTTCCGGTGACGCGCTGACGATGGAAAAATCGTCGGCCTTGAGCAAACCGCAGAATGGAGCTGGGTTGTTGGTTCGAATGCTGGCGTAAAGTTGAGTCGCTGTGCCTGACCACGGCGCCAACAACCGTTGCGACAGATTGGCTTGAAAGATGTCGCCCGCGCGGATGTATTCGATGACTCGAGCAACAGCCGTGGTATATTCATCGCGAGTGAAATCGGAATAAATCTCGAAAGTTGGTTCAATCCGATGATGCCGCTCAGCGAGCGCGATTGGCTGCAAATTTGAAATGGGTACGGAGACGGATGTGGAATTGTGATTCATGTCGCGCTGCAGGCGTTCATCAATCCATGCGACGCGGTCAGAGTGCGTCATTGAGGGCTCCGGCAACGGAAGGTCCTGAAGTTGCAACACGTAACGATGAACGGTACCTTCGATGTGATCCCAAACGATCGCCCAGTCAAAGAGTCCGGCTAGCAGTGCGGGGGTTTTGAAGTCGTCGCTTGCGGGGGTTGGAATTCTCTCGAACGCCTGACCAAGTTCGTACGACAACAAGCCCGCGATTCCACCGCAAAATGGCGGCAACGTTTCACACTGCTCGGCGGGCAACGCCGGGAGACGCGCCTGCCATGTGCGGAGGATGCTGAACGGATCGTCACCAAGCATCACGCTGTCGAGCCGCGTTATGGCGACTGGATCGGCGGTGAGTATTGTATACCGCGCGTCGCGTTCCCGATGTCGGGCTGCGCTGTCAAAAAGCACCACAAATTGTGCATCCTCAAACGCGGCCAAAGTGCAGAGTACGTCGAGAGTGGGATCAAGATTTGAGATCAGGACAGACACAGGCATAATTCAGAGGATAAAGGTAAGACGAATCAAACAGACAATACTGTAGGGTGCAACGGGCCTGCGCAAAAGAGACGCATGCGGCATGTTCATCTTTACAATACGCTTTGTTCTGATTGGAACCAACCAAAAGTGTCCCCTTCTCCTCCAATTCGTTTGCATGTTTGCACCCTGTAAAATGTCGCAGTGTCGCCGCCAACGAATTTGGAGAGACGGCATGGTGAGGGGGCTTTGTGCGCACGATGGCCGGCTCAACAACGCCCTCATCCGGCCTATCGGCCACTTTCTCGCCTGAACTCAGGGGAGAAGGAGCATGTTCAAACGTAGTTGTTTCCATTTCGAACAAAACTCGCACAAATCATTACCCCCCCCCGAAAATAACTTTTCCGCAGCCCAAACCCACTCAAGATTGAAAGCAAATGTTGATTGCGCGAAGTTTTTTTTGTGGACGGCATTGAGTTCTTTGTCAGAATGCTCACGATTCGATAAAATCCGGCGCTGCCTGACGCTACCGTTCCGGTACTGAGCGTAAACCTGTCCCGCGTTCTAAAAGGTCGTCCCATGTCGATTGCTGAAAAAAACAGCGCCCGCGCGACGCGTCCGATCCGTTCGCCACATATTAAATTGACAAAGTACGACATCACTGTCTCGGCACTTTCCACATCGGCTCTGTGCGCTCTCCTGACGTTAATCGTAATGATCATCATCTGGTTATCCAACTTCCTCCCGTCGACGCAGAAAAAGCAAGTGGTCATGTTGCCACCGGGAGACGGCGGCTGGGAAGACGGTGACCCCAACGCCACTCCCAACGTGGAATCGCCGGAGGACGCATCGGACGATCCGTCACTCGCCAACGAAGAAACAGACGTGACTGAACTTGAAGAAGTCGTCGAACAGATTGTAGAAGTCTCTGAAAATGCGGCGGCTGTAGTCGCCCCAAATGAATTTACCGGTTCAAAGAACACAGGTAACCCCGGCAGCGCCGATGGGACAGGTGGTCGGCCATTGGGGACGGGTGGTGGTGGTCGCGGCGGCACAAAACGGGAACAGCGGTGGATCGTCGAATTCGCAGACAAGGGCGATCTGCAAAGCTATGCCGCCCAGTTGGATTTTTTTGGTATCGAACTGGGAGCCATGTTCCCTGCGGAAAGCCGTCTGGTCTACATGAGCAACATGAGTGCCGACAAACCTCCCACGCGCGAGATCAAGGAAGGTGCGGCTGGCGCTGAACAAAGATTGTTTATGAATTGGGCTGATGGCAGTGAGGACCGTAAAGTGGCAGATGTTGAGCTGTTTCAAAAAGCCGGAATTGATGCCTCAGTTGCGGCAGTGCTGCACTTTTATACGTCAGACACGGAAACGCTGATGGCCACAATTGAACAGGAATTTGGAGGCCACACTGCGGAGGAAATCCGAAAAACATATTTTCGAGTTCGCAAAGCTGGCAGTGGCTATGAGTTTTTTGTCCAGAAGCAGTTGTTAAAGTAGTGGGATGTGTCGCCTTGCGTCAGGAATTCAACCTTCTCTACATCTTTCCGTTTCTCCTTTCTCGTCTTCTCGGAATGTCCTATGAACTGGTTGCAGAACGGTGCTAGCTTTGTATTCACGCTGGCTCAAGATAAAAAAATTGAAGCTTCGTTCATGATGAAGGTGGTGGAAAACTCCATCTGGATCGGGATTGCGGCATGCGCCATGTTAGGAGCATTTTGCGGCTACATGTTGTTCCGCAGAGTTAAGCAAAAATCATTCCCGGGTATCGCAGCTGAGCAAGCGTTTCTGAACGAAATTGGCGAATGCTTTGAGCGGAATGACTTCGACGCCGCGTTGGCTTTGTGCGATACACCTGCCCTCTGGAATCGCGCGATGCCACAGTTGGCGACGCTCGCTGTGCAGCAGCGTGACCGTCCAATCGGAAAAATCCGTCAGATGCTGATGGAACGATTTGAACGCGACATTATGACGGGCCTAGATCGGCTCAACAATTGGGTTTCCACCAGCATCAAGACCGCCCCACAACTCGGATTGCTGGGCACCGTGCTGGGGATGATCAATGCGTTTTCCAAAATTGCCGGTGCATCAAATTCGGGTGTTGAACCGAAAGAACTGGCGGCAGACATCAGTTTCGCCTTATGGACAACGGCTGCCGGAATGGCCATTTCAATTCCGCTAATTGTGCTGAACTCTGCTGCCCAGAACAAAATCAATGGCCTGCAAGAATCTGTAGATGAAGGACTAGGACCGTTGCTGGAAGAACTTGCAGCGGCGCAACAACGCGTCGGCGGGACGCCGTAAACTGCGGTTGTGCGTGAGTGCAAGGGCATTGTCAAACCAGATCTCAGCAACGTGTTTTAATGTTCGCTAACCAGATTTTACAATCGGAATTTTCGTATGTCCGACGTGGCTGAAGACGATGACGAAGTGTATGTTCGCAAGAAGCGTATTCTGCCGGACACGGAAATCGATATTACCCCGATGATCGACGTAACATTTCAGTTGCTGATCTTCTTTATGGTGACGTCCACGATGCAGGGCAATCCGCCTGCTGATTTGCCACCAGCAAAGTCTGGTGGCTCAATCGAAGTCGCCAAGGTTATCAACGTGGTTGTAAAACCGGCGGCCGTATCCGGCGAGGCACCTCAGATTGAAATTAATAAAGATGCAGTCAATCTGGACGAACTCAAACTAGCACTCGAAGAGCAGGCTGGTGCAAGAGCAGATGGGATCCATGTGATGATTCTGGCCGACCGCACTATGAAAAATGGCGATTTGAATGAGATCGAAGTGCTGCTCTCGGAGATCCCCGGCGTGACTTATCACTTTGGGGTCCAAGATCGACGAGATTAGCTCGATGTCAATGCTTGATTTTTGGATAGGGCGGACCAACTACAGCCAATAGCTGAATTCAACAGGTGATTTATGGCCGATCTGACAGAAAAAAAACTGGGTGAATTTCAGTTACTGCGACCGCTGGGCAGCGGTGGCATGGCTGATGTTTACCTTGCGGAACAGACAACGCTGCAGCGTTACGTAGCTGTAAAAGTCATGAAACCATCGCTGATGGCGCATTCGGGACAAGACATGGTAGCCCGCTTCAAACAAGAAGCGATGATGGCTGCTGGACTTAATCATCCCAACATTGTGCAGGTTTATACGATTGGTCAAGAAGGTGACCTGCACTACATCGCGCAAGAATTCGTGCAAGGCAAAGACCTAGCGACGATCCTGAAAGGACGCGGCAAACCGGAAATCGCCTCGGCTCTGCATGTGATGCGCCAGGTTGCCGCCGCACTGAAAGCGTCTGGCGCCGCAGGCATTGTGCATCGCGACATCAAACCTGAAAACATCTTAATTACGCAAAAAGGCGAAGTCAAAGTTGCCGACTTTGGACTGGCTCAATTGGGGGATTCAGGGCCAGAAAAGAAGGGCGTCACGATGGGGACGCCGCTTTACATGAGTCCTGAACAAGTCAGCGGTCGCGAACTTGATCCGCGATCGGATGTGTATTCTTTTGGTGTCACGGCGTATCAATTGCTATGCGGGGAGACCCCATTTAAGGGGAACACCGCAGTTGCGATCGCGATGCAACATCTCAAGAATTCTCCGCCGCCGCTCAAGGAAAAAAATCCAGCCCTGCCCGATGTGCTCTGCCGTCTGGTACATCGCATGATGGCCAAGCGGCGGTCGCTGCGATATCAGTCTGCGGATGAAGTCCTAGAAGATCTCAAGAAGTTGATTGTGGCCCAAAAGCAGGGACGATCGCTGGATCTCGTGCGCTTGCCACGCCTTGAGGAGCTAGAGCGACTGGCCGACGTTGAACGCCGCAAGCAAAGTCGTCTCGGCAGCGCCGGATCTTTTGCCAATGTGGACGATGAGGAAATGCAGCTTGGTCCCGACGTCGTGGCCGGGGTGACCACGGTGATGCCCGAGCAGATAGTTGAGGTCGAAGAGTTCATTCCGCCACAAGAAACGCAGTCGTGGCTGACATCCAGAACTCCGGTCTTAAGCGTGGTTGATGATTTGCCGCCGATTCCTAAAAAGAAGCGCGTCAGCCAAGAAGCGAACATTGACCTGACACCCGCCGTGGATGTGACATTTCAGTTGCTCATATTTTTCATGATCACAGCGTCGTTCAGTCTGCAGAAGGCGTTTGATGTACCGCCTGCTAAAAACTCAGACGGAGTATCCATGAATGTTCAGGTAGAAATGCCCGACTCCGGCGTACGCATCGAAGTTGATCGAGAAAACACGGTGTTTGTCGGCGACAAGAAGGCACAGACTTACAAAGAGATTCTGGAATTGCTGACGGCTGAAAAATCATTGAATAGTAGCGTGAATGATGTGGATCTGATTCTGGATCCTGATTCCACGCACGAAATGCGATTGACCGTGATTGATGCCGCGATGCAGGCCGGTTTTCTGCGGGTGAAAAACAAGATTCAGGAACTCTGACAGTACTCGAAATGGCTTCAGTGAAATTTGATCGGATACCAAAGTGGCCCAGAAAGAATTCGGTAAAAACGCTGTGGATGCCGCTGCAGAAGCGACGCGTGCGCAGCAGGCAGCCCTAGCCAAACGACAGTTGTCCCGTGGACGATTCTCCCAACTCACAGAGAAATTGACGGGGGGGCCAGAGCGACCAGGTGAACAGAAGATCGGCAGGTCACCCATTGTCTTAGGTCTGACCGGCATGACGCTCGCCGCAATGTTGCTGGCCGGCATTTTCTGGTTTATGACAGCCCACACGCGCGAAGAACGACAACTCAAGGAGGCCGTAGCGTCACTGGATCAGCAACGGTATATCGATGCCGACGGGCAGTTTCTAAATTTCCTAGCAAGCTATTCACAGTCGGCTTCTGCCGATCCCGCACGAATTGGCCTGCACCGTACGCGTGTCGAAAAAAACATCATGACGGAGTATCCGGACGTGATCAAAGGACTGGAGGAACTCACCCAACTCCAAGCAGTCTGTCGCGACCTACCTGGATTTGATGACATCAAAGATCAAATCCGACTTTATGCAGACCGTTTGACTTACGCTGGGTCGATTGTCGCTGAGGTCACTCAGGATCAGAAGGCCCTAGATGCCAGCATTGCTGCGATGGAAATCATGAAGCGGTATGCGGGTGAAGCGGGCATTAAACCAGATCGCCAAGCGGAACTGGAGCGTTTACAACGACTAGCATCGGCTGCTATTGCAAAGAAGACGGAGTTCCAATCTCGCGTGACAGAGATCCGCGAGCTCTTGGAAACTGGCAAGACAATCGCTGCGATCGGCGTTCGAGACCGCCTCCTTGAGGCTTACCCCGGCCTCACTGGCGACAAAGATTTGAACGCCATCCAGCAGGAGATTTTGGAAAAAGAAAAACAACTTGTGGTCCACAGTGAAGGCCTCGATGCACTCAAGGCTGTGGACAACGCGGCAAACTTCAAATCCCTGTCTTTGGCCTTGAGGACTCAGGCAGCTACCGACTTGTCGTCGCAGGGTCGATCAGTGTTTGGAATCGGCATTGACAGTGTCTTCGCCCTAGATGCCGACACGGGTGATCCGCTCTGGCGACACCCAGTAGGCGTGGATTCACCGTTCGCTCCGATCGCAGTCAAAGGAACCGAACCCGGCGTGCTGATTTTCAGCACGCTGTCGGGCGAATTGCAACTATTGTCCCAGCACGACGGACATCTGTTATGGCGTCAACCACTTGAGGGGCGGCCCAGTGCCATGCCGCTTGTCGTTTCAGACCAAATTTTCATTACCACTCAAAATCATGAAATGTGGCAAATTGCCGTCGCAAATGGCCACGCCTTGTCACGCCTGAAGTTTTCGCAGTCAATCATCGGACCGCCAGCTCTCGCCAGTGATGGCTCAAAACTGGTGATCCCGGGTGACGAGACGTTGGTCTATACCCTGAGCCTGAATCCACTCAGTTGCATTGCCGTCTCACAGATTCCCCACAAAGCCGGCAGCGTAAAAACGCCAATGCTAGCAGCGGGAAAATACTTTCTGATGTGCGATAACGTTTCTGCTGAAACAGCGCGGATCCAGACGTTGAATATCGACGCCAACGGCGGACTCAAAGTGGAGACTGAAGATCCCATTGAGGGACAGATCAACGATCCGTGCCTGCTGCGTGGCTACGATTTGTTTGTCCCTTCCACACCGCAGCGCGTCACCGCGTTTCGCGTGGCAGAAGAAATTGGCCATCCGCCGCTTTCTCGCGTCGGTGCGAATCAACTTGAGGAGGGGATCCAGACTCGCATGTTTCTTCTTGCTGGCCCCAGTGCCCAATTGTGGCTCGCGGGACGCGATTTGCGAAAGTTTCAGACGCGCACCAATACGATTTTGCTTGATTCCGGCATCACAGCGGAAGGCATTCATCTGCAGCCAATTCAGTTTGTGGACGAAGCCGTATTTCTGACGACAAAAAATCCACAGTCGTCATCGGTGTTTTTCACGCGTACCAATCGTGAAGAGATGAAGGGAACTTGGCGTACTGTGCTTGGTTCTAAACTGGTGGCTGTGGGACCTGCTGCTGGCGGAGATTCATTGCTTGCGATTGGGGACTACGGTGAAGCATACCGCGTGTCGATGGCAGATATCGCCAAGGGTGGTTTTCAGCGCGAATCCACCAGTCGCTTCCGCCTGCCGGATAAACTCACCTCAGAGGTCGGTGGTGTGGCGTTGAAAGACGGCCGAGTCGCGGCATGGTGCGGGGCGCCCGAACCAGCCATGTGGACATTCACGTCGACCGGGCAGCTGGAGCGAAAATGGACTCTGCCTGACGCACCACAGTTGCCCCCAGTTGCGTTGGATGGTGGTGTCGTATTCGCCATGCCAGGCCGGCTGCATATTTCAGCCATCGCTGGCGGACAGACGGCAGAAGATTATCGCGCGTCTCAGACGCAAAATCAACAACAGCCTTGGAAATCGCTGACGGCAATTTCATCGACTCAAGTCCTAGCAGTGAACGCAGACAATCAATTTGTCCGCGCCGAATTCCGCGCGACGCCGCGGCCGCAGCTTGCGGAACTGAGCGTGACGAATGTCCCATATCTGATTGAACTGCCCCCCGCGATTTTAGGGGACTTTTTGTTTCTCGCCACTACTGACGGAAAGCTTGTCATGCTGCAAGCCACCACGCTCGAACGCCTAGCCGAAATAGATCTGGGGACGATTCCCAACGCGATGCCAAAGGTGGCCGGTGGCTTTGTGTTTGTCGAAGTGGCAAATAAGGACGTCCGCGTGTTTAAAACCGAAGGTGGCCTGCCGCAGACAGCGTCGTTTCCCCTAGATGGACACGCCCTTGCTGGTGACCCACTGTTGCTTTCCGATCTCAGTTATCTCATTGCACGCACCGACGGGAAGCTGATTCGCCTCAACCCCGACGGCACTGTTTCTGACTCTGTCGTGCAACTGGGCCAAGCAATTCAACAGGGCCCGCTCAACATAAATGGTCAGATCATCGTGATTGCTCAAGATGGAAGTTTGTATCAAATCGCCGAGAACGTTGGGATGTAGCGCCTTGGATTCCTGTAATTTCAATCCATTTGAAACGATCTGTTCGGCAATTCAATGAGCCATAATATCACGTCCGAAAAACTCATCACCCGCACACCATGTTTGCTTGGGGCTATCGCCTTAGCCATCGGCTTGGTGTTGAGCGGGCCAGCAGCCTGCGGTGATGAGAAAGTCGCCAAGTCAGAACTGCCGAAGCTGACAGACATGCAGTTGCCGACAGCCGATGAATTGTTGCGGGCTGATGATCCTAACGGCAAAGCATTTGACTGGATCGTGCTGAATGCATCGCTTGAAGCAGACCGTGTCGTCCTTGTTGTGAGCCCGTTAGAAACACGCCCCGATACGCTCAAAACGATGGCAGAAACCTACGATAAAATCGAGGTCAGCAAGCCCAAAAATGACGAAGAACGTGCCGAACGCACGATGCGATTGAAGAATCTGAAGCAACTCATCGTTAAGCTGCCAGGGAACGCAGTTGCAGAATACTATCTGCCGATTTCAACGATCAACCATATCATTCTATTTGAAGAAATCATGCTTCGCCGGGTAGATGAATTGCTCAAGGAAGGTGACATTCGCACGGCGTATGAACTTTTACTGCGTGTTGAAAAAGAATTCCCTGCATGGGAACTTTCAAAGCCGCGTTTTGAAAATCTGCTGCTGGTGGAATCTGGACTGCGTGCCCGAGACGGTGATATTTATGCCGCGTTGGCTTTGCTGGACGAACTCGCAAATCGCAACATCAACAATCCCGAATTACGACCTCGCTTCGGAGAAATCGCCGCACCGCTGATCGAGATTGCGGTGGCGGATAAAGACTTCAATAAGGCCCGTTATCTGATTTCGAGGATTGAAAAAGTTTTTCCGGGACATGAAACAGCGACACTCTGGCAAGGTCGGATGCGGTCGATGGCCGACAGTCTGCTCAACGATGCCAAACAACAAACCAGCCAGCACGAGTTTGCGGCTGCAGCCGATCTGGCTTGGAAAGCAGAGGCGATCTGGCCATCCTCAGGAAATTCCCGCGCGATCTTTGCGCAGACCGTAGCTCGGCACCAAGTGCTGCATGTCGCGATTGATGAGTCGAGAGGTTCTGAGATCGTCTATCCGTCACCGCGAGAATCTGATGAACGGCAACGTGAACTTGTCGAGGTGTCACTGTTCGAACCGACCAGCGCTGATGAAATGACCTATTTTCGTTCCAGTTACTTTGAGATCTGGGATCCGACCGATCTAGGCCGCGAAGTTGTGTTTACCCTCCGTGAAACGCGACCCACATGGCAATCGCAGCCCTTGCTGACTGCGAATCAAATCGCCGATGCGTTGGGACGCCGCATGGATCCGACCAGCCCTTTGTTCGATTCCCGCCTCGGGTCCTTTGTGCGCGAAGTGTCTGTCCGTTCGCCCAGTGAATTGAAGATTCGATTTTCGCGAGTTCCCTTGAGTATTGAATCGCTGTTACGATTTCCCATCATTGCGGCTCCTAGAATTGTTGATAATGAAAAATCTGATGCAACCGCGACACTTGAACCGTCGGCTGAAATGATACCTGCGGATGGCACTGGTGCTACCCTGCTGTCGACGAGGTTCAAGCTGGGCGAAGCCGACAACACAGGCACATCGTATCTTCGGGAACGTCCGGAACCGGATGGACTGGATCCCAGCAAGTATCATGTTGCAGAAGTCCGCGAAGAGAGTTTTACGGATCGCAACGAATTATTGAAGTCTGTGATTCGCGGCGAAATTGACTATCTGCCCAATCTCTTGCCGTGGGAAGTTGATGCGTTCAAAGCTGCACCAGCATTTCAGGTGCGAGAGTATGCTTTGCCAATCACGCATGTGATTACCTTTAATCCGCTTTCCGAACGCATCGTGAACGCGCAAATGCGACGTGCGTTATCGTTTGCTGTGAATCGTGAAGCGATTCTCAAATCGATCATCTTGCGCGACCAAGCCATGCGTTATGGTCGGCCAACCAGTGCTCCATGGCATCTAAAAAGCTACGCGACGAATCCGTTGGAAAAGCCACCTGAATTCAATTTAAGGCTGGCATATGCCTTACGCTTCGCAGCTGAGCGGCAGTTGCAACTTGCCGAACTTACAAAACTGGAGACCGCGGCAAAGGCCACAGCCCAAGAAACGGGAGATAAATTTGACAGTGAAGCATTCCGCAAAATCACCAATGTCGACTATATCAAATTGCCGCGTCTGCGGATGGTGGTTGATCCAGATCCGACGTCCATGGAGGCCGCCGCGCGTATGGCGGAGTACTGGAAGAAGATCCTATTTGAAATCGACCTGATTCCAGGTGATCAACTGGGGGCACCGCTACAGGATGCTGACTGGGATCTGTGTTATCGCCGCATTCGCATGGAAGAACCATTACTGGAACTCTGGCCGCTGCTGACAAATGATCCATCATTCGATATCAATCGTCTCAAGCTGTTTCCAGATTGGATGCGGCAGGAACTGGTCAACCTTGACTACTCTGCCAGTTTCGTGGACGCTCAGGATCGTCTGTACACGATTCACCGTCATCTGGCGGCCGAAGCGTTCATCATTCCGCTTTGGGAAGTAGATGAGTTTGCTGTCTGGAAAAAATCAACGCTGGGAATTCCCGAAAAACCAATGTCTCCCTATCAGAACGTTGAACGCTGGATCGTGCGCCCATGAGAACATTACTTGCCGATGTCCTGCACATTGTCCCGCTGGGGCTGCTTATCTTGGTTAGCCTTTCGGCCTCGGCACAAGACGCAGTCCCTGTGCAGGATACGGTACCTGTGGCGGAAGCTGCATCTGTCACACCAACTGCCCCTTTGTCGACCGAAAAGCCTTCCTCGGCAGCCGAAGCGCCCAAGAAAACAGCGGCAACTCAGGCGCCACCCAAGGTTGTGATTCCGTTTCCGCGGGAAGCGTATCGCGTGTTTGTGGAGATCGGATTTGATGGCCTTGCGACTCAACAACCAGCGTTGCGTCAGGGTCTTGTTGATCAGATTCGCAAAGGTTTGGGTCGAATGTATGGGGCTGCATGGAACGCGCAGGTTCAAGCAAGCGAATGGCTGATTCCCGGCGGGCAGGAACGCTTGAAGCGATTAACGCCGGAAGCACTGCTGCTAAGATATCCAGAATCATCGGCACAAAAAGTTGTCTTAATTGGGATCGAAGAGTCGCACGGCATCTTCAAGATCAGTTGCCGCGAATTCGACACGCGTGTCCAAGAGATGTCGCCCGTGCTAACGGAACAGACAGGTGATGTGCAGGATGTTGCGAACGTGGCCACGCGGCTGACACGAGATTCGTTCAGGCCGGTATTGTTGTTTGCAAAAACTACGATCGTGGGTGGCGAACTGGAATTCCTCCTGCAGGCTGGAGAGTTGACGGTCCCCGACCCGACTGCCGCATTCATCCGCGAGGGTGATGTGCTGCGCACTTTTTTGCGACAGATGGACCGCCGCAATCCGGATAAACTCAAAGTCCTCCAACGTTTGGATCTATGTTATGTCCGGGTGACCGGATTCAATACCGAACTTCGGGCCGATGTTGCAACCAAGGAAGATACTCCGGTTTCAGTCAAAGACGTCACGCGCGACACTTCTGCCGTTTATCAGGATTCCGGCCATGTGCGTGGCGTGCTAATTTCACATGGCCCGGTGCCTTATGGCGGCGCTGGTCGCAGCGTCCAGCAAATCGCCCTGCGCCAACGTCCGGCTGCGACAAAGAGCCGAGTCAAGTTGGTGCTCCAGACGAAGGTCGATCGACCACTCATTTGCTTTCGCGTGGACAAAGTATCCAAGCTACGACACACGGATTCGAACAATGTGCCTAGCGAACGTGTTTTGAGTGACCGGAATGGAGAACTTGAAATTAAAGTCGATCCGGAGAATCCCACGTTTTGGCTCTATGTCTACAGTGGGAGTTCGTTGCTGGCGCGCGTGCCATATGCCCCCGGACTTCTGCCGCAGGATACAATCAAGCTTCCAGACGACGGACTGCGTCTGGGCGTGGAGGGAGAACTCTATCTGTTTCGCGACACGCTGGTAGACACTGTGGCTCAAAAAGCGGTGTTGATGAGTCTCGCAAAAAAGGCCTCGACAGAAGGCAAGCTGGAAGAACTTGACAAGCTGATTGTGCAACTCGATGAGCTGCCGGGCCAGCAAACATTTATGTCTCGCCTGAACACAATCAAAACACCCGCTACTGCAAAAGCCGATCTGCAGCGTAACGCTGGTGTCAAACGCAAGATCGAAAAACTATGCTTGGCGATGGAAGATTCGCTTACGGCATTTTTCAGCAGCGACAACAAGATTCGCGAAGCGCAGGAACTGGAACAACTTCGCAAATTTGCCGAGCGTAAAGCCACGACGATACCAAGTGTCGTACCCACACCGTAGATGTTCGCCTGCGATCTTCTTCGCACATTCGAAAGGGGTCCCTGTGAGCCATCATTCACGTCGCAGCTTCCTGTCATCCACTTCAGTCGGTTTTTCCATTTTGACGGCCCGCCAACTTGTGGCAGGTTTGATGCCTGTCAGTGATGCCCAGATTCGGCAGGCTAAGGGCATTGTCCAGCTCCGGCCGGAAATCGCACCTCTGGTAACAGTGATCGAAGAAACGCCGCGGCAAAGACTGCTTGAAGAAATTGGTAGTCGCATTCGTAATGGGCTGAGCTATCGTGAGCTTCTGGCCGCCTTGTTGCTGGCAGGAGTCCGCAACGTTGAGCCGCGACCTGCGGTGGGTTTCAAGTTTCACGCCGTGCTTGTCGTCCACTCCGCACACCTCGCAAGCCTTGCATCGCCGGATGCGGATCGCTGGCTCCCCATTCTCTGGGCCTTGGATGAATTCAAGAGTTCGCAAGCAAAGGATGTGACTGAGGGAAACTGGACGATGTCTCCGGTCGATGAAGCCAGTGTGCCTTCAGCCGGGCAGGTTCGTGATTCATTTCATCAGGCAATGCGGCAATGGGATGTGACCCAGGCGGACGTCGCGGCGGCAGGAGTCGCACGGTCGTTGGGAGCAGCCGAGACGCTCGAATTGTTTGCTGAATATGCCGCGCGAGATTTTCGCAGCATTGGCCATAAGGCCATCTTCTTGGCGAATGCATGGCGGACACTGCAGACGATTGGCTGGGAACATGCGGAGCCTGTGCTGCGGTCTCTAGCCTATGCGATGCTAAACCACAATGGCGAACCCAATCCGGCAACGAGTGATCTGGCTCCAGATCGTACGTGGAAGACGAATCAGCAATTGGCCTTGAAGTTCCGCGACGGCTGGGAATCCGGCACATTAGACAGCAGGGCGACAACAGAACTTTTGGCAACATTGCGAACAGGTTCTGCGAATGACGCGGCGACTTTGGTCCTCGATTTAGTGAATCGGAAGATAGCTCCGCAATCGATCTACGATGCCATGCATCTGGCAGCAGCTGAACTCCTGATGCGTCAGTCCGGTATCGTTTCGCTGCATGCCGCGACGACAACCAATGCTCTTCGTTTCCTGTTCAATCAGGTCGGAACCCCACTGACCCGCAAACTCCTGTTGCTGCAGAATGCCGCATTTTTGCCTCTCTTCCGGGAAGCCATGCAGGCGCGGGGTGACATCGGAAATTCGATGATCGATTCATTGGTGGCGGTCGAAGCACAGGAACCGATCACCGTTGAGACTGTCTTTGATGCCGTGGGTCGGGAACCGTTGCAGGCTGCGCAATACGCCATGTCGTTCCTGTCATCTGGCCAAAGTGCTGAAACGCTGATGAACGCCGCGCGCCGCTTGATCTTTCTGAAAGGCACGGACGCCCACGACTACAAGTTCAGTACAGCGGCATTGGAAGATTATGACAACGTCAGCCCTCGCGTGCGAAACCAATTTATGGCTGCCAGCATGTATAACCTTAAAGGGACCAGCGCGGCCGACAATAAACTTGTCGATCGCATCCGGGCAGCCCTCAGTTGAAGTGCGCAATGGATCGAAAGCCTCGGTAATCTGCGCCGCAGTCGTTCGCCGAGCCCCACTCCGTCCCAAACCTGCCTTCAAAGTCCATTCCAGGGGAAAAGTGTCGTCTGTCAGAGAAACCGGGCGTATTGGTCGAGTTTTCGCGATTCAAATCAACGAATTATCACCTATCATAGAGTGCTGAAAGAATTTACTTCCTGCCGTCGCTGGTGTCGTATTCCTTCTTTGTTCCAGCGAGACATCCTGAGCTCACTCGATATGCCGGGTCTGGGACCATGAATCCTTCGTTTTGCTGTGCATCGTGCAACTTTCGATTTCGCGTCGAGGAGCGATTCCTCGGACGGCGAATTCGTTGCCCGAATCCGCAGTGCCGACAGCCCATATTGCTGGAAGACTATGCGGATCTCGGCGACTTAAAACGGTCAGCGGCGGCTCCCTTTTTGTCGGCATCAGCACCAACTCCGTCGCCTCAATCCACAGCCACTGCGAAATCTCGTCCTGCCGCGGCAGTCGCCAAACCACCTTCGCCTGCCGTTCGAGTGACCGCCGGGCCGCGGGCAGTTCCCGCCGATCGGCCGCGCAAGGCACCCGCACCGGCGGCCCAGAATTCTGCCCAAAGCGAGTCCGGGAGTCGCAGTGGACGTCGAGTCGCAATCGCTGATCGCTATGCGGTGAGAAGTTCGGCGACACCGATGATGATTGCATTTGGTGTCACTCTGCTATTGGGCGGGGTTGCGGTCGGAGGTTACTCGTTCTGGAATCTTCAGGCCGACGTCACCACCGTTCGAGGGAATGATGATTCCACGGCAACCGGAACGATAGCTTCAGAAAGCTCGCCGCAGGATTCCCAAGGCCAGTCGTTGCCCTCAAATGCCGTTGCTCACAACGCAAAATCTCTGGCGACTGCAATCCTAACCTCAGGTGTAAGCACTGCTCAGCAGCGTCAGCAAGCCGCACGCCAGCAGAATCTCGAGGACAAAGTTCTCCCGTTTCTGAAAACACACTGCGTCGCCTGCCACAGTGCGGAAACTCAGGAAAGTGGGATTGTCGTCGATGGATTATCTTCGGTGAATCAACTGTTGCAGGAACGCCAAACTTGGGAGCGTGTCTATCGCATGCTCAACGCCGGTGCGATGCCGCCGGCTGATTACGATGCGCAGCCGACCGATGACTTACGCCGGGAAGTCACCGCCATTTTCTACGAAGAACTCTACAATTTCGACTGCACTGAAATACACCACGCAGGCCGATCAACGCTGCATCGTCTAAACCGCGCGGAATATAACAACACGATTCGCGATCTGTTTGGAATCAGCCTGACGCCAGCCGACGACTTTCCGCAGGACGACGTAGGAGAAGGCTTTGACAATATTGGTGATGTGCTCAGCATGCCCCCGTTACTCATGGAAAAATACCTGGATGCTGCAGAACTGGTGGCGGCGACTGTGATCGATACGCGGGATTTTTCGAAGGGTACCACCCAAGTTTTCCGTCCCGATCAGATGCTGTCATCAATCGGGGGCAATGTCGACGATAACGGCTTTCACAATCTCCTTACGAAGGGTGCTTTGACAGCCGCCGTGCCAACGTCAGCTGACGGCAAGTACAAAATCCGGATCCATGCGGCAGCGACGCAGGCAGGTGACGAAGACGCGAAAATGGCCCTGCAGATTAATGGCGAGAACATCCATGAATTTGAAGTGAAAGGGCATCGAAAACCCGCATGGTATGAGCACGAAGTGACGCTGACTGCCGGCAGCCATGCGATTGGCGGAGCGTTCCTAAATGACTTTTATAATCCGAATGACCCCGAGGAACTCCGTCGGGACCGTAATCTGGCAATTCAATCCATCGAAGTGATCGGCCCAGAAGGCGGTGGAACGCCCACATGGACCGAGACACATCGGCGTTTCGTCACCGTCAATCCATCCGAAAATGTCTCCGTCAAAGATGCGGCATCACAGGTTCTGCGTCCGATTTTATACCGTGCGTTTCGTCGTCCGGTAACAGACACTGAGGTCGCGCGGTTTGCTGAGCTGGTGCACCGAAATGTGAGTGAATTCCAAGAAACGTACGAGTACGGACTTTACGTGGCACTGCAGGCAGCGTTGGTTTCCCCCGACTTTTTATTCCGCAAGGAAACGGATCCGGAAGATGGTGCCGTGGAACGTAAACTTAACGAATACGAGGTGGCTTCGCGATTGTCATATTTTCTCTGGAGCAGCATGCCGGATGACGAACTATTTCAACTTGCGGAAAATAAACGTCTGTTTGATCCCACCATCCTTCAAACGCAGATCGAACGCATGCTGCATGATGATAAGGCGCAGGCGCTCAGCCGCAACTTTGCAGCACAGTGGCTCAATCTTCGCAATCTCGCCGACGTACGGCCGAACCTTGAACTCTTCCCGGATTTCGATGATGCCCTGCGAAGCGCCATGGGGCAGGAAACCGAGATGCTGTTCAGCACGATTGTGAAAGAGAATCGTAGCATCGATGATTTTCTAAATGCGGACTTCACGTTTCTTAACGAACGACTGGCAAAGCACTATGGCATCACGGGAGTTTCCGGAGAAGAGTTTGTCCGTGTCTCACTGGAAGGTACAAAACGGTTGGGTGTACTGACGCAGGCCAGTATTCTGACGCTGACTTCGAATCCTAGTCGCACCAGTCCGGTAAAGCGTGGTAAATGGATCCTTGAAAACATCCTAGGAGAAACGCCACCCCCACCGCCGCCCGGAGTGCCTCCCCTAGAAGAGGCCGCGAAGGACGTATCGGGTCTCAGTCTGCGCGAACGACTGGAAATTCACCGCAAAGATCCAGGTTGTGCGTCTTGCCATAAGGCGATGGACCCGCTGGGTATGGGTCTTGAAAACTTCGATGCCGTTGGCCGTTGGCGTGATAAAGAAGGCGAAAGAGATGTCGATTCAACGGGTGAATTGCCGTCTGGTGAGAAATTTTCTGGCCCGCTTGAGCTGATTGGCATCATTCGCGGCCGGCAGACGCAGTTCCACAGAGCCTTTACCGAACGCCTTTTAACCTATGCTTTAGGGCGTGGCCTTGAGTACTATGATAAGTGTGCGGTTGATCAGGCACTTGTCTTGATGAAACAACGCGGGAATCGCTTTTCTGCTCTTGTTGAGGGAATCGTAACGTCCGATCCTTTTCTGAAGCGAAGTCGCTTTAGAGAATTGGATTCTGCACAATAGAACAAGGGAACTGTCGTTTTAATCGTTTAACGGCAAGCCGTAGGCGTCGGTACCAGATTTCGCCTGCGCCTGCGGCTTGCCGTTAAACGAAAATCCCGACCCTGGAGACTAAAACGACAGTCCCCAAGACTCCCGGAACGGCGCTTCGCTTGGTCCGGCCTCCGCACTACGAATTAGATCTGCCTTTTGATTTAGGAATTCAATATGAGTCGTTCCATTCTTAGCAAGCTCAATCGTCGCACCGTCCTGCGCGGTATCGGAACAGGATTAGCGCTGCCGATGCTGGAATCGATGAAGACGCCTAGGCTGCTAGCTGCGACGACAGCACCCACGGCACCGGTTCGCATGGCATGTATCTTTGTGGCCAACGGCGCCATTATGGACAAGTGGAAACCTACTGGCGAGGGTAAGGATTATCAACTATCGCCGATCCTCGAACCGCTCGCACCGTTTCGCGAAGACATGCTCGTGTTCAGTGGCCTGACCCAGAATCACGCGCGCGCCAACGGTGACGGCGCCGGCGATCACGCGCGCAATGCCAGCGCCTTTTTGACAGGTGCTCAACCTCGTAAGACGTCCGGCGCGGATATTTCCGTTGGCCAGTCAATCGATCAGGCCGTGGCCGAGAAAATCGGCAGTCAGACGCGTTTGCCGTCGATTGAACTGGGGATCGATCGCGGTCGAAATGCAGGCAATTGTGATTCTGGTTATAGCTGTGCGTATTCATCCAACATCTCATGGAAAACTGCGACGACACCAACGTCAAAGGAAGTGAATCCACGGTTGGCCTTCGAGCGTCTGTTCGGCACTCCGGAAACTGCTGCTGATCTGGAACGTCGCATGCGCAATCGCCGCAGCATTCTGGATTTTGTGAGCGACGATGCAAATCGCGTGCGGCAGGCGGTCAGCGGTGCGGATCAACGGAAGCTGGATGAATACTTTCAAAGCGTCCGCGAGATCGAAGAACGCATTGCACGTGCGAGCAGTGCTCCAAAAGATATCCCGGACCTCACGCTGCCCGAAGGAGTTCCTTCAGTGCTGGCCGAACACACACAGTTGATGTTTGACATTCTGCTCGTGGCGTTTCAGACCGATTCGACTCGGATTGCCACACTGATGCTGGCCGACGCCGGAAGCAATCGCTCGTATCCGGAGATCGATGTTCGTGAGGGTCATCATGAACTGTCACATCACCAGGACGACAAGGACAAGATGGAAAAAATCGCTCGGATTGACCGCTATCTCGTCGAACGCTTCAGTTATTTCCTTGAAAAACTGAAGTCCACCACAGAAGGCGATTCCAATCTGCTGCACAACAGCATGATTCTGTACGGGAGCGCGATCTCGGACGGGAATCGCCATTCCCACGACGATCTTCCCATCATCCTCGCTGGTCACGGTGGCGGAACAATCGAGACTGGCCGCTACATCAATCATCCGAATGAAACACCGCTCAACAATCTGTTCCTTGCAATGGCTGATCGCATGGGCGCCAAACTTGATAATCACGGCGACAGCAAAGGTGTACTGGATCTGAGCTGATTCGTGATTCCCGTAGCTTGGACATTCATGTCCGAGTCTTCGCCCGAACATCAACATCGATATTATCGGCAGAATAATGGCAACACCTTTCCTAGGTATGGATCCGTACCTCGAACATCCTATTCTGTGGACCGGCGTACATAGCGGACTCATCAACGCGATTCGAGGTCAGATTGCCCCTGGTCTTCGTCCTCGATACGTGGCGTCGGTTGAAGAACGAGTCATGATCGATATCCCGAAGATGCAGCGGATTCCGGATCTGTGGATTCAGAAAGCGAGGCGTCTAGGACGGACGTTGTCAGGCTCAAGAACGGCTGTCGCGGACGTTGAGTTGGAAGAACCACTGGTGATGGAGATTTCCAGCGAACCTGTGCGAGAACACTATATTGAAATCCTGGACCGCTATCAGGATCTGAAAGTCGTGACTGTGATCGAAGTGCTCAGCCCGATCAACAAGACGCCAGGGCCAGGACGCGACGAATATCTTCGGAAGCGGAATGCGACATTGCAGAGTTCCACGCATCTGGTGGAGATCGATTTGCTCCGACGCGGGACGCGCATGATCGATTTTTCTCCGGAACAACTGGAAGCTATCGGTCCATTTGAATATCTGGTGAACGTGAATCGATTCGAACCGGGTCGAACTCAGTACGAAATTATGGCCCGGCAGTTGCGAAATCGGTTGCCGAAGTTTGGTATTCCGCTGGTTCCGCCGGATCCCGACGTGGCACTTGATCTGCAGGCCGCTCTGAATCAGGTGTATGAGGACGGCAGTTATATGCTTCGCATTCACTACGAACGCCCCTGCAGCCCGGCACTGAATGCAGAAGATCAAAACTGGGCCGGCGATTGCTGGCTCAGCTACCGACAGGCACATTCGGAACTGTTTGGCAATGCTGCGGAGTAGCTCCTGATTGTTGAGACGTCAGATCGAAGGCAGGATGGACGTTCATGTCCATCGTGTGACCAGTCCAGCATCAACCTGCATTGATTCGCTGAAAAATCCTCTAAACTTCAAGTGGTACGAGTTGTCCCGGTTGGTCATGGAGACATCGCATGGAGCACATTAAGTTCTGTCGCGTGGCAACGTGGTTCATTGGCCTGCTGTTACTTGATCAGCAGTCTGCTCTGGCCGGGATGCCCTCCGTGTCGCTGTCGGATCTGGGTCTGCTTCGGTTCTCAACCATTTCGTTCTTTCTGCTTCTGGTAGTACTGAGCGCGATCGGAATTCGTTTCCTGTGGAATAGCGTGCGGCGGGATTTCCCCAAACTGCCAGTGCTGTCGTTTCGTGGAGCACTCACAGGTGTGCTTTTGTGGGGCCTTGTTTTTGTCGTCGTATTGACCATGATTTCCGGTGCCCGCGAACTGATGACGCCCGGAGCCTGGGTTAAGAACGGTTTAACGTATCGATCTGCCGATCAACCGCAGGAGACAGATGCGAAACGGATATCCGTTGAAGTCGCACGGCAACTGAAGGAACAGACTGATCGCATCACCCGTTTGCAATTGCTGGGAACAGCCCTTCGGGAATTTGCCGACCAGCACAACAGCGCATGGCCGACGGCTGAGGAGTTTCGGCTGCTGCCTTTGGAACTGACAATTCTGCCAGGGGATGTGCAGGCAGATTATTTGTACCGACCAGTCACAAACGACAAATCGCAGCCTGCAGCAGTGCATGAAGACGTCGCGGTGGTCCTTGAGCCTGATGTGTATGGCGACGGCCAACAATTCGCCCTGTATCGGTCCGGCCTGGTGGGGCCGTTCAGGAGCACGCCATGAAGCGCCCGTCGCGGATCTTTGTGGGATTGGCGATCTTCGGTGCTGCACTCAGTTTCCTCTGCATCGGGCTGACAATCCTCGTTCAGATTCCGCTAATTCTGGTTTTCGGCTGGATCTTTTTCCTGTTGAAGACGTTGCCCAATGTTCAGCCCGACTGGTCGGCCATCGGACTCGCGCTGATCACGCTGGCGTTGCTGATCGTTGGGATTCACAGAACTGGCCGACGGTGGGCCAATGGTCGGGTGATAACAGCAGACATGGCACTTGACAGCGTTGCCGCAAACGAACGTCCGCAGTTTGTCTGGAAAGCTCGCTGGACGGCGTCTCTGGTGGTTGCTTTGCTGCTGGCCTTCACGGCTGGGATCAGTGTGGTCGGTGTAGTGCATCAGGCGGTCTGGATGATGACGGGCAAGGAACGCCTGCTCGCTGATAATCGTTTCGAGTTTTACGGACGGACAATGTCAAAGAATCATCTCAAAAGCATCGGCATCGGTCTTCACAATTACGCAGATACGAATGATTCCCTTACATCTGGTGGGACGTTTGACGCCCATGGTCGCCCGTTGCACAGTGCGATGACCATGATTCTTCCGTTCGTCGAACAGCAGGCGTTGTTCGAGACCATTGATCTGCAGCAACCATGGAATGGGGACAGCAACCGCGACGTATTTAAGACCGTTGTTCCGATCTATCAATTTCCGCCCGGAGTCCCCAACCCCGAACTGTCAGCAGATCCTGGTAAAGTCCCGGGGTTTGCACTCAGCAATTATGCGGGCAATATTCGCGTGCTGCGGCTTGGTCAGAGCATGCGAATAACTGACATCCGCGATGGCACTTCCAATACGATTCTGTTCGGAGAGGTCCATGAAAATCTTCGGCCATGGGGTGATCCCCTCAATGTTCGCGATCCTGCCATTGGAATCAATCAGGGGCCGAAGAGTTTTGGTTCGCCTTTCTCGGCGGGGAGGGGCTGCAACATGCTGTTGGCCGATGGTTCCGTGCGATTTGTCTCAGAATCGACAGCCCTCGACGTGCTCAAAGCCCTCTCGACACCGGCTTCCGGCGAACCCTTGCCTGAATTCTGACGCTGCTCAGCAAACGTTGAAAGTATTGTTTTTCTGAGACAAGATTTATCACGATCAGCCGCAGGGCGCTAGCCCCGGTTCTTGCACGACAAACCGGCGCTAGCGCCCTGCGGCTAATTGGGTTGCGGGCGAAGCCCGCGCCAAGCACAATGGCGTCGTGGAAGAAACATTCAATAGTTCACAGGCTGCGATGATCGCAGATAAGCGAACAGGTCGCGGATCTGTTGTTCGGTGAGCAGCTTCAGCGCACCCTCGGGCATAACGGACTGCGGAATCACGTGCATGTCTTCAATGTCGTCCTTCCTGACGATCACGTTCTGACCATCGACACCCCGGAGAATCACGATCTGGTTGTCTTTGTCAGCGAGGAATCCGTTGAGGACTCGACCATCGATCGTTACGACCACATAGTTTTCAAAGCCTTCGCGGATCTCAAGGCTCGGGTTGACGACGCTGATCAACATCCGCTCCAGATTGCTGCGGGCGAACGGTGTGAGGTCGGGACCGATGCGACCGCCTTCGTCGAACAGCAGGTGACAGCGACCGCAGTTCTGCATAAACAGATGTTTGCCGGTTCGTGGATTGCCGGAACCGGCGGAAAGGACAGCGTTCAGACGAGCAATCTCAGCCTGCACCTGAGCGGGTGACAGGGAGGCAATTTCGCCCCAGTGTTTTGTGATGGCGGCGTGGATGGAATCATCGCCGTGCATCAGCATTTTTCGGAGCGCCGAATTGCTGATTCGTTCTTTGGGCACAGTTCCGGCATCGATAGCATCCAGCAGTCGTTTTGACCACACGCTGCGACTGACCAGCAGCGCTTCAGCGGCAAGCTGTGGTTCTTCTGAAAGTCCAGCGAAGCGTACCGTCACGTCATCTGCAATTTCAGCGGCATCGTAATTCTGCAGAGCCGTCAATGTCGTGGCCAGCACGGTTGGATTCTGTTCGTGCGTCACAAGTTCCAGCAATACGGGCAGCAAATCGGCCGTATGAATCTGGCCGCAAATTTCTATCAGTTGTCGGCGAACATCGGGTGCTGCAGCGGCATCGCGAACGGTTTTTACGGCTTCGGCCACGGCATCCGGCTGCGTCTGTCGGAAACGCAGGGCCAGAGAACCACCGCCGCTCTTCGCCAGTGCGTTGATCAGTTCATCCGGAATCCCCGCGAGACTGCGGCCTTGAAATGCTTCTTCAAATCCTTTCAGCAGTCGATCGACACTCGGCTTGTCCGGAGCAGAACTCAGCAGAGCCGCGGCGCTGAGCAGATCCTCTCGCGTCCCCGCCAACGCGTAGCGTTTCATCAGACGTTCTGCGATGTGCTCCGCAACCAGCGGACGTTGCCATGTGGCAGGATCGGCGAGCAACTGTTCCACGATCGCGTTGAGCGTGGTGCGTCCTACCTGAGATTCAATCGCCCACCAGATCAGGAGCGGCTGATGCATGTCGGTGGCGTCCTCGTCGAAGTGCAGCAACTCACGGATAATCGGCAAAGCCAGTTCCGGCGGGAGACGTCGCGCGGAACTTGCCATCTGCTTCCGGACGTCGATGTACGGTTCCTTGCTGGCGGTTTGAGCGATCGCGGCGGCGACGCTGCCGGACACCGTCTTTGGATCGCAAACCAACCGTACCGTCCATGCCCGTACAAAGGGTTCGTTGTGACTGAGCAATTTAATGGCGACTTCGTCCGTGAGGCCTCCGCAGGCGTTGAGTGCCCAGAGGCGTTCCAGAGCGGACTGGCCTGAGGTGGCTGCGAGTTCGGTGGTGAGTTGAGGGATGACGGAAAGATCTTTGCGATCGCCGAGAAGTCGCACGGCAGTTTGACGATGCCATTTTGAAGGATGGTCGAGGAGTTTGATGAGGTCGGTCGTGGATGAGAACGCACTCGGAGGGCTGACGCCCTGCCGCTCGCCGGATCTATGCGTCAACTTGTAGATGCGACCGTTCGTGCGATCAATTCGGCCTGCGTAGTGGCTGCTATGATCGATGCGTTGTTCATACATGTCGGCGATGTAGATGTCACCATCGGGGCCAGCTTTAATATCGACGGGACGGAACCACGGATCATCGGTCGTCAGGACCCGTTCAATGTCTTCCGATTCAAATGACGACTGGTACGGTTTCAAGTTACTGAGCACAACTTGGCCCTGGAGCGGCTCGATGCCAAACAATTGGCCTTGAAATCGCTGCGGCAGCGTGTTCTCTTCATAGATGATGAAGTTGTGAGTGAATCGCGCAACACTGTGATGCTTGATGTTCTCGAAGAATCCAAACGAATACGGATTCGACAGGGGCCCGTGTTTTCCGAAACCCTTGCGATAGTATCCGCCCTGGACATAATGAAACCCACGCGTATCACCACCGTTATGGCCGGAAAAAATTCGGCCCTTTGCGTCGATCTCACAACCAAACGTATTCCCGCCGCCTTCCCCGAAAATCTCGTAGAGATGCTTCTCCGGATGGTATCGCCAGATTAACTGGCCAAGCGATCGAGATGGCTGATCCTTGCTCCCCGGCTTCTTTATGGCCCCCGTCACCGTGCTGCCCTGAGCCCCGTAAAGCCAACCGTCAGGACCGAAACGCAGACTATTGATCACAGAATGCGAATCTTCGATGCCGAATCCTTCCAGCAGCACTTCCGGATCGCCGTCCGGAACATCGTCTTTGTTCTTGTCCGGATAGAACAGCAGATACGGCGGATTGGTTACATACACACCGCCCCGCCCGATCGCAAATGACGTTGCAAGATTCAACTCATCGACGAAGACTCGGTGCTTGTCATAGACCCCGTCCCCATCGCTATCTTCATGAATACTGATCCGGTCAACTCCCTTATCATGGTTGGGCGGGGCGGGCGGAACTTTGTCGTAAACCGAACGCAGAAAGGTATCACGGCTCACCATTTTCAGACCTGCGATATCCGGATACTGACGATACTCCATGACCCATAGGCGGCCGCGTTCGTCCCAGGACATGAAGAGCGGCTGAGCGATGTCTGGATCGCCCAGCACCAACTGCACGGACAGATCAGCCGGAGTCCTGAAGTGCTTGACAGCTTCGGTCGGACTGAGCGGTTCCGTATCACCATTGCGGCGAGACACATATTTTTCGATGTCATCGACAGCGTCGGTTTTGAGGTACACGCCCTTGGCAACGGCATCCGACTCACTGAGCGGTTGAGTAGCATCAAACCCGAAATCTGCGGGAGTCGCGGTCGCCCATGCAGCATCGTCACCCGGACGATACTGCCAGACACCTTCCAGTCGCACGGCCTCCTTAGCCGTTTCATTCATGAGCACCGGCGGAGCAACACTGAAATTCGGTCGCGGATCATTCTGGTAGACTCGGATGGCAACCACCAGAAAACCGCCGCCCTTCACCAGCGACGGATCCACCACATAGCGACCACGTTCACCCAGCCCGCTGCGAAACTGCGGAGGAAACGTCCCGGTGGCTCCGACCGGCTGACCACCGACATACGCCGATCGAGCATCATCGAGTGCTTCCAGAAACAGCGTCAACTGCTGGCCGTCCCATTCCGCCGGCACTTTGACGAGCGCTCGATACCATGAGTAGCCTTCGATCGGAGCTAGCTCGCCGCCGGGCACGCTGCGCCAAGCATCCGGTACTGACAGCGTTTTCCAGTCGGCGGCACAGGCTATCGCAGAAACAAACGAGACACACAGCATACAGGCGATCGTGAAATTTCGGCGGAGGCAGGAAATCATCAGCAGGCCTTCGGATTAAAGGAGAAGGAACCGAGGTGGGAGCCTCAATCATTCCGTGTTTACCTGCGAATTGCAACCGTAGCCGGATCTCACCTTTCACGGACACTTCGTGCGTGGCACGTGAGCTGCTTGAGCTGCCAGAATGGTCTCAAACTGCATCGTGTCCATGTGCCGCCGCTGCCACTGAGGAGCATGATCCTTCAAAAAGGCATGGCAATCCCCACGCATGGCAGCACCTCAATACTTGCATCCGGGTTCTGAGGACGCGTAAGACAATAAAGCTTCCTCGCAACTCAATACCAATCACGTAACGTGTTGCGGATTGCTCCCTTTCAAATGATGTGGTCTCGGACGACGTGATTTAATCCTGCTGGAGAACGTAGCTCTTGTGATATCCGAATACACTGCCACCAAACTCTGCCGTTCTCGCCCGCTGCTGGAGATCCTGCAGTCTCTCGACTATGTCGCGTGGTGGCATATCAGCAGTTACTTCAATCCGGCCAATTTCTTCGGCAACATGCAGAATGTTTTTCAAGCGTTTCAGCCTGAGGCCAATCTGCTGTGCTTCCACAAGGAAACGGCGGCGGACCTGGTTGGTTTTCCACAAGTGACTGGCCTAGACGACGACTGGCGAAAAGCCATCGCGCGATGCTAGCCGCCGTGTCGTGGACGATGAAGACTACCTGAGATCTGCGGTCGGGGACGCGGACCACGAAAATCGTGGTTGATGCGTTTGATCTGAACGGACACAGTTCGACTGGAATTGGAAGACCTTGCTCCTCATGTTTCTGTCCCACATCTCTCTGTCGGCCCAATGACTCAGCTGAACTGAAAATCAAAATCCGCAAATCGCTCCCGGTCGATCCCCGCATCTTCCCAGCTGTAGCTGTAGTCTCCGACGTGCCAGAGGCGGATTGTGGTGTCGGCGATGATCGGAATACCGCACAGTCGAACGCGGTGGCAGAACGCATAGTCTTCTGCCAGATACCAATGCCCTTTTCGCGGCTCCGTCGCGTCAGCAGATCGAGCGGGTGCCGTTCGAATCATTGGCTGGAAGAACGGCCACATCGGCCGGTTCGCGTGTTCGTTGCACACCGGCAGTGACAGTTTTTCAATCATCGTTTCGTAGACGTTACGGCGTACGTGCAGAAATCCGGTGCCGCCGTACAGAAGTTCGTGAAGTCCTCCATGAACGCCGAATCGCAAGCTCGGCGTTCCCGGCAGAATATGAATGGCGAGTTCCCGTTTGCCTTTCTTAGGATAGATGCCACAGGTGATCGGCAACCCGTGCTTTCGCACTTTTTCGATGTCATCCGGATTGAAGCCGACATCCGAATCAATCCACAGCGTCTCCTGAAAACCATCCGCCAGAGCGTCACTCCCAATCTGGTTGCGAGCCTGATCAATCGCCGAATATCCTTCCACCCGCCGCACAACGTAGCCACGTCGCTCCAGTTCAAGCAGAGCCGTCTGACACTGCGAAACAATCCGCCCCTGATACGGCACTAGCACTGCACAACGTTTGGGAGACAGATCGCACGGTTGAATCTTTTCGGGAATTCCAAGCGTTCCATCGACGTTGGCAGATGTCATGATCAAGTCATTCAACAAAAAGGCCAGCGGCTGGGCGTCAGCTCTCCGTGTAAAATCACGCTGGTTCGCATTTCAGCAGGGTATCACTCATCTGGCTTGGTCACACAGCCCATGTTCTCGTTCCGGGGCTCCAGCCCAGGAACGCACTGCCTCCGAGGCTCCCGCCTCGTTTGTTGGCCCGAGGAGGCTGGAGCCTCCGTCCAGTGCGTTCCGCGGCGGGAGCCTCGGAACGAGTAATATTTCGGGAACCACCTGCCGTCGCCTTGCGACTGAACACGTTCCGCCCCAACATATCCTCGGACTCGCGTCCGAGGCTGTCGACTGCCATTGCTCCGCAATTCAAGTCAGCCTGATTGGCTTCGCTCCGCTGTTCCAGAGAAAGTCAACTCACAGACAATCTGCCAAAACAAATCACGCTGGCACTTGACGTTCTTGTTGCTTCGCAACACATTCAATTCAGGCTGTGCCACACAACGTAACAGTTTAGTCGCTCTGGGACTGCTCTTGGCGAGAATTTTGCATCTGCGTAGAGTATCGGCATTCGGGAAGGATGCCGATGGGATTCAGTTTTTACCCCAAGCATGAACACAAATGTCCGCATGTCAGCCACTGTCCGCATTTG
>QWQG01000150.1 GCA_003670925.1 Planctomycetota bacterium | reverse complement strand
CCAGAAAGCGGACGGCATCTGGTGTCCTAACATGCGCAATTTGCTGATCCTATTCCGGAATTTATCGCCTCACCACGGACATGCGTCCATCCCAGATAAGAATTGATTGACGATGAAACTTCGATGCCAGATCCTTGCTACGTTCACTGTCCTGACACTGCTGCAATCGTCGCACATGCTTGCCGCCGCCGAGTTGCGCATCCCGGCATTCACGGCTTACATGCAGCCCGATCCTGAGTCGGCAGATATTTCAGAATCACATGGCGTCACAAACTGGACCGATGCGACGCAATCCGTCAACTGGTACGGCAAGTTTAAGGCGATTGGTGAGCTGACGGCCAGCGTTGAACTGCGCTTGCCCGCAGGCGTGACATCAAAGCTGCGACTGACGGTTGGCGGCATGTCTCAGGAGACTACGGTCACCGGCGCGGGCCGCGAAAACGTTGTGACGGCGAATTTTGGAACATTCACGATCGCAGCCGCTGGGCATCAACGATTTCAACTGCATGCACGCAACGAGAAAGCGCAGACCGCCGGCGACATCGACGCGTTGATCCTCGCTGGGCCTGCGATCGAAGGCGTGCATTTTAATCTGAAACAACGCCGCAACGCGGCTTCAGTTCACCTTGCGTATCCCGTCGCC
Organism: Planctomycetota bacterium; assembly: GCA_003670925.1. Lineage (GTDB taxonomy): Bacteria > Planctomycetota > Planctomycetia > Planctomycetales > Planctomycetaceae > SXXK01. The sequence goes on along the minus strand of QWQG01000150.1, from coordinate 6,004 downwards.
GATGGCACGGAGGTCGAAGCGTTTTATTGTGAAGTCACGGCGGTCGAAGATCCCACGACAACATATTATATGGCCTGTGGATGGCACCGCGGTTACTTCGGGATGCAGGTCAACAGTCCCACAGAACGGCGAATTATTTTTAGCGTCTGGGACAGCGGCAATGAAGGCGTCGATCGCAAGAAAGTCGCTGACGAAAATCGAGTGAAGTTACTCGGCAAAGGTGAAGGAGTTTACACCGGCGATTTCGGCAATGAGGGCACTGGCGGCCACAGTCATCTGAAGTATTTGTGGAAGACCGGCGACAAGCAACGCTTTATCGTGACGGCGATCCCGACGGACAAGACGCACACGGATTATTCGGGCTACTGGTTTCATCCGGAACAACAGAAGTGGATGCTGATCTCAGCATGGCACGCCCCCAAAGAAGGCGGACGACTCAAGGGACTGTATAGCTTCAGTGAAAACTTTGGAGGCCACAACGGTCATCTGCTGCGAAAAGCCCTGTTCGGCAATCAATGGATTCGTACCCCGGATGGACAATGGACAGAACTGAACACCGCCAGTTTTAGTCACGATCCCACCGGTCACGAAGATCGGTTCGACCGCTTCATGGGACTGGAAAACGGACACTTTTTCCTAAGTCATGGCGGTTTCCTTGATGGCCATACGGAATACGGCACGCCCTTCGAGCGGCCAGTCACACAACAACCACCTCAAGATCTGGAATTACCGTCCCTGCCGAAGAAGTAGTTCCTCAGCACACGCTAAAACCCGGAAAAATAGCTTGAAGCGGTGATTGCGACGAAGTATTCCTAGGTCGCAGATTTTAGAATTGCGTTTCCCTGCAGTCCACGTGTTTCGACGACAGACGAAGCCTGCTATTCTATGCAGCAACCGCTGTCGCCAGCGGCTCGTCTGTTTCTTGGCTTTCACGGTGAGTCTCTGATTTCATGTCGCACGAACCCCATGGTGATTCATCGCCGGATCAGGCAAGCGAAACTCCCGCTCAAGACATCATTGCGTTGGATATGTTCTTGAAACTGGCCAACGTCGTGGCGTCTGGTGGTGCGGCAAAGCATTTGATTCAGTCGGGGGCCGTGTTGGTGAATAGCAAGGTGGAAACGCGTCGCGGCCGCAAGCTCCGCCCGGGAGATATTGTGGAAGTCCATGGTGAAGAGTTTGTCATCGAATCTGACGGTCTATGATTCTGATTCGAAGGCGACAATCATGACCAGTCCTCCTGATGACATCGACAATCCACCGCTGGATGCAGCGGATGACGGTTTGGACCACCTAGCGCAGGACGAACTTTCGCTTTCGGAATTCGGCAATCCCGTTGCTGCAGATCGCCCGCTTTATCGTGTACATCGAGATGCTTATCAAAAGCAGAAACGCCGACAATTCCGGACCTCCGTGATTCTCTTTGTGCTGACACTGTTCAGCACGTTTTTGGTTGCGTCCGGTTACGTTCCGTTTCGCTGGCTGGCGACTAAAGTGTCACCACAGTATGAACAGGAAATTGAACGAATCATCCTCGATCAAGCACTCCAGACCGGGAAACCTCCACAAACCATCAATGCTGTCATGTGGGATGGAGTCCTTGCGGGTCTGATGTATGCCATTCCCTTAATGTCGATTTTGTTCTGTCACGAGATGGGACACTATCTGCAATCGGTGCGGCATCGTGTCCCCGCCTCGTTTCCCTACTTCATTCCGCTGCCACTTCCTCCGCTGGGGACGATGGGGGCCGTTATTCTGCAGGGACGGGGCGTGGCAACGCGCAGTCAGATGTTCGATATCGCGGTCTCAGGTCCAATTGCCGGATTGGTGGTGACGATTCCTGTGCTGCTGCTCGGGATCTATCAGTCAGGCTACGAAAACACCGTACTCAGTGGCGGCCTTGAGTTCGGTGAACCACTGCTGTTGCAATGGATGATCTACTGGATTCACGGGCCAGCATTGCCCGGCGAGTCATTCATCATCACCTCCCTAGGATTGGCAGGCTGGGTGGGTATCTTCATTACGGCCATGAATCTGTTGCCAGTCGGTCAACTGGACGGTGGCCATATTCTCTACACCCTGATCGGGCGCAGGGCGCACGCGGTCGCGTTTCTGGTCATCGCAGCCGGGGTCGCGATGATGTTGTACCAAGGCACTTACACGTTTACCCTGCTTCTGATTCTGTTGATGGTTACCGGCCTGCGTCATCCACCCACGGCAAACGATGAGGAACGGTTGACAACAGGACGCGTGGTGCTTGGCTGGCTGACCCTGTCTTTCCTCATCATCGGCTTTACGCCGACCCCGATCGTCGAAGCCGACGGCACTCATCGAACGCCAACTGAGCAGGCCGAACCGGTTGCCGCGGATTATGACCCAGCGGCTATTTGATGGTGCTAGTTATCGCCGCTGAGGTTGCGATTCAGTTTGCGGAGCGCTTCACTTTCAATCTGGCGAACGCGTTCACGAGTCAACCCGAGCGATTCGCCGATTTCTTTCAGTGTCAGTGGCTCACTGTCATCGAGACCGAATCGCATTCGCAGGATCGTGGCTTCACGGGGATCCATTTCATCCAGCAGCCGGGAGACGTGTGTCAGATTGTCATTGTTGATCAGTTCATCCTCTGGACCACGCACTCGATCGTCCGGAATGATGTCACCCAGACTCATGCCCGACTCTTCCTGTTCTGACTGCGGCGAGGCGTTATACAACGTGATCGCCTTCTTGACGATTCGGAGTTTTTTCTTCGGAATCCCCAACTCTTTTGCGATGTCTTCCGCCGTTGGCGTGCAATTGAGTTCGTCCATCAGCTTCGCTGACGCCCGCCGCCACTTGGAAAGCAATTCCACCATATATGCCGGGATCCGAATCGTCTTGGCTGAATTGACAAGTGCGCGTTTGATGGATTGCTTGATCCAATAACTGGCATACGTACTGAAACGCGTATTCATGTTGGGATCGAAGCCCTCAACCGCGCGAAGCAGCCCAAGGTTGCCTTCTTCGATCAAGTCCTGCAGCGGTAGCCCCTTCCCAGAATATCCCCGGGCGATGTTGACCACCAGACGCAGGTTCGCACGTACCATGCGGTCTCGAGCGGCCCCGTCGCCCGCAGAAATGCGGTTCGAGAGCTCTTTCTCATCGTTTGCAGTCAACAAGGCGGTTTCATTGATTTCCTTCAGATAGGTTTCCAGTGGTGTCTGGAGCCTTGAAGAGGATATTGTAGATCGCTTCTGTCGAGTTGTTTGGGTCATGCTTGTCAGCCTGCGGAAGTAACCGAAATGATTCCTTCCCTTATATCGGAGGCAGTACACGCCACATTGACGCAGAGATGCGCAGAATCTGCCGGTATCCACGGATCGCTTTCCCGCGCTCCACTGCGCGGCACATTCGCGACAAACGGAAGAGCCAAACCACGCCCAATTTCCGTCACGGTGAGGAACCGTTACACTCCACCTTGGATTCATCCAGCCAGTGCCCGAATGTCCATGTAAGATTCTGTCATGTCATCAGATTTATCCCCAGTGATAGGAAAAGTTTTTCTCGTCGGCGCCGGGCCAGGTGATCCGGGTCTCATCACCGTGCGTGGTGCCGAATGTCTCGCGCAGGCAGACCTTGTGCTGTACGATGGACTCGTGAATCCTTTATTGCTGCGTCTGACAAAGGGCTTGTGCGTGCGGACCGCGCGGGTCCGCCGCGATGACGCTCTGATTGTGGCCCAAGCCGAGATCAATGCACGACTCATCAGTGAAGCTCAGGCGGGACGCACGGTCGTGCGTTTGAAGGGCGGCGATCCGTATATTTTTGGCCGTGGCGGCGAAGAAGTCGTCGCGCTCTATGAAGCCGGAATTCCATTTGAAGTCGTGCCCGGTGTCACCGCCGCCACTGGCGCCGGAGAATACGCTGGCTTCTCGTTCACACATCGTGAAATCTCGTCGTCCGTCGCCTTTGTAACGGGGCATGAAGATCCAAACCGCGAAGAAAGTCGCCTCAATTACCGTGCGCTCGCAGCCTTTCCTGGCACCTTGGTGTTCTATATGGGTCTCAGCCGAATCAAGGAAATCTGCGAACAACTGCAAGTCGCAGGAATGCCTGGAAATGTCCCAGCGGCAGTCGTCTGCCACGCTTCGCTGCCCAGTCAGAAGGTGGTCGAAGGTACGCTAGAAACACTCCCCGCTCTGACTGCCATCCAACATCTCAGGCCGCCTTCGTTGATTGTGATCGGCGAATGTGTAAGGCATCGAGCCCAGTTGTCGTGGTTCGAAAAATTGCCATTGTTCGGGGTGTCGATCGGCGTTACACGCCCCGAAGATCAAGCCGAAGACGTGGCGCAGCAGATCGTCCGCATGGGAGGTGAACCCGTCCTGATGCCGATGATCCAGGTCGGTCCAGTGAACCGCCCTCAGCAAACGGAGATCGCCCGCGTCCTGCGTCAGCTGCAACGATTTCAGTGGTTGGTATTTACGAGCGTTAATGGGGTGGCCGAATTTTTCCGACATCTGCACGACGCAAAACTGGACACACGCTGCCTTGCAAATGCGCAGATTGCCGCGATTGGCCCAAGTACCGCCGAACGGTTGAGGAGCTTCGGCATTAATCCAGACGTGGTGCCTGCCGAATATAATGCGGAGTCCCTCGCAAGGACACTTGCAACAAAAGTGCATGGCAAAACCGTGCTCTGGGTTCGGGCCAGTCGAGGGCGTGACGTACTGCCGAGGATGCTGACTGATGTTGGGGCATTGTTCGCCCAACTCGTGGTGTATGAAAATCGCGACGTGGATACGCTCTGTCCCGAAGTCGCCAGCCGCTTGAAGGCCGGCACCCTAGATTGGATCGGACTGAGCAGCCCCTCAATCGCCCGCCGCTTCGCCCAATTACTGAAGACGGCGACTATTGCTCCCGCCGAACTGCTGACTCGCATCGCTACGATCAGCCCCCTGACATCCGCGGCCGCACGCGAATCCGGGTTGACGGTGGCTGTTGAAGCGACCGTCGCTACTTGGAACGGGATTCTGCAGGCGATTGAACGCAGCAAATATTCTCCGCCCAGCCAGAAATGACTCCGGCGAGCGGAGCGGCGTGAGCCCTCATCGTACGTCGTTCTTGGACCGGCAAGCTCACGCATGCCGCTCACCAATTCTCTCACTCATTGCCGCGCGGAGTCGAGTTACTTCGCAGCGATCACAAAATACCGCTAGCAAACTCGCGCCGAGTCTCACGCGAGACCGCCACCTAATCGTGCAGCACAAACGTCACCTTCAGGATGACACGAAAACAACTGATCTTGCCGTCAGTCACATCGACCTTCTGGTCCTGCACCCATGCGCTGGTGACGTTCTTCAACGTCTTGCACGCCCGGGCTACCCCAACCGCAACCGCGTCTTCAAAACTGGTCGGTGACGAAGCAATGATTTCAGTCACACGCGCGACCGAGCACGTCACCTCAACCTTTTCCTCGTCTTTCTTCTTCTTCTTGTTTTTCATCACGGAAAACTCCAGCCTTTATTAATAATAAAAACACGTCGCCATATTAACTAGAGTTAATATTATTCGCATTTACCCAGCTTTATCTAGTCACTGGGCGGCGATGGCCTGTTTTCTTGTCAATTCTCCCGCGACCACGACTCGCGGCAGTATCTGGATACTCCGCAGGGTTTCACTCAGACGTTTTGTGGGAGTCGGATTCGGCAGCATTCGCCCATGCATAATACCACCTCCGAATTCTTGCCAATCCGGCTACATTTGCATTGTGCCCGCCCGGAGGATAACTCACGCCGCATGCCGCTGCGCTGACAAACTAACGCCGATCCAGCGTGAGCAGTCCGGCAATTGTTAAGCCGATCCCTACCAGGCCGAAGATCGACAGGGACTCGTTAAAGATCAGCACGGCACCGACGGCGCACAAGGCATTTTGAGAGGCATTGATCACGTTCGCCCGACTGATGGTGAGATGCCGCATCGCATGCGTGATCGCATAGAAGCCCGCGGCATTGAAGATTCCCGCGAT
>QWQG01000110.1 GCA_003670925.1 Planctomycetota bacterium | reverse complement strand
TTGCGGGAAGCAGCGTTGGGAATCTTGTCTACACGGTGACCGCGACGAACGCAGGGTTTTCGAATGCGTCGGGCGTCACCATGAGCGACTTTGATCTTCAAGCGGCCAATCTACCTGCCGGTGTCACGTTTGTTTCGGCAGTTGGGAGTGGCGGCAGCACGTATGACAGTGCGACCGGCATTTGGACGATCGGAAATCTGGCCGCAGGCGCTTCGGTGACCCTGACGGCAACTTTGACGGTAGTGGCATCGGCAGCAGACACGCTGATAGTCAACAATACGGCCTCGCTATTGAACGTGAATGAAACGGATTCTAATCTGTTGAACAATAGGGCGTCGGTGAGTACCAACGTCGATCGTCAAGTCGATATTGCGGTCACAAAAGCCGCCGCACCAATGACCGTGACCGCGGGAAGTGGTGTCGGAAATCTGATCTTCACGATTACAACACGCAATATCGGTCCGTCGCAAGCATCCGGAGTCACGGTTCGCGATAACGCATTGCTGGCCGCGAATCTCCCAAGCTACGTCACGCTGGTGAGTGCCATTGGAGACGGTGGTTCTACGTACGATTCTGCCACAGGAATCTGGACGATCGGGAATCTTGCCGCCTCGGTCACCCGGACTTTGACCGTGACGGTGACCGTTGGCGCGAACGCCGCGCCTCAGACATTCAACAATGTTGTGAATGTCGCACATGTGAACGAAATCGACTCAAACCAAAGCAACAACACCGCGGCGGCAACCACAGTTTTTAGACGCTCAGTGGACATCCAAGTCACTAAGACTGCCACCCCAGGGCCTGTGATTGCGGGAAGTGGCGTCGGTAACCTTGTTTACGTTGTCACAGCAAGGAACACTGGACCATCCAATGCGACCGGAGTTGTCGTCGCTGAATTTAGCATCCTTGCAGCAAATCTGCCTGCCGGTGTCACGTTCGTATCCGCCACTGGTAGTAGTGGGTCTACATTCAATGCGCTGACTGGCTTCTGGACAATTGGCAACATGGTACGTAACGCCTCGGAGACACTCACCGTCACATTGAGTGTCGGCGCTTCAGCTTCCGATACCCTAACGATTGCGAATAAGGCAGAGCTTTTGGCTGTAACGGAGACGGACTCTAACCCGCAGAATAACTGGCAGACAGTGATTACCGAGGTGGATCGCCGCGTTGATATTGTCGTTACAAAGACAGCCGCTCCGGCGATAGTTGTCGCGGGGAGTGGCATTGGCAATCTGGTTTACACTGTCAACGCACGAAACGCCGGAAGCTCCGATGCCACCGGTGTCACTATTGCTGACCTCGGTGTTTTGGCGGCAAGTCTGCCCTCAGGTGTGTCGTTTATTTCGGCTGTGAGCAGCGAAGGAGCCGAGTTTAACAACTCAACGGGCATCTGGAGTATCGGGCGTTTAGCTGCCGGTGCTTCGCGGACGCTACTAATCACGCTCACGGTCGGTAGCACTGTCTTAGACGGTCTGACTATCATCAACACCGCCACCGTGGCGACCGTGACTGAAACAGAAACCAACATCCGGAACAATACCGCGTCTGTAAGCACAACTGTGCTCGGGCACATCGATCTGGTTGTGGTCAAGACAGGCACCCCCAATCCCGTCATGTCTCCGGGACTTCTCACGTACACCGTTCGCGTCACGAACGTGGGCACCGCCCGCGCGACGGGTGTCGTCCTCACCGATAATCTTGGCCCCGGTATGACATTTTTGTCTGGAACATCCACCCAGGGAGTGGTGACGTATGCTGACGGGATCGTGACCACCACTCTTGGTACGATCAATTCCGGAGCTACTGTGACACTCACGCTAGATGCCCGTGTCAACGTAGCATTGGCCGGCACGCTGGTGAATACCGCGTCCGCCATGGCTGACCAAACTGACCCAAATTTGCTGGACAACACCAGCACAATTGAGACTCAAGCGTTACTCTCGCCAGTCTCCGTGAGCGGTGTTGTATTTCAAGATTTGAATAGCAACGGACTCAAGAATTCCGGTGAACGCCCGCTCCCAAATGTTCCAATTGTGCTGTTCGGAATCGACGTCAACGGCGCAGTTGTGAATCTCCCATCGCTGACAGATTTGAACGGTGCCTATTCATTTGTGGATCTCGAGCCGGGTGATTACAGCGTCTACGAGATTCAGCCAACTGCCCTGCTTGACGGTAAAGAGATTGCTGGCACAGGAGCATTTTGTACCGTAGCCAAAAACGCTTTCCTGAATCTCAGCTTGAATCCAGGGGTCAATGCAACGGGATTCAACTTTACCGAAGGCCCTGAAGATACGTCGTTGCGTCCTTTTTTTGCCTCCAGTCAGAATGTTAGACAAACCCAGATTGTGGCTTTGCCGGCGCTGGGTTCTGGAAGTCTGAGCGGGATGGTCGCGATTGATTCTAACCGTAACAGCGTCCTCGATAATGGTGACATCGGCCTTCCAGGTGTGATTGTGACGCTGGCGGGAAATGATGCTGGCGGGACCCCGTTGCTAATTCATCAATCCACGGATTCGCTTGGCAGATACGCATTCGTTGATCTGCCAAACGGGCAGTACAGCATTCGTGAAGTGCAACCGAAGGGCAAGATTGACGGCCCCGAGCAGGTAGGCACAATTTTACCCGATCAAGTTTTGGATGATGTCTTCTCAGCCATCGCATTGGCACACGGTGCTGCCGGCACAGGCTTTAATTTTCTTGAGCTGCCAGCAATAGCCGGCATGACTGCCGCAATATCTCCTACATGGTTGACACCATCCACATTCAACGTAGGGCTTCGCCCGACGTTTTCTTGGACACCATTCACGGCGGCTGCGCGTTACGATGTCTCGATCCTTCAGATTGCAGGAAATAAGGGCGAAGTTTATCGTAACAGAAATGTATCCGGTACATCGCTGACTATTCCAACTGATTTGGATTTGGGGGCCCACCGTGTGTGGGTGCGTTCAGTGAATGCTGCGGGCGTGCCGGGACGGTGGAGTCAGCCGTTGTCATTCAGTGTGGATAAGCTTGTGAACGCCTTGGCGGGAACAAGCGTTAGCATGAACGCCCGCTCGACTCTGGACTGGGCTGACATTCCGCAGGCAACGTCCTACGACATGCGGCTCATCAATGTGGAAACCGGTTCTGTTTTGGCAAACGTGGGCAGCTTGCCGTCTTCTCAATCCTCTGGTCTTGCAACATTGCTGCCCGGCAAGTATCGGTACTTCGTCCGCGGCAACACGGCTTCAGGATCGGGACAATGGTCAGATGGTTATGACTACACAATTCTGTCAATTCCAACACTCAAGACGGTAACTTCCACGGACACTGCAACACCAACACTGCACTGGAACCCGGTCAAAGGCGCTGCGACCTACGAGGTCTATCTGACGGACCTGTCTGCGGTGGGCGGAGCCAAACGTATCACTAGCGTTAATAAAACAAACGGCACGTCGCTGCCGGTTCCGACGAGCCTTGGACTTGGCCATTACCGATATACGGTGCGTGCCATCGATGCCCACGGACAAATGACGTCGTGGAGCAGTCCCGGTGACTTCAAGGTGGAAACGATAGGACGAATTACCAGCCCCACAGGCCCTGTAAATACGGCATTCCCAACCATTACGTGGAAACAAATTGCCGGTGCCGTACGTTACGACATCTGGATCGCGGATAAGTTAGGGAACGTCTGTGTTCGCGATCGAAACGTCACTGGCACATCTTATACGTCTGCGAAGGCATTTCTCAACGGCGAGTACCGTGCTTGGGTGATGGCGATTGGAACAACAAGCTCCGGCAAATGGTCACAGGCAGCAGACTTCATGGTTAAAGTGGTGGCTCGCCCAACGCTGACATTACTGGGCGCGACCGGAAGCAGCACGCCAACGTTGAAGTGGACCGCCAGTTCTGGTGCAGTGCGTTACGAGTTGCGTGTTGACAAGGTCGGTCGGTCTTCAACGGTGATTCACGAGACCAATCTTGCGACGAACGCGTACAAATCTCCGACGCCACTCAGGTCAGACTTGTATCGTGCTTGGGTCCGCGCCTTCGACAGCACAGGTCTCGCGAGCGTCTGGAGTGACGCTCTTGATTTTAGCGTCGTCTAATCTTGTGCGTTGCCAGGATCGAAAATTTGAAGGGTGCCTCTTGAACTTTCCGCGGGGAGCGGAGTTCCGCCAATTTTCCTACACTTGCGGGAATTGCGTTTTACGCCGTGTGACGGCCTAGGTTTCTGTCAAACGCGGCATCACATTTTCTAAGACTTACCGAAAGATTTGCTCGTTCAGGTTCGTCTTCGCTAGAAAAAAGGAACTTAACCAGACAAGCTACGGAGCCTCACGGTCGCTGATCAGCGACCTTTGTTCCCTCCGGAGTCTGACATGATGACCACCAATGAATTGCTATCGGGACTGCTTGTCGTTCTTCTGACGTCTGCCGGTTCGCTGGCAGACGCGGAGGATTCGCCTGAGATCGGACCGGTGAAGACCGCACCACTTACAATTGAAGGTGACCTTGCATCACAGATGGTGGATGGGATCGATCGGTTTTTACTCAAAGAAATCGCAGCGGATGCTGTGTCACGTGCCCAGCGGTTTACCGTGGATACATCGTCGGCTGAAGCGTATGCAGCATCCCTGACGCCGCATCGCCAAAACCTAGCCAAGTGTTTGGGGATACGTGACGCGCGGTTGCCGTTCACAAGCCCGGAAATCATTGCCGCTGTCGGTGAAAATCCGCTTGTTGCTTCTGCCTCGCGATTTACGGTTCAGGCAATTCAATGGCCGGTGTTGAGTGATCCGTCTCCGCAAGGAAAGGGGTTGCCGTCAATCTTTGGAGAAGGGCTACTTCTGACTCCGGTTGGCGATATCCTAGCCAATGTGATCGTCCTACCGGACGCGGATAATACGCCCGAACAACTCTGTGGTCTTGTTGACGGTGTGGTTGAGGAGATGCAGGCCGCAAAACATCTCGCTCAGTTCGGTTGTCGCGTCGTTGTACCGACCTTGATCAGCCGTCATCGTGAAAAACGACTTGGCCGGGCCGATCTGACGAATCGCGAGTATCTGCACCGGGTGGCTTTTGAGCTTGGGAGAACACTTGCCGGTTACGAAATTCAGAGCACTCTCAGCATTGTTGATTGGTTTAAGACCGAATCACCGGAAACTCCAGTTGGTGTCTTCGGGCATGGTGAAGGTGGCATGGAGGCGTTGTTTGCCGCTGGGCTTGATACCCGCATCAAGGCGACATGTGTGAGTGGTTTTTTCGGATCTCGCGAAGGAAGTTGGAGTGAGCCGATTGACCGAAATTTCTCTGGGCTACTCCGCGATTTTGGAGCGCAAGAGTTAGTGATGCTTGTGGCTCCACGGGCCCTGATTGTTGATGCTTCACCAGGACCGGAGTTAGTTCTCGCTGGCAATGGTGGTGGCCCGGCTGAGTTAAAATCACCGGACGCAATTGTCGCTCAAGAACTGCTTCGCAGTGCGACAGACCGCCTCAAACCACTTAATCCATGGATGCCTTTCACGGATCCCGCTGACGCCCGGTCCGGGAAAATGGCAAAGTACACTCAGTTTCTCCTAGGACTCGGAATCGGCGAAACAGAAGAGGAAGCGTCCTCAAAACTCATGGTGAGCGAAGGTCGGCAATTGCCAGATTCAACTGAAAGAGAGACGCGGTTGGTGCAACAAATCGATCGTCACAATCAGGCGTTACTTCGCGAAAGCCCTTTTGTGCGGAAGGAATTCATGTCGAAGCTGGATATGACTTCCGTCCCAGCCTACGAAAAATCGGCTGAGGCTTATCGGGAAATCTTCCGCAAAGAAGTGATTGGCGAATTTGATCAGCCGTTATTGAGTTTCAACGCTCGATCACGCAAATCGTGGGACACCGAAAAATGGACAGGCCACGAGGTTGTTTTAGATGTTTTTCCGGATGTCTTTGCCTACGGCGTGCTGCTCCTGCCAAAGGATCTAAAGCCCGGCGAGAAGCGACCCGTGGTTGTCTGCCAGCATGGGCTGGAAGGACGGCCGACGGACGTTTTTCTTGGCGACAATCCAGCGTATCACGACTTCGCCGCAAAACTATGCGAGCTTGGGTTTATCACGTTTTCGCCGCAGAACCCATACATCTTTACCGATCGCTTTCGAACCTTGCAGCGGAAAGCTCAACCGCTGGGTAAGACCTTGTTTTCAATTATTGTACCGCAGCATCAGCAGATCGTGAATTGGTTGAAGACTCAGCCCAACGTGGATGCGGATCGAATCGCCTTCTATGGTCTAAGCTACGGCGGAAAATCGGCGATGCGAATCCCGGCCCTAGTAACCGACTACTGCCTTTCAATTTGCTCGGCGGACTTCAACGAGTGGGTGCTTAAAAACGCCAGCACGCGTCACAACTTCAGCTACGTCTGGACCGGCGAGTACGAAATTTTCGAATGGGATCTTGGCAGTACATTCAACTATGCTGAAATGGCGGCGCTGATTTGTCCACGTCCGTTCATGGTTGAACGAGGGCACTTTGACGGCGTCGGTGAAGACGACTGGGTGGGCTATGAGTATGCCAAGATTCGATATCTGTATGCCGCACAACTGAAGATTGGTGACCAGACCGAGATCGAATGGTTTGTCGGGCCACACACGATCAACGGCGACGCAAGTTATGCGTTTCTGCACAAACATCTGGACTGGCCTGCGCCTGCGATTAAGTAAACAAAAAGCATAATCTTGCAATCGATGACGAACATTCATAAGCTTT
>QWQG01000044.1 GCA_003670925.1 Planctomycetota bacterium | reverse complement strand
GAAACACGGGACCTCGCGATGAAGGAAATCTTCTGCAAGCCGTTCGCTTACTTAACTCGCCCGTCAAAACGCGACGCCGCACTTCCACCCAGATTTCCATGTCGGTGAACAGCCGCGTCACTTGTCTCCTCCGGATTTTTCACCCGGAAACCCGCCATGATGACGGCCTTCTCGGCGATTACGAAGTCGCCAACTGAACATTTGGGCGCTGCACAATTCAATCGCCCGCCACGAACCGCCAAGCGCCACGGTTTCTCGCCGCCGTTTACAGCTGAATTTACAATCCGAAAAATAATTTCCAGCCGACCCTTTACAGAGGTAGGGGCTTCCAGTCCGCAAACGTGGCTGCTTGGCCTACACGTTGCTCAGCGGCATCGACCAGATTCCAGATAATCGCCCGTTCGATGAGGAATCGTATTCCTGAACTACTGATCCGGATCCCGCGATAGTCGTCTACAAATCCGTCGCGGGCCGCACGCGTCATCAGTTGCGCCCGTTCATCCCGGTGCATGGGTTCGGCGGTCAGACGTGATGGAGTGGACATCAATGTTGGAAGATCCATTTCCCAAAGCGCCAATGCTGTCTTATTGCCGTAGTTCAGGATCGGATCATCCTGTGTTCCGTGTGAGACAACGACGAAACGGGCTTGAAATACGATCTTCGCTTCTTCTGCAGCGTCGCCTGTGCGTTCGATCAGGTCTCGACCGACAAAGCGGCGGAAGGAGTTTAGCATTACTTGCGTGTGTGCGCAATGGTCGTGGTGTGGCCACTGAGATTCTGTGGACATGGTTTTGCGGTTCAGGTGAGGCAGGCGGGATGTCTCAAATTTCGGATTTGGGCGATGAAATCATAGTGGAATCCTAGAGATAGGTCTTCCAAGAATGTTCGAAAGCGATTCAAATCCCGTGATGAATTATCTGGCCCATGGATTTCGATTCCTCGATTCACCTCTCATGGTTGCAGGGACGGCGGTACCGGACTGGTTGAGCGTTGCGGATCGCCGTGTGCGCGTGCGTAGTTGCAGGATTCATGAACATCTGGATTTGCTGAACTCGGATCTGCGGACGATCGCGGAGGGCATGTTGCAGCATTTGCACGACGATGATTTATTTCACCGTTCTGTACGATTCGTAATGCTCGAAGCGGAATTATCATCGCGTTTTCGCAGGATTATGCCCGATCGTTTCGATCACCGGCCTGCGTTGCTTGGTCACATCGTGATCGAATTGCTGCTCGACGACTTCATCTCGCAACAAATGCCTGGCGTCTTGAACGACTACTATGCCGCCTTGACTCAGGTTTCAGGATTAAAGGTGCAGGAAGCTGTTAACGCAGTGGCGGCGCGACCAACAGAGAGGCTGGCAGGATTTATTCAGCAATTTCAGGTCTCTCAATTCCTGTACGACTATGCCGACGACACGCGACTGTTGGGACGACTGAACCAAGTGATGAAACGCGTCACCCTTCCGTCGCTGGACTCCGACTGTTTGCCCATTTTACGTGCCGCTCGGCAGTTATTGGATCAGCACGGCCAAGAATTGCTGGATGCTGTTGGGGCCCCTGCGGCGCAGCCTGAACTTTCCCTGACCCGCAACAATGTCTGTACTTAGTGGAGCTTATTTCAAATGACGGTGGCCGTTCAAATTGGCATTGCGGTTGTTAATTCGGCCGGGAAAATACTCGTCGGGAGGCGCGCGTTGGACGTGCCGTTGCCAGGCTTGGCAGAATTTCCTGGGGGCAAGTGCGAAGTCGATGAAACGCCTCGTTCCTGCGCAGTGCGTGAATGCCAAGAGGAGACAGGATTAATTATCATCCCGCGCGAGCATCTGGCGACGATCGAACATTCCTACCTTCACGGCGATGTCGAACTGCATTTTTGGAGTTGCGGACTCAGCCCAGATTTGCCGGATCATGCAACCCCGGCCCATCCGTTTCGCTGGATCAGTTATGAAGAACTGGCGTCGCTTCAGTTTCCTGAAGCAAATCGCGAGGTTTTGGCACAACTGTTGAATCGGCAATAGGTTACTCTCCCGCCAGCGGTTGGCATTGGCTCGTTTTACCATATGTCCAGTGGGCCGCGTGTGCAGGATCCCGTTGGCTGGAATCCCACACACGGGGCGTTGTCCACGCGGTTAGAAGTATCTGCGATGCTTTGGCTTCGTACGGGTGCGATCCGCTATTCCACAGTCACGCTCTTAGCGAGATTGCGAGGTCGATCGACATTAAAGCCGCGCAGTAAAGCCACGTGATATGCCAACAGTTGCAATGGAATGGCACACACCAAGGGCTGTAAGTACTCTTCAACGTCCGGCACATAAATCACATCATCAGCCACGCGTGCAATGTCCGTATCACCTTCGCAGGCAATGGCGATGATCGGACCCTTGCGTGCCCGAATCTCCTCCATGTTGCTCACGACTTTGGGGTAAATGCCGCCACGAGGAATCACAAAGACACTTGGCGTCTTGTCATCCACCAATGCGATAGGGCCGTGTTTCATTTCGGCAGCAGGATAGCCTTCCGCATGGATGTAGCTGATTTCCTTAAGCTTCAACGCACCTTCCAACGCAACTGGAAAATTGTAAAGCCGGCCAAGATACAGGAAGTTATTGAAGCGAAAGTACTTTTCAGCCACTTCATGCACTCTGTCATTGCACTGCAGCGTTTTTCTAATTTTGTCGGGCATCTCCCGCAGTTGGCCAATGATGCGGCGACCCGCCGGATACGACATGTGCCGCATGCGGCCCAGATACAAAGCCAGCAAAGTCAGCACAGTCACCTGCGACGTGAAAGCTTTAGTCGAGGCCACACCGATCTCTGGTCCTGCGTGCAGATAAATACCGCCGTCGGCTTCGCGGGCAATTGTCGAGCCCACCGTGTTACAGATTGCCAGCGTCGGATGTCCTTTGCGTTTACATTCACGCAGAGCGGCAAGCGTGTCAGCTGTTTCACCGCTCTGCGTGATCGCAAAGACTAGCGTTCGGTCGCTCATTGGGGGATTTCGATAACGCAGTTCGCTCGCATATTCAACTTCCGTCGGAACACGGGCAAATTCTTCGAGCAGATATTCGCCTACAAGTCCGGCGTGCCAACTTGTGCCGCAGGCGGTGAGCACAATCCGATCGATGCGACGCAAATCCTTCGCAGTCAGATTCAAACCGCCCATCACGGATGTTGCTTCGTCAGAATCCAGACGTCCGCGAAGCGCGTTCTCGATGGTCTGAGGTTGTTCGAAAATCTCTTTCAGCATGTAATGTTCGTAGCCATCCAGTTCAATGTCGGCCGATACGCGTTCTAGGACATGCACATTTGGAGACACACTGCCCGTCTTGCGATGATCAATCCGCAGGCCATTTGGCTGCAGCACGGCTACTTCATTGTCGGACAGATATACGACTTCCTTCGTGTAGCCAACTAAAGGACTGGCATCGCTGGCCAAGAAGTACTCGTCTTTGCCGATACCGATCACTAGCGGACTTCCGCATCGAACTGCGATGACGGTATCCGGACAGTCCCGGAACATGATGCCCAGACCATAGGTGCCTTTGAGTTTTCCAAGTGTCAGTTCGACGACCTTCAGACAGGTTTCGATGTCCGCTGCGGAACCACCATGGAGCACCTGTTCCTCAAGATTCTGTGCCAGCAGGTGGGCGACAACTTCAGTGTCGGTCTGGGAGTCAAATACATATCCCAGCGCAATGAGTTGCTTGCGGAGCGTGTCGTAGTTTTCAATGACGCCATTGTGCACGATTACCACCTCACCGTTGCCGCCAAGGTGAGGATGCGAATTTTGGTCTGTCGTGGCTCCGTGCGTCGCCCAGCGCGTGTGGCCTATTCCGATATGCCCGTGAATCGGTTGTGACTGAATCAGGGCTGCAAGCTCCAGCACACGACCGGCCTTCTTGCGTATCGAAATTTTGCCTTCGCGGAGGACTGCAATTCCCGCGCTGTCGTAGCCACGGTATTCAAGCCGATGAAGCCCTTCTACTAAAAGATCCGGCACAGCACGACATCCAACATATCCCACAATTCCACACATGTGCTGGTCTTTCGACAAACTCTCGTACCTCCGCTGATACTTCGTACCAATTTCCAGCGGCGGAGGCGGTTCTTTTCAAGGGTACGCTAATCAGCCTGATCCAGTCAACATTGAACAGGGTGAAACGGAGCTCTGGACGGATCATCTGCAGGAGGCGATCGATGGACAACATGGTACATGGTGTCAATTGCCATCATCATGCGGCAAAATCTCCCGCTTGGCACCCACGTTCCCATGAACCCACGTCTCATGAACGTGGTACTCTCTCAGAAGATTCAAGGGCATGATTCAACCCATCATCGCATGCGTGCCAGCGTATTTGGCTGCGTTCCGACAGCGGCTAAGTTAGTTCAATCACGCGATGCGGGCGTCACTTTCATGGCGATTTCTTTACCCGCACGCAGAACGAGGATTTCTGTCTCTTGGCCGGACTTGAGCGCTTCGATCGCGTATGTGTAGTCGTAAATGTTTTCAATCGCTTTGCCAGCGAGTTTGATGATAACATCGCCGCCTTTGACTCCTGCAACTTCAGCAGGTCCGCCTTTGGCAACGCCGGACAGCATTACGCCTTTAACATCAGACTGTGCATAGTCTGGGACAGTTCCTAGGTAGGCCCGTAAAGCGGCGCGGCGTTGGCCATCTTTCGGGCGTTCCTGTGCCACATAGGCTGGAGGTTGAGCGGTTGCGATTAGGTATCTGCAAACTAAACTCATCAGGTTAGCGACTTTGGCAATCCCTTCGTAGTTGAGTTTTTCAGGTGTATCCCGCGGCGTATGGTATTCGCTGTGATTGCCCGTGAACGCAGACAGGATTGGAACGCCGTGCAGGAAGAAGACACTCGCATCGGTAGGTAGATAGCTGTCGTCTTGAAGTGTCAAAGAAAGGCCGAGTGGCACGTTGGCCTGTTCGATAATTTTCTGCCAAGCTGCAGACGAGCCAATTCCCTGCAACACCAGTTTTTCCTGCAGCCGACCGACCATATCCATGTTCAGGCAGGCTGCGATATAAAGACTTAAGCCGCCCGTATTCGGCCCGGCAAGATCTTCGGCTTTCTGCGGTAGCTCGTCACCAGCACCAGCACCAGTTTCTAGGGCCGCTGCATGTTGTGAAAACAGTGTTTCAAGACTTTTTACGTAGTGACTAGAGCCCAACAAGCCCAGCTCTTCCCCTGACCACGCGGCAAACACGATATCTCGCGAACCTTGAAGTTTGCCGGCATCTTTTGCGAGCGCTATGGCTTCGGCAATCTGCATCATCGCTGATACACCGGATGCGTTGTCATCAGCTCCGAAGTGAATTTGAGACGGCTCGTCGCCACGCGCAAGTGAACTGCCATTAGGACCGGTACCGAGATGATCGATGTGCGCGCCAACCACGACGATCTGGCCTGCCTGAGATTCGTTGACCTGCAATCGTCCCAGCACATTACGTCCAGTTTTCTTTTCCTGCTGGATATCGATGCGTGCTGAGATCCTTAGTCCGTCCAACGGGAACCCCATCGCCGGTTCACCAGAATCCATTTTCTGCTGCACGGAAGCCAGGTCTTTTTCGCGTTCCATGAACCATCCTGCGGCAACGCTGTCCGCAACACAGATCACCGGCAAACCGGAACCAGCCAATGATCCGTCATACTGCAATGGGACAAGTTGCTCTTTGACGCCCGATGTGGGGCCGCTCACCACAATCAAGCCTCGCGCCCCCATGTCTCGCGCCTGCATCGCTTTGAACCGTAGGCTGGAGAAACGAATGAAATGTTGTCGCTGTTCCGGAGTCAAGTTTTCAGGCATGAATCGAAAGGTGACGACCCACTTGTCTTTGACGTCCAGATGCACGAACGAATCATACTCTTCGATGCCATCAGCCGCCGGCGCCCGAATGCCGTACCCTGCGAAAATTACGTCCGATGCTTCAATGCTCGTTGAACTTGAAAATGCCAATGGCCGCCAGTCGGCTTCCAGCTTCAAAGCCACAGTTGCTTGATGTTTACCGCGAGGAGTACTTTCAACAGTCACAACGTTGTGAGGGCCTGCTGAAACTCCGGAGGTAAATTCAAATTCTTGAAAGTATGTACCGTTGTCGCCCGCTGGCAGCAGTCCCATTGTCTCAAAGTTCAAAGCCACATAATTTGTGGCAAGTTGCTCGCCCTTTGTACCTGTCAATCGGCCACCAAGTTGTGGACGGCACAGAAACTCGACATGACGCACAGCATCAGCCGGGGCGAAATCGCCACGTGCTTCGGGTGTCAACGCCATCACGCGCTGGGCATCTGCTTGCGACAGAACCGCGGAGGATGCCGGTTTTAAATCAAGCAGTTCCAAGGAGCGTGTGTGATTCCAGTCTGCCATGAAGATCTGTGATTGTTTGGTGATCGTGCGATTCGTGGTCCATGCGAGGTGCTCGCCGTCAGGGCTGAACACTGGGAGACCATCAAACCCCGGCGTGTGACTCACGCGGACTGGTGCATGTTTGCCAGCCACATCAACCAGATAGAGTTCAAAATTTGCAAATCCGTGGAGATTCGTCGTGAAGATCAGATACTGCCCACTGGGATGATAGTACGGAGCCCATGACATCGCCCCCAGATGTGTTACCTGTTGCTGATCACTGCCGTCAATGTTCATTGTCATAATTTCTGCCGTCGCGCCGTTTTCAGCAAACCGCCGCCAGCAGATGCGTTTTCCGTCCGGGCTAAAAAACGGCCCACCGTCATAGCCTGGAGTTGTCGTCAGACGTTGCACATCCGACCCATCAGCCTTCATCACATAGATTTCATTTGCCCACGACGGATCGGTTTCAAAGGCCGTTCGCTGTTCCAGTGTCAGTTCTTGAGCATATGCAGATCGATTTGATGCAAAGGCAATCAACGATCCGTCCGGAGACCATGAACCTTCGGCGTCATAGCCTCGCGCTTCCGTAAGCTTGCGATACTGTTTGGTCGCCAGTTCATATTCGTAAATTTCATAGAAGTCATCATAGTCCCATGAGTACCTTCGTTCTTTCCCGGAAGCTCGCAGATCAATCTCTTCCTGCTGCTCCTGTGCAGCGGAAGGGTCATCCTGCGTCGATGCGAAGAGAACTTTTTCGCCCTGCGGATGAATCCACGCGCACGTCGTTTTTCCTACCCCCGGTGAAATCCGCTGAGTATCGCCGCTGTCCAGATCCATCAGATAGATCTGGAAGAACGGATTTCCAACTTCACGCTCGCTCTGAAAAATCATGCGGCGGGCGTCGGCGCTGAAATAGCTCTCTCCTGCACGGCGCCCATCAAACGTCAACTGCCGCGTGCGATTGATGAGCCTCGCTTCGAGAGCGATTGCCTCGGCGGGGGCTTTGTCCGTGATGTCGGCAACGGCAGGTTGAGCCGACGCGGACCGCGCGGCTAGCCACAGAGTTACAGCAACGGTCACAGACAGAACGCAACGAAGCGTGCGCGAAAAATTGACCACGGCAAATCCTTCGGCTAAAACGAAACAGCCCGCGAGGTAAAAACCGCGCGAGCTGTTGAAGTATTACGTTGAGTGGCCACGGTCTGCCAGTGGCCAGTCGTCCATAGCTTCTATTCCTAGACCTTGAACATTCATGTCCGAGTTCCTGCCAGAAAGCATCCCGCTAGCCACGGACTCAAGCAGCACAATAATCTTCGGCTGCGAGGATATCCCTTTGGCCATCCGACGGACATGAATGTCCATCCTCCAGAAACGCCACTAGTTGTGATCTGGCAACGCGAACGGATCAGTCGCAACGGGCTTTATGATCGCACCGGATCGAATGAGTCGCACGGGAACTCTCCGCGTCACCACCGAACCATTTTCGACGACCTGAATTTTTTTCAGATTTTGACGGTAAACCCGTTTGCTGATACCGGTCGTTTTTCGACCGTTACCGCCTAAGTACTTGGCCTTGCCGCGTTCAACCTTCTTGTTGCCACGGCCGGGTTTCAGATCTCCGTACAGCTCAACTTGAGCCGCACGCTTGATGCGTTTATTCTTCTTGAGGGTACTCATGGTCCACAACATTTTCTGATCAGAAGGTTAGAGCAATCACAGTTCAATCCCTACACCAACGGGATGAAGGCGC
The DNA here is from genome assembly GCA_003670925.1 of Planctomycetota bacterium. Lineage (GTDB taxonomy): Bacteria > Planctomycetota > Planctomycetia > Planctomycetales > Planctomycetaceae > SXXK01. The sequence goes on along the minus strand of QWQG01000044.1, from coordinate 14,716 downwards.
ACAGGGCACATCAACGGCCGCTGGATAGCACAAAACATCAGAGATTGAACCATCTTGCTCGCAGAGTGAGGCGGGAGGATAATCGGATATCCGTCGCAGTTCAATTGAGTTTTGAACGTGGGAATCAATGAAGTTGCATGTTCTTCAACAAAAAAGCGAGGATCCAAAGAGGAACCTCGCCCTGATAATTCTAAAAAACTCAGTGTTTTGACAATTATTCGGCGACTTCATTGGTGCCTGGAAGCTCAACGGCTTTGATCAGATCACCAAAGGTCTTGCCTTCGGTCTTGCTCTTTTCGCCTTCAGCTTGGGTCAGCGCCTCTTTAATCTTCGCTTCATCGGTTTCGTTCTTCTTCGGCAACTTGCCAGCGACTGCAACGCCGTAGTTGTTGCGTTTCTTCTTATCCTTGTCGGGATGGCAGACCGCGCAAGTCAGCTTACCGTCTGTCCCGTGCTTTTTGGCAAGCTCCGGATAAGTTGAGTTCAGAACGTCTTTGTACTTCGGGCGAGCTGTTGCTTCGCCGCCGGTGACAACAAACAATGAGGCAGCCAGCACGCCAGCTACGACAAAACGCACAGAATTCTTCACAGTCAGCATTAAAACCTCCAGAAAACAATGTATGCAACGCCTGCCACCACGGAGCAATCTATTCTTCGGCGAGTCACCGTGGAAATCAATACCCCCTTCGGGAAATGCTCCGCACAATTTTCTTTTTAAGGTGATCATGGGCGGTTTGTCAATCGACAGACCAAACCGACTCATCTTCAGTTTTTATTGTGACTCAGGCATTTTTCTATTTTAACCCTAAAAAACGGGGGAAAATGCCTCAACACGGCGTTGAAAAATTTTGATAAAAAGGGATACCTGCGTAGGTAGAAACAAACTTCCGATGAGGAAACGCAATTCGGACGTAGTTATTCTGATGCTTGAATGGGAGGACCGAGTTGGCCATGATATCGCCGGATTTTTAGAAATTCCTGTGTCCAGACGAGAACGTGCGTCTGCTCAAGCGCCGACCGAACGTGAGCGAGATCCCGCAAATGACAATTCGAACCACGGATATAATTCTTTCATGCTTGCTCGCATCTGCGGCGACTCACTTGATGGCCGTTGACAAAATCCGACTGCAGCCACCATCGCTGAAGTTAGTTGGACAGGAGGCACGCCATCAAATCCTAGCTGAGCTTTATTCCGATGCTGAAGCCGTTGGCCCTGCCGCTGTTCAACTGACGACCGACAATCCTGGAGTTGTGCGAATCGATGGCATGACGGTTCATTCCGTAGCTAATGGACAGGCGATCGTTCGCGTGGTTGGCGCAACAGACGATTCGGCTTCCGTGCAGGTGACGGTCTCAGACGCGGAGCAACCATTTCAATGGTCATTTCGAAACCATGTCGAACCGGTCCTTGCAAAACAAGGCTGCAGTTCCGGTGCGTGTCATGGTGCATTAGCGGGCAAAGGTGGCTTCAAGCTGTCGCTAAGCGGTTATAATCCTGAGCGGGATTACTTCAATCTTGTCGAACTCCAAAGCGGTCGCCGTGTAGAACCGAAGAGACCGGCTGCCAGTCTGGTACTTACCAAGCCATCAATGGCCGTACCGCATAAAGGTGGCTTGCGGTTGAAGACGGATTCTTGGCATTACAAAATCCTCTCTGAATGGATTGCGCAGGGAGTCAATAAACCAACGGCCGATGACGCCCTGCTGGACCATCTGGAAATTCTTCCAGAACGTGTCACGCTCAAAGCTACCAGTTTCCAACCATTAATCGTGCGGGCTCACTACACCAACGGACATGTGGAAGACGTCACGCAGTTGGCGAAGTTTTCTTCCGCAAACGAAGCCGTTGCTACCGTGAGTGGGGATGGATTGACGACGGTGGTCGGTCCGGGTGAGGGTGCGGTGACCGCATGGTTTTCTAGTCAGATCGTGATTGCACGAATCGTGGTGCCATACGACCACACGCTGGATGCTCTTGTTTTCACATCCGCCCCACACAGGAATTTCATTGATGAAACCGTGCTGAAGCAACTGCAACGGCTGAACCTGAAGCCATCATCGCGTTGCACGGATGAAGTCTTCATCCGGCGGGCGTATCTGGACACGATCGGGACGCTGCCGACTAGCACGGAAGTGCGTGACTTCTTGGCCGATGAGTCTGCTGACAAACGCGACCGCATCATTGAGGCATTGTTATTGCGCCCGGAATTCATTGATTTCTGGACGTATCACTGGTCCGACCTGCTATTGCTGAATGGCACGTCTGTCAACCCGGAAGCTGTTAATGCCTTTTACAAGTGGATTCATGATCGCGTGGAAAAGAATACGCCGTGGGATCAGTTCGTGCATGAGATTGTGGCCTCCCGAGGCTCCAACATTGAACACGGCGCGACCAATTTTTACGCCATCCATCAGTCCCCGGAAGACATGGCCGAAACTGTCAGCCAAGCTTTTCTAGGTCTGTCCATCGGCTGTGCCAAGTGCCACAATCATCCGCTCGAAAAATGGACGAACGATCAATATTACGCTTTTGCAAATCTTTTCTCCCGAGTTCGGGCAAAGGGCTGGGGTGGTGATGCACGCAGCGGTGATGGAAAGCGAACACTGATCACGGTGAGTTCTGGTGAACTCGTGCAGCCGAAAACCGGTAAGCCTCAAATGCCAACTCCGTTGGATGCCGAGCCGATTCCATTTGATGCACCTGGAGACCGTCGCGAACACGCGGCGAAATGGCTGACCTCTGCCGAGAACGCGTTGTTCTCGCGTGCGATTACGAATCGGGTCTGGAAGAATTTTTTCGGTGTCGGTTTAGTCGAACAGGTTGATGACATGCGAACATCAAACCCGGCAAGTAATGAAGAACTGCTGGCTGCTGCTGCCAAGTATTTAGTCGAGCAGAAGTTTGACCTGAAGGCCCTAATGCGGACGATTTTGCAGTCTGAGGCATACCAACGCAGGAGTGAGACCCTGCCAGAGAACGCGGGTGATCAACGACAGTATTCGCGTTATTTCCCGCGTCGTTTGATGGCTGAGGTGCTGCTGGACGCCGTATCGCAAGCGACGGATGTACCGACGGAATTCAACAAGATTGTGTTCTTGGGATCTGACGTCAGGGATACCAAGGATTATCCGAAAGGGACGCGCGCCATTCAGCTTCACGATTCCGCAGTGCAGTCATACTTTCTGCAGACCTTTGGACGAAATCAAAGACGCATTACCTGTGAATGCGAACGATCTGATACACCTAGTCTGGTGCAGGTATTGCACATCTCTAACGGAGAGACGATCAATCAGAAACTCTCCGCGGCAGACAATCGGCTCACAAAGTGGATGGCAGAAGCAAAGTCCGATTCGGACCTGCTGGATGAAATCTTTCTCACCTGTGTGGCACGTTTGCCAAGTTCCGGCGAGAAGGACGAATTGTTGCCACTGCTGGCTTCAACCGCAGCTGAAGAAAAGCGTCTCGTGCTGGAAGATCTAGTCTGGAGTATCCTTAGCAGTCGTGAATTCCTGTTCAATCATTGATGATGAAAATCCGTGCAGGTCTGCTTGTTGATACAACAGGAGCAGGGCAATTCCAGCATCACCCCATGTCGGATGGCGGGGCCCGCAGCGTGGCTCAAAACCTCAACCGTGTTGAGTTAAAGCAGAACACCCGACTCCCTCGTATATTTTACACATGAGCTGGCGTGTGATTTGCACGTACATGCTGTTTCGGGCTACTCTGCCGCACTGAATCCACTCCTCGCATTTCTGTAAGTTGTTACTCCATGTCTGAAACGCAATTGTCGCCTCGTGAAGCAATCGCACTCTGCCGTCAACGTGAAATCCGCGCGATTGACTTGCGGTTTACGGATTTTTGTGGTTCGCAGCGACATTTTACGATTCCCGCCGACCGATTAACCGAGGAAAGTTTTGAACATGGTTTTTCATTTGATGGCTCGTCGATGCGCGGTTGGCAGGCGATTCATGAAAGTGACATGCTCATTGTTCCGGAATCGCAAACGTGCTTCGTCGATCCATTTATGAAATCGACATTGGCGCTGCTCTGCAACGTTAAAGATCCGGTCACGCATCAGACCTATCCACGCGATCCTCGCAACATCGCCCGCAAAGCCGAAAATTATATGCTGTCCACTGGCATCGCCGACCGTGCGTTGTTCGGGGCTGAAGCCGAATTTTTCATCTTCGACAGCGTACGCTTCGATCAACGCGAACACGAAGGTTACTACTACATCGACAGTGTCGAAGGTCAATGGAATCGAGGAACTCCCGGTCGTCTGGGTGGCAATCAGATCCGGCATCGTGAGGGCTACTTACCGATGCCTCCCGTCGATACGCTGCAGAATCTGCGGACGGATATTATGCTGCTACTGGACGACAGTGGCATTAAAACCGAAGGCCAGCATCACGAAGTCGCATCTGGTGGCCAATGCGAAATTGACCTGCGTCATGATACGCTGGTCAGCATGTCCGATAAACTGCTCCGTTTGAAGTATATCGTGCGCAATGTCGCGGCCCAGTACGGCAAGACCGCCACCTTCATGCCTAAGCCGATTTGGAACGACAACGGATCGGGGCTGCACATGACACTGTCGCTGTGCAAGGACGAGCGTCCGTTGTTCGCAGGTTCCGGCTACGGAGGACTGAGCGAACTGGCCATGTTTGCGATGGGAGGAATCCTGCAACATGCTTCAGCCCTGCTGGCTTTTTGCTGTCCGACGACGAATAGTTACAAGCGACTGACACCGGGCTTCGAAGCGCCGGTGAATCTGTCCTACAGTTATCGCAACCGATCGGCTGCCATTCGTATTCCGGCCAATTCCGGTGAAGAATCAAGACGACGCTTCGAATTTCGTTGTCCGGACGCGGCCTGTAATCCGTACCTTGCGATGTCAGCGATCCTGATGGCGATGCTTGACGGAATTCAGAATCGCATGAATCCCGGGCGTCCGCAGGATAAAGATCTTTACGATCTGGCGCCCGAAGAACGTGCGGGGCTAATCTGCACACCGCCCTCACTCGACGCAGCGTTAACTGCCCTAGAAAATGATCACGACTTTCTCCTCCGAGGCGATGTGTTCACGCCCGACGTGATCGAACGTTGGATTCAACACAAACGTTATGACGAAGTGAATGAGATTAATCGCCGTCCGCATCCTTACGAATTTGCGATGTACTTCGACTGCTGAACACTGAGTGGAGATCTCTATGCATCGCGTGCTGGTTTTGGGTGCCGGAAAAATTGGACGTGCGATTGCCATGTTCCTGCAGTCCGCAGGTGACTTCGATGTGCTCGTCGCGGATGCAGACAAAGCGGCGTTGACAAAACTGCAAGGAATGGTGCCAGTCGAGACGACTCTTGCTGATGCTGGCGATCCTGTCCAATTGCGGGCGTTGATGCGAGATCGTGATTCCGTAATTTCGGCTCTGGTATTTTCGGCAAATCCGGCAGTGGCCGCAGCTGCGGTCGAGACATCCACCAGTTACTTTGATTTGACAGAAGACGTCGCCACGACGCGCGCCGTGAGACAATATGCGGAACGCTGCCCGGAAACCTGTATTCTGATGCCGCAATGCGGCCTAGCTCCCGGATTCATTTCCGTCGCAGCCAACAATCTGATGCAGCAGTTTCAGAGTCTGGACAGTGTTCACATGAGAGTTGGTGCGATGCCGCAATTTCCAAGCAATGCGTTGAAGTATAACTTGACATGGTCCACTGATGGTTTGATTAACGAATACTGCAATCCGTGCGCGGCGATTCATGAGGGCCGTTTGCTGGAAGTCCTGCCACTGGAAGGTTATGAAGAATTTCTGCTCGACGGAGTTCGCTACGAGGCATTCAACACGTCCGGCGGTCTGGGATCGCTGTGTGAGACGATGCAGGGCAAAGTTCGGGAGCTCAACTACCGGACAATTCGTTATTTGGGACACTGCGAACTGATGCGATTTCTATTGAACGATCTGCGACTTTCCGCACGTCGAAGTCTGGTGAAGGAAATTCTTGAGTCGGCTGTTCCGGTTACGTATCAGGATGTCGTGATCACCTTTGTGAATGTGTCGGGCATGAAGAATGGACAGTTTATGCAGGTCACGGATGCACGAAAAATTTACCATCAGGACATCGCAGGACAGCACTGGAGTGCCATTCAGGTCACGACCGCTGCTGGCATTTGTGCTGCCGTAGATCTACACGCTCAGGGGAAACTACCGAAGCGGGGGTTTGTGCGACAGGAGGATATTGTGTTTGACGATTTTATTCAAAATCGCTTTGGCAGGTACTACGCTGGCAGCGACACTTCATCCGACGGATCTGCCCGATCAACCTGATTAGCCCGATGAACGCCGATACCATCGCGCCAGTGTGATCGGCGAAACACCCAGCCGAAACGCGACGACGCACGCTAGATTTGTCAGCGTGGTCCGCAACACACCTAATCGCTGCCAGCGGCGCGCCGACGTGATCACGGAGGCGGGTGCGAGGCCGATTCTGCCAGTTTTCTGCAGGCGGGAGCAGAAGTCGTAGTCTTCCATTAACGGCCAGTTGCAAAATCCGTTCAGCTGGAAAAAGTCCGACGCGCGGACAAAGATCGCCTGATCGCCGTATGGGTACTGCAACCATCGCGCGCGCAGGTTGGCACCGGATTCAATCAGCCTTAGCATCCAGCCCTTCGACCCGATGCACAGTCTGAAGGCACCACCAGAATTCCCTTCGCGAAGCGTCTGCCAGACGTGATCAATAAAATCGATCGGCAATTGAGTGTCTGCGTGCAGAAATAACAATACCTCGCCGCTGGCAAGGGCGGCACCGGCGTTTAGCTGTTTCCCTCGGCCTAGATTTCCGTGCACGACCGTGGCTCCAATCGCCCGCGCAAGTTCCGCCGTTCGATCATTGCTGCCGCCGTCTGCCACGATGACTTCGATGTTCGGTAGATTACAGATCTGCTCAAGCGTGGTTGTGATCGTAGCGGCTTCGTTCAGCGTCGGGATGATGATCGAAATTCGGCCTCGCGTAATTCTTGGCAGCACATTGCAGAATTGATCTTCTATGCGCCGACATTGAATAAGATCTTCAGCGTGGTCGACGTCAAATAGAAGTGGAAGTTGGCCCACGACGACACCGGCTTCCGCAGCTCTCACCAAGGTCTGACGAAGAACGGTCTCCGTGCCCCATGCGATGTTTGCAAAAAGCGGCGGCAGATAGCGTTGCATGCCCAGCAGATAGTAACCGCCATCCATCGCCGGGCCCATGACGACATCGCAATGAGTCAGTTGCTCAAACGCCTGAAACAGATGCGCAGGGTCTAGGCCCGGACAGTCGGTTCCGATCACCACGACGCGTTTTGCTCCCTCGGCAAATGCCGCGGCAATCGCCGAATCCATTCGCGCGCCCAACGACCCTTCGGACTGCGGCGTGTAACGGGCCTGCAGGCCAAACTGAGCACGGAATTTCGATTCATCACCGCCCGTGTATCGGACTTCAACGTCACCGCGATGCTCTTCAGCCCAATGACAGACCACTCCGAGCGTGCGACGGATTAAACAGCCATGCAACGCTGCCGCTCGATCAGGCCCAAGAACCGGGACGAGTCGCGTCTTAGTTCGTCCGGGTTCTGGAAAACGAGTCATCACGACAACTCGATTTGCACGCAGGGAGTTCACAGGGATCACAAGCGGATAACCATCAAATGAAGCGAAGCTGAAGGACACGAAAGTCTTTTTGTGATGCCACGAAACACCACCCTTCACGTCAGACGGCTGGATTGTCGTTTGGAACACGATTGAGAACATCACTCAGCGTGAGTCCATTCTCACCGCTGGATAGAATTTTTTTCGACCTCAGGCTTTACAGTATTTTCGCTAAATGTTCTTCCAACTTTGTTGCCGACACACTGACTGCAGTACCGAGTTTTTGAGCGAAAAGTTGAATGCGAAATTCTTCCAACATCCAGCGGTAATGTGTCAGCATCGGGTCGAGACGATGTTGACGCTGGTGATCTTTTAGAGTTTGCTCGTAACGCGCCAGCCATGGCGAAATTTCGGTTTGGAGCGACTGTTCAGTTTTCAAACCGCCGGAAGACAAACGTTGAAGGCGTTGCCGAATACCCATAAAATAACGGGGATACTGAATCAGCCACGGCCATGGCGTTTCAATTAAAAATGTCGGATGGACCAGCGCGGCAAGTTGCGTCTTCATGCTGTTCAACAAATGATCCCAACCGGGGCCGCGAGTTTGATCCAGTGTGCGGCGAGTTTCATGGTACTGCTGAAACAACTGCGGCATGAACTGCACGAATTCCTGTGAGATGAGTCCGAGTCGTTCGCGGCCGCGTTGCAGAGCCTTCTCGAAGTCACCTTTGGTACGGGCGAGTGGCTGCTCGGACAGGTAGGCTCGTTCTGTCATCAGGAGCGACAGATGGTTCATGAATTCTAGCCCCTGAATTGAGGACGAAAGCAACTTCAGCTGTCCAATTTGGGGCATGTTGCCGATCTGGATCAGGATGCGTTTTCGTTCCGAAATCAGAATCAGCTTCTGCAGCCCCTTGCGCAGGATGCGTGTGGCATCTTCAGGAGTCTGGCAGAGGACAAGACCAACCGTTTCACCGTCATCACGTAGGGCGGGAAATGAACGCAGGAGCATACCCGCGCGTGTGATTTCGATGTGGGACGGAATGTCGAACCAATCCCAGCCCTTGAATCCCGCGCGCGTCCATTTTACTTCTTCCGGCGACGGGCCACTGACGGCAGCAGACTTTTCGGCAGAAGCAAAAGCGGCCTGTGCTCTGTGAATCAACCCGGCACGCAGGTCTTTCAAATTGCGACCTTCAATAACCGTCTTCCGCTGATCGTCCACGACGCAGATGTTGAACTTCAGGTGATCGGCAAGCGTGCTCAAATCAAATTCGCGTGCATCCACGCGTTCGCCACCAAGTTGCGACAAGCGTGATGCGATGCCCGTGAGCAAGTTACCTTTACCAAATTCTAGATCAGAGTAAACGAGTTTGGCCGTATCCGGCGCGGGTACAAAATGCCGCCGCAATTGCTTTGGTAACGCGCGAATCAAAGCCAGTACTTTTTGTTCAAGCAGGCCGGGAACCAACCATTCTAAGCGGGTGTCGGTAAGTTGACCAAGTCCCTCGACTGGCACGGTGACAGTCACGCCGTCGGCATTGCAACCAGGATCTAACTGATACCCGAGCGGCAGATGCATGGCGCCAAACTGCGCGGATTCAGGAAATAGAACCGCCTGTTCAAGGCGATGCGTTTCATCGGCGAACTGATTAATATCAAACCGCAGCAGGCTCGCGTTCCGCGTCATGGTTCGCTGAAACCAACGTCGCATGCGATCACGGTCGCTGCATTCTTCGGGAATCTGAGTAGCGTAGAATTCAAACAGTGTTTCATCGCCTGGAATCAGATGGTGCGATCGTGTTCGCGCCTGTAGCTCCTTGAGTTGTTCTAGCACATCGTGATTGTGTTTCAGAAACGGAAACTCATGCCCCCAACCTTTTCGCTTGGCTGACGTATTGGAGGCCGTGCTCCGACCAGGGCGGACTTTAGTCGCACCCAGCAGCAATAATTCTTCTTCATCCTCGTAGTCTTCACCGGGATCGCCGTCGGTATCGGAATCACCAAACAGCAAACCAAATTCGACTAGCCCGTGCTGAATCAGCATCTCACGCGATTTCACCGGATTGACTTTTGCAAATGTCACTTTGCGCCGCGTCACGATTGGCAGTCCCCAGAGGCTGACCTTCTCAAAGACCATAATGTTGCCGGCAACTGGGTCCCAATGCGGCTCCGAATGCTCGCGCGTAATCAGATGTCCGGCAAGTGGTTCGATCCATTCGGGTTGAATGCGGGCAATGGTTCTCGCAAAACGCCGACTGGTTTCCACCAGTTCACCGGCCACAAACCATTTTGCGCCTTTCGGTGCGAGGGCCGAGCCTGGCCAGATCGCAAGGTTGTTTCCACCAGCTCCCAGAAAATCGCCGTTCGGTGTCTGGCAACCAATGTTGGCCAACAGACCAGTCATTAGCGCTTTGTGAGTTGCGGCAAAGTCGTTGTGGCGGGCCGGCGTTTGGTCCTGTGCGGCGACAGAAGGCACGGGGCTCGTGGGGACGCGACTCCGCTGATGCCGTTCATGCAAGGCCTTCGCGGCCTTGGCAATTGCGGGATCATCACTCTCTGCGAGAAGATCCTTTAACTGGGAATGCACATCCACCCATTCGCGCATCCGCGTGTAAGACAGAAAATTCTGCTGGCACCATTTGCGAACCTGACTGTGCGAAGCCGTCTTTTGTTTGTCGTGCCATGCGTCCCACAAATTCAGGATCGTCAGAAAATCGGAATCGCGATTGGAGAACTTGCGATGAGCCTCATCCGCTGCTTGTTGCTTGTCAATCGGGCGTTCCCGAGGGTCTTGACTTTCCAATAATGCGGCAATGGCGAGAACTTCCGGCAGGGCATGTGCTTCGACGGCGGCCAGAATCATGCGGCTGATGCGCGGATCCACAGGCAGCTTTGCCATGCGGCGGCCAATCTCGGTTAGCTCGCCCTCAAGCGTAATGGCCCCCAGCTCTTCGAGCGTCTTGTAGCCCTCCCGCACGGTTGTCGAACGCGGCGGATCTAAGAACGGGAATTCTTCGATATTTCCTAGCCGCAGATTGATCGTGCGTAGAATTACGGCCGCCAGATTTGTGCGTTGAATCTCGGGAGCGGTGAATGCTTCGCGGCCGTCAAAGTCTTCCTTACTGTACAGTCGAATACAAATCCCCGGGCCGACACGTCCACAGCGACCAGCACGCTGATTGGCTGACGCCTGAGAGACGGCCTCAATCGGCAGACGCTGCATACGGGATCGTGCTGAGTAGCGACTGATGCGCGCGGTTCCGGTGTCAATGACATAACAGATGCCCGGCACCGTGAGGGACGATTCAGCCACGTTCGTCGCGAGCACAATCCGCCGATGCCCATACGGCGAAAACACTTTCGTCTGATCGGCCATTGAAAGTCGTCCGAACAGCGGCACGATCTCAGTGGGCATCTGCGGCGTGTCACCGTGAAATCTGCGTCCCCCGAGGACCTTTGCGGCTTCACGGATGTCACGTTCAGTTGGCAGGAAAATCAGAATGTGTCCAGCATCTTCCGCCGTGACTTCTGAGACAGCATCGGTGATGCCGTCGAGCCAGTCGCGGGGCATGCGGTTATCGTCTTCGCCCATGCTGCCCTCTGGATCGTCGAGCGGTCGATAGCGAATATCGACCGGATACATGCGCCCCGAAATCTGAAGCACCGGAGCCGGCTTACCTTCTGTGCCAAAGTGATCTGCGAACCGCGCCGCATCAATCGTCGCCGAAGTAATGATCACCTTAAGCTCGCGCCGCTTAGGCAACAGGCGTTTGAGATATCCTAGGAGGAAGTCGATATTGAGCGATCGCTCATGCGCTTCGTCGACAATGATGGTGTCGTATTGATCAAGAAAATGGTCTGTTTGAGTTTCTGCCAGCAGGATGCCGTCGGTCATCAGACGGACGCGGGTATTTGGTCCGCTACTGTCCGTGAAGCGGATCCGAAAACCCACTTCCTGACCGAGGCGGCAGTTCATTTCTTCCGCCAGCCGCGCGGCGACAGAGCGAGCGGCGATGCGACGTGGCTGAGTGTGTCCGATGACGCCTGAGAGCCCACGCCCCATTTCGATCAAAATCTTCGGCAACTGCGTCGATTTTCCGGAGCCCGTTTCACCGCAGAGCACAATGACCTGATGCTCGCGAATCGTCTCAATGATCTCCTGCTTCCTTGCCACGACGGGCAGATCTTCGTCCCACAACAGTCGTGGCTGCCAAACCGCACGTTGCGCACGTCGCTGCAGTGACTTCTGGAGCAGTCCTTGCAGCTTTTCCAAGGTGCGTTCAAACGGCTTTCCGAACTTTTCCGCATCCTTCACGGCTCGCAACATCTTGCGCAGCGAAAAGTGATCCACCTGCATGGCAAGCGAAATAGACTGTTCAATTTCCCGAAGCGTAGGCATCGTCTTCAGTGCGACACGATAAAGTGGTTTGTGAGTTCTGAAAAATCAGGCGCACGACCAGTAGCAGTCGTCCGGCCCATCGATGCGGCGAAGGTACGGTACCTCCGGCAGTCGGGCAACGGGAAATCCTATGCCATATTTTACGGCGATTTGGAGCGTTTTTCTCACTTGCGCGTTAGGCCGGAAGTCCGCGATTTCGCTGTGGTCACCATATTTGCCAGCACGCGGGACTCCATGGTTTGGGTGAGCCTTGTCTCGGGTTCCACTTTCAGAGGTGCTTCCCTGTGATGTCGGTTGTCAAGGAATCAAGCATTCACAACGCTGGACTTGCAGATTCTGCCGGTATATCTGCCGCGTTGGCGTGCGCTCCTTGCAGGCGAGGCATCGTCGAGTGCATTTCCTGCCGGACGAAACGCGATGACTAAAAATTGTGGTGACTCACGCATGGAGCAGAAGCTGAAGTCCATTGACGCAGGAATTCCCGACGGAGTATCGTGTGAAATGTGAAGTTGTTTTGCAGGCGCACCACGGCCAAGCAGATTCTACAGGTCGATATTAGGATCATCCCTCCGAGATATCGGCGACAATCGCGGTTCTAACGATATTGGTCTTTCCAATCAGACCGACAAATTCGGGGCTGTCCACCCACCGCGACCAGTGAATCTGAATGTCGAATGCAGTTGCAGTGGCGTTGTGATTACACGATTCCGATTGATCCCCCCCGATCGTGGAGTTGTGTGATTCCACACCGCCCGTAAATAATTTCGGTAAACTGGATTTTAGAATGAAATTTCGTGCCTGCCAAAACAAAGCATTCGGCCTCGCGTTGGCGGATCTCACGCCCAATGGCAACGCGAGGCCGGATGTTCCTTTCCATTTACTGCTAATCCTTTCTTTGTGAGCATCGTCCCGCACATCGTGCGTGCCAATGTTCCACATTTTCTATCCCGTTTCTTCAAACTCAGTCTGCTGGGCAGCGAATCTCACTGCAAACTTGCGGTGCATGTTCGTCTGCGCTGCGGTTTCGTGAAACCTCAGGCTGTTCGGACGACAAATCAATTGTCGCCACGAACAACACCTGTTTGTCACGGCGACGGAGCTCCATTATGCCACTACCCTTGCTCACCACCGATTCCCGTCAGGGACCGATTCAAACGCGTCATCGTGCTCGCAGCAAGGGGAAATATCGATTGGCTGCGCCCATCGTCTGTCTCCTCTCGTCCACGCTGCTTTGCGGCTGTGCTGCCGGATTGATGTCCATGCCCGGCGCAGCCATGTTGGCGGATCGATTCGGAAGTGACAAGGATGAGGAGAAAGTCGACGACGAGAAGGATCAGGACAGCAAGAAATCGAAGAAATCAAAACTCGAAGACGACGATGACGACTTTAGCACGAGTATTAAAACCCCGACACTCTCTGAATACATGAGTGTCCAAGGTAACACGATCATTACAGTTCGCGGCGTCGGACTGGTCACGGGCCTGAATGGCACTGGCGGCGATCCATCGCCGTCTGCGTTGCGAACGCAGCTGGGCAATGAGATGTCTCGCCGCAACGTCAAGGACAGCAAACAGATTCTGGCCTCGCAAGATACGGCTCTGGTCGTAGTAACGGCCTATTTGCCGGCGATGGTCACAAAAGGTCAACGTTTCGACGTACGTGTGGCCATTCCACCGCAGGCCAAAGCGACCAGTTTGAAGGGCGGCTACCTCCTTGAAACTCGCATGTTTGAAGAAGCGAATGTGGAAGGTCGTGGCGCGTTGAAGGGCCATGAATATGCCTTAGCAGGCGGTGCCATTCTGACCAATCTGGGCGTCAAAGGCTCATCGGAAGAACGTCAGGGCGAACTTATGTACGGGACTATTCCAGGAGGTGCTGTGTCGCGGACGGAACGTGATCTCAGTATCATCGTGCGGCGTGAGAAGAAGGGGTTTCGCAACAGCAAGCGAATCGCCGATGCCGTATCAGAACGATTTAACCGCTACAACAATTTTGGCCAAAAGATTCCTTGTGCTGTCGCAAAACAGGACGACTTGATCAGTCTGAAGGTGCATCCTCAGTACATCAACAATTTCCCGCGTTATCAAGCCGTCATTCGCAGTATTGCGTTTAACGAAACCGAAGTTGCGAGGCGAATCCGCGTCGAAAAGCTAGCACGTGAACTCATGGATCCGGAGAAGGCACAAGTGGCCGCATTGCAACTTGAAGCAATCGGAGACAGTGGGATTCCATTCCTGAAAGATGCCTTAGAATCAACCGACTTTGAAGTGAAATTTCAAGCAGCTCAGGCATTGGCCTATTTGGGGGACGCGTCAGGGATTGCGATCCTCAAAGACGCCGCCCGTGATCAACCGGCTTTTCGCGTGTATGCGTTCGTCGCCATGTCTGTGATCGACGATGCGGATTCTGTCCTTGCCCTGCGTGAACTGATGGATTCCAGTTCGCTGGAAACACGATACGGGGCGTTTCGTGCACTTAAAGAACTTGATCCACATGATCCATGGCTGAGTCCTGTCGTCTTTGACAGTCGATTTCTGATGCACGTCATTGATTCTCCGGGTGAAGCGATGGTGCATGTGACGCGTCGTCGTTCGCCGGAAGTGGTGGTCTTTGGTCCTGAGCAGGAACTGCAACTTCCCGCTGTATTGAACGCCGGACGACATATCAGGGTCAAGGGAGATATAG
>QWQG01000229.1 GCA_003670925.1 Planctomycetota bacterium | reverse complement strand
CTTTTCAATTACATGCGCATCGCCCGACAGCCGGTTGGATACCTGATCAACTTTGGACACAAAGGAGAACTGGAATGGAAACGTTTTATCATCAGTGATCTGAAGTAGCGAGCTGCGTGCAAATCATTTTTGGAACACTGATCTTCACTGATTTGCACTAATAGCAGCAGCGATGATACGAGCTCCTGTCTCCCTGCGATGCTAAGAACCTGTCCAGGAACAAATCCGTCATGATGAGATCTCAGGCCAACGCTTTCGCGACCATCAATCACGACGTGTTGCGGCAGAAATTCGGAACACTGATCTTCGCTGATTAACGCTCATGCAGAGGAAGCAGACTCGGAGGGCTGACGCCCTGCCGCTCGCCGAATTACGAAAACAGGGGCTGCTGATCATTCAGCAGCCCCTGTGAGTCTAAGTCATCCTATGCCAGCCATTGCTGGTCAGGCTCTATGGCAGGAACGGAGCGAATCCGATGTTCGGGAACAGTGGGTCTGCAGCGGCTCGCAGGTTGTAGCCTCCGCTATTGAACGAATTCGTGATCGACTGTGTAACCCCGAAGTTGATGAACGTGTTATTCGGATCATTCAGGTTTGTACTGTTCTCCACTTGGAACAGATCAGTCTGCCGATTCGACGCTCCTGCGGCACCAAGGAAGATCGCCTTGAGCGGATCGAGTGTGGTGTAAGTGGCACCCAGTGAACTTGGTAGGATCTGGTTGCCGCTATTGGTTTGGAACCGCAGATCGAACTGAGCAGTGTCGTCCAGATAGATGGCGTCAAACGTCTGGTCGCCGGCGTCATCCACCGATGTAAACGTTTCTCCAGCCGACAAGAACGATGCCGTACGGAAGTCTTCCTCTAGGTTCCCACCGAACGCATTGTTTTGAACATCGGCAGCCACATAAGCACCTGTTCCGACATTGATGAACAGGCCCTCGCCGGTCACAAGGTTCGTGCCGTTGTTCTGGATCGTATTGTTCGTCACCGTCAGGAAACTGTTCTGCACCGTTCGCAGATTCAGGTATGGGGCAAGATATGCCGTATTTCCGTTGACACTTCCTGCGTTCAGGCTGGTGAACTGTGGCAGCAATGGATCATAGAAGAATGGAATTTGTGGCCGGTCATCTGCAGGAGTAAATGGTGGATCAGGAAACGGGAAGTTGGCGAGATACACAATGCGACTCTGATTCATATTCGCGTCAGCCCGATAGAAGATCCCTTCGGTTCCGTTGGAGACCACAGTGTTGTGGTCCAGCGTAATCCGAATCGGATCAAACACAGATGCTCCGTTTTCGCGGTTGCGAACACCACCGGCTCCAGTCAGGAGTAGATTCACGCCACGTTGACCATTCTGGCTAATCAGGTTGTCTGTCATTGTCAGTTGAGGAATTGCACCAGACTCCGTCACACCGCCCGTGAAGGACAACGGGGCCGTGGTGTTGGGAGGATTAATGCCTACCGCCGTCCCGCCGAACATATTCAAGCTCACACCATCACCAAGATTTCCAGCGGCAGCTCCGTTCAAGGTTCCACCGATCGTGTTACCTGTAATCGCGACGATAGGCATCGGATTCCCGGTGGCATCTGAGCCAGTTGCTGTCAGAGCAATTCCGTCATCCTCGTTAGACTGAATGAGATTTCCGTCACCGACGCCGGCCCCACCCACAATCAGTTGGCCCGTCGCAGAACCCGAGAAGTTGGCTTGGATCCCGTCGCCATCAGCCACATCGACATTGTCGTTGGCATTCGGATCTAAGACTTCCGTCGCACCCGCAATGCTGTTCGTAATAGTCGTGCGTGAGACTCGGACAATTCCATCAGACGTACCAGAGGCGTTCCAGCGAATGCCGTTACCACCGGCGGTCGTCCCGTTGCCGTCGATGATCGTCTGCCCGGTGCCTGAAGTAATCAGGATGTCAGACCGGCCAGCGTTCGTATCGATCCGGACACCGTCGCGCCCGTTGCGTGCGATGATCGTGTCGCCATTCGTGTTCGATCCTGCATGAGCTGGCGAACTTGCCGGAACACGCGTGCTGTTAATTTCTACAAGGACGCGGGAATCATCATTGGCCACTAGTTGCACGCCATCCACACCGTTCTCCTCGTACGAGTTGCCATTAAAAATCGAGCGGCGTCCCGGCGGCAGACCAACCGTTGGGTCTCCGAACGAAGAGTTCTGGGTGGTCTGTACGAGCGTCCCGTTCAGAGTGTTGTTATCGAAGCTACTGCCAGTGACGTCACTAATCAGGGTTGCATCGCCGTGAATGCCATAGCGTGAACCGTTCCCAAGATTGTTGTTGAAGACGCTGTTGAGCACTGTCACCGTGTTGGCGGTTCCGGACATTGGTTGATTTGGATCAACTCGATCGTTGCCCTGTGCTTCCACATCCATGCCGTCGCCAGCATTCCCAGTGAACCGTGAGCCTGTCACAGTTGCGAGCAGCAGTGACGAGTCCGAACGCTTCAGGCCCAACCCGTCGCCGTTCCAGCGAGGATCAGCGCCATCAATTGTTCCCGTAACGGAGGTGTTCGTGATATTGACAACCGCTTTGCCGTTGCCAGTCACATCGATGCCAATGCCTACGTCCCCGTTACCGTTAATCGTATTGCTGTCCGTGGCAGCGAGTCCACCGATGTTCAGGTTCAGACGATTGTTGTCAACGACAGCTGGCAGAGCGGGCGGATTTCGATTCGATCCGTTCTGGTTCGAAACGATCCCGCCACTGACGTTGTCGTTGATCGTATTCTCGCGAATCGTGGCGATCATATCGGCCTGAGACGTGGCTGAGACGTTGGAAACAAGACTGATCCCTGCACCACCGTTGCCGACGATGCTGTTGCCCTGAATTCGGCGATTGGACGCGACTGTGCCAAAGTCCACCACACCGCCGTTATCGATCGCAAGGGCGATCCCATTACCACCGTTCTGTTCGAATTGATTGTTAAGCGCATTGCCGTGAATTGTGCCGCCGTTGGATGCCAGAGCTCGCAGACCGTCAGACTGATTGTTATTGATGGTGTTGCCCTGAGAGAATGAGGCCCCACCAAGGACATTGATACCCGTCCCGCCGATCGTGCTGTCGGCGTCAATGAAGGCTCCTGCACCGTTGGCCTGCAGATCAATGCCCCGTCCAACATTACCCGTGATCGTATTCCCCTGAATCGTGACGCCTTCCGCGACGGCGTTGTCTTGCATCGTGATCGCGATGCCATCTCGGGAATTATTCTTAATCGTGTTATTGACGAAGGTAGACGGTCTCAGACGAGCACTGTCGCTGGCATTGATCTTGATTCCGTTGCCGGACACACCGGCCACCGCAGCGGCACGGGTTCCCACGGCGCCGATCAACTGCTGCACATGAAAGATCGGGGCATTTCCATTCTCGCCATCGAATCCTGAGTATCCAAATTCACGAAGTCCAATTCGAGCCTGGTTCGGAGTATCGATTGCCCCAGTCCCCATGATCGGAGGAGCGCCTGTTGGCGTAACCGACCCGGCAACGTTCATATGGGTCAGAGATAGTGTATGACCGATCTCATGAGATGTAGTCCCGGCAATTGCATTCCTCGTGAAATTCAAGTTGCCCGATGTCAACGCATCCTGAAGGATCATCGTGCCGTCGCCGCTGGCAACGTCGAAGTGTACTCCGGTTGGCTCATCCGGAATGACAATGTCTGCAGGAGTCAATCCTCCAAGACCCACGATGGAATTTGTGTAAACCGAAGCAACATGCGAACCGTTAGTAAAACCAGGCAGCGGTCCGGTTCCGCCAGCATCACGCACGGCACTCAGGAATGCTACACCGAGAGCCGGTGCGCTCGGCGCTGTCCCGATGACAGTGGTGTAGAACTCTGTCGCTCCGATAGCGGGTGCTGCTCCTAAGTCACCGATGACAAAGTTGATATCAAGTTGCTGGCCATCCGGCAGCGGACTGCGGCTGTCAGCTCCCGTCGTTGGAATGCTGTAGTAATGTTGCCGGACGGTATCCAGCACCGCATTCGTAACTAGATCGTAGTCTGCAGCGACAAACCCAAACGAAGTCACGTCAAACGGGGTGAATATTCCGCCTCCGAATGGATCGGTAATGGTTTGCCCGGCTTCCACGAAGTCCAGCACAAACGTGAGCGTAGGAGCTGTGTTCAGCACTGTGGAAGATGACATGACGTTGTTCACCACGTCCATCTGCGCTGTCGCGGTATCTCGGAGGTCTGTTGCAACACCAGCATAAAGATTTCCGATGAACTGGTTCCCGAGGTCCGACGTCGGACCACCGATGTCAAACAACCCGGTGCTGGCATCTTCACCAAAGATGCAGATTCCTGCGATCCCATTGTTACTCATCGTATTCGAAACGATTCCTTGGTCGAGCAGGCCGTTGCCATTCAAGTCTTCGCCAGCGTCAAGCGTGCCGTCGCCGTCGGCATCTTCTGACGTCGAGCGGAAACTTCCACCGTTCAGATAGTGCACGAACGCCCCGTTTTCACCATTTGAAGAAAACGTGTTGTTTCGCAGACTGGCCAGCTTAAAGAAGCCGCCGTCTGTTTCTCCGACAAATCCATTCAACGTATTGTCGGTAGAAGTATTGTTCTCGACAAGTGCGTTGATCGTTGAACCCGTGCCACCGGAAAGCACAATTCCATTGCCGTTACCTGTGGTGACGTTATCGACGATGCCCGTTGGTACAGTGCCGTTTGGATCGTCAGCATTTACCGTAGCACCAGCATTCGCCATCACGCTCAGCCCGGTACGACTGTTGTTCGATGCCAAATTGTTTTGCACGAGCAGATCGACCGAGGACGCTCCTGCAACCGTCAGATTGAGACCGTTGACAGATGTTTCGGCGCGTCCATTGAATTCATTCTCATCCACAATGATCCGTCCCGAAACGTCCTGCAGAAACGCACCGTTCGTGTAGTTCGTGAAGATATTGCAGGTCAGATTCACGTCGGTGATCGGCAGTGGATTCACGATGCCGCTGCCAAAGACTGTGCCAGCTGCGTTGGCCCCATCAATTCGCATGCCAATGATCGTATCATTGTTACCCAGACGCACCACACTGCCGCCGGCAACCATGGTAGGATTGGAAATCAGTGGGCCGAGTATGGTCGCGAGACCGGTGTCAGCCGGAATGATGCAGTCCGGTGCCAGGACCAGCGGCTTCAGCGATGACAACAGTGTCTGGTCGTCAAACAGGCCCATCCCACCGTTGACAGTCAGATTTGTCGTTGTATCGTCAGCTCGTGGAACCACGCGAATAATATCGACGGCCGCATTGTTGGCGATCGCCGCAGCTTGGAGTGTGCTGTATGGGGTTTCATATGTGCCGTTTCCGAGTACCGTAGCATTCGGATTGACATTCAGAATGTTGTACGCAAGCCCGGTGGCCCTATTGATGACCGCATCATTCAAGGCACGTGTATCACGGTTGACGTGGATCCGGTTGTCGCGGACAACTGGATCCTGCAGACGCTCACGCACAGTCGATGGTCGCATCACGCGGCGGTTCTTGTAGTTCGGAATGTCGTACTGCATGCTGACCCAACTGTTCGTGCCGAATGTCGGGTCACTGGTCAAATACGTGTTCACACGCAGGCTCTCGGTAACCAATGCCTGCCAGCGAGCCTGAAAGCCTGGTGCGTCGTAGCCATTGCCATTGTGCAGATAGTAGCCGCCTAAGTACATGTTCAGCCCGTACTGGCCGAGAACCGGTAGCGGACCGCCAACTTCGGCCTGAACACCCGAATATGAATTGTCTGACACCTCAGTGCGAACCTTGTAGGCACTATTGCCCATCAGTCGCAATGTGTCGGAAATATTGCTGCTCAACAGCGTTGAATTGTTACCGACAGATTGGTAGCCATTGAGGCGAAAGTCCAGATACTTCCCCAGTGATTCCAAACCGGCACCAACCTGATACCAGTCTCCGGTTCCATTACCTTGGTCATAGTCGCCATAAGCGTTATAACCAAAAATCCGGTTCAGCGACGCATCGTAGTTACGATAGATCAGCCCGACGTTTGCCAGCGGATCGCCATCGTTCGTGACCGAAGCTGAGATGTCTCCGATCAACACTGTTGTGTCGGGAATAATATGATAGGGCACGCGGGCATTAAGTCGCTGATACGACTGCTGGTACCCCAGCCCCTTGTTGATGTTCGTTTCGAACATGATGATCGGGCCAAACGGCTGATTCGGCTGATACGCCGAAGGCGGCAGCTGCTGTGTCGCTCCGGTCGAACGCTCAAAATAAGGGGCGTAAGGAGCAGGCTGCGGGTACATGCCCGCATTAGCCGCCGCCGGCCCTCCATTTGGCGTCACAACTCCGCCACTCACCGGATCCGGCGTGGGAATTGCGGCAACACCAGCCTGAGTGGGACTTGGTCCCATTCGCACAACACCCGGCTCATCGCCGACAGAAATACCTGCGGCAGTCATCAGAGCAAGGCTGCTGATAATGAGGGTGGCCGAAGCAAAAATTCGTGTGGGTTTCATCGATTGTTCCGATCGAGCCGCGCTGAGAATGTGTGCCGGATATACCGACAGTGACGGTTACTCTTCAGGATCGGACTTCTGAACCCGTTCGGTTGAGTCAAAATGTGACGGATATGCGGATCATTCGGAATCTACAAATTGTGCCGTCGGCAGAAATACGGCATCCGTGTGGAACGATGAAGAAATCTCCGACTCGACATCGGCAAATTCCGCCGCTCGAGGCCGTAGGGCACCTGCATCGTAGAGTGAGATTTTCTTGCAAGCAGCCATGCTCGACAACCCCTCATCCGGCCTGTCGGCCACCTTCTCTCGCGATCTCGGGCGAGAAGGAATTTGTGGAAACAATGTCCTTAGGTGCTGCGTTGCGGCAAACCGCTGCTCCATAAAAAAGCCCGACATCTTTCGATGCCGGGCCTTTGATTGATCTCCTAAACTGCGGCAAACTCTGCCGGACTACAGCGTCCAGCCTTTGCGGTATTCTCTTT
>QWQG01000047.1 GCA_003670925.1 Planctomycetota bacterium | reverse complement strand
CGTGGACCTTGCCTTTGTAGGTTTTTTTGATTTCCGCCACATGCACGCGGCGTTTGTCTGCGTTGCTCATGACGGATTTGTAGCGGCAGGAAACACAAAGTCCAGACAAATCTGGATATTTTCTGGCTACACATGTAATTTTCAAGTGGCCAGTTTTTAACCAAACCCCAGTCTTCTACCGCTCGAAGCCCAATTTGGAGCCGTTCAAGTTCAGCCTAGAGAGATAAAGGACGGAGTCATTGTCAATCGTCAGTGACTCGTTTCCAGCCTGAGGTCTCCACCCTGGTGAATACCGCGTCACTTGTCTCCGCCGGATTGTTCACCCGAAAACCAGCCATGGTGACGGCCTGCCAACGAATCACGAAGTCAACAACTGAGTATTTGGGCTTCCACGATTCAACCGCCCGCCAGGCGCCACGTTTTTTCGCCGCCGTTCACATCAAGGATCAGCTCACGGTCGTCATTCGCTGATCCGCAGTGGATTACCTGCGTTCCCCGCCAATTGGGTAGTTGCGAAAAGCCATCCTACAGAACCGGCGGCAACAGCATCCACCATGCAAGGGCAAATGGTCCAGCGAAGAGTGGGCTGTCAAGCAGATCCAAAAGGCCACCAAAGCCGGGCATGAGGATGGCTGAATCTTTTTTCTGCACATCCCGCTTGATAAGCGATTCGCAAAGATCGCCTACCAGGCCAATCAGTCCGATCACTGCTGAATAGGCTAGAATATTCCAGACAGATCCCGGCGTGATCGAGGTACCAAACAAACGACCAGCGTATGTGAGCCACAGCCAACCACCGAGCGTGCTCCCGCAGACGGCTCCCACAAGTCCCATTTGCGTCTTTCCAGGACTCAGGATCGGCGCTAGTTTTCTGTGGCCCCACAATCGACCAAAGGTATAGGCGAACGTGTCACCGCATTTCACGCAGATGATCATGGATGCGATCGCGAAATAGCCCGTCTGAGAATTTGGAAACCAGCGCAACTGAGCCGTGACCGCCATGAGTCCGCCAGCGTAGCAAACTATCAATAGGTTTCCGCCGAGAGATTCCATTGAATGGCCGGGGGCATGATACCGCCACGCTTCCAACGCCAGCAGAGCGAGAAAAGAAAATGTCAGGGCCGCGCCGATCCAGCCGAACGAGATCAGCAGTGAGGTGGCGGAGCTTTCAACAGCGGCGGGAACATAAACATGCCCCCATCCCGCAAGCACGATGAGACAGCTTAAGCCGGCGGTCGCCATGAAATGCGGCCGCAGGTTGCGAACTTTCAGTAAGTCCGCAAGTTCGTAGGCATTGCGTACGGCAACAAACAGGCACAACGCCAGAAGGATGAAGGCGCCCCCCCCCAGCTGTTGATCCAGCCAAAATAATGCAATAATGGCTGGCACCAGAATCGCAGACATCACCAACCGCCAGCCAAGCATTGTCAAACATTCCTTCTTGCGCGGGTAAGCCGCGCCGCGTCCACCGCTCCCGAAAAGGAAGTTTTGGACATTAAAGCGCAGGTTTCATGCGTCATGATGTCACGGGCGGTAGCCCACCATACCGTCGATCTCGCCGCGAGAAATCGCGAATCGCGGCCCGGAGGTCGTCTTCACGAAACTCCGGCCAGTGCTTGTCAGACACCCAGATCTCCGAGTAACTGATTTGCCATAACAGAAAATTACTAATGCGATATTCGCTAGCGGTGCGGATCAGTAAATCGGGATCAGGCATCCCGGCCGTCATCAGATAATCGGCGACCGTTTTTTCCGTAATATCTTCCGATCTCAGATGGCCGCTTTTTACTGCTTCTGCAATCCTCTGGACAGCTTCGGTAATTTCCAAGCGGGCGCCGTAGTTGATCGCGAGGCACAGCGTCATCCCTTTGTTCCCTGCGGACGCATCAATGGTTTTCTGCATCTCCACTTGAATCATAGGATCCAACTCAGCCGTTTTGCCGATGACACTGAATCGCAGTCCCTGACGCTGGATCTCGCGTCTTTCTTCGACCAGATACTGCTTAAGCA
Organism: Planctomycetota bacterium; assembly: GCA_003670925.1. Lineage (GTDB taxonomy): Bacteria > Planctomycetota > Planctomycetia > Planctomycetales > Planctomycetaceae > SXXK01. Next base: position 21,117 of record QWQG01000047.1, on the reverse strand, counting down.
GGTGCATGAGCAGTGTCAGTTCTTTGGGCGGACGTTTCCAGTTTTCGCTGGAAAAGCAGTACAGCGTCAGTTGTTCAATTCCAAGGCGTGACGCTTCTTCCACGATACAACGGACAGATGTGACGCCTCGTCGGTGTCCTTCGATTCGGGGCCAGCCGTGCTTTTGAGCCCAGCGCCCGTTGCCATCCATAATCACGGCAACATGCCGCGGAATTTCTGAGCGATCGATGCCGAATGAAGCCAGCTCAGCGTCTGAATATTTTTCTTCCCGTGACAACGCTGCTCTCCGTGGGTGGCGTCTCTCGTCAATGCCACTTCCTCAACGCCGGCGAAAGTGTAGTGCTTTGGCGAGCCGCAGAATAGGAGCGAAAGCCGCGAACCAAAAACAGATCCGCATGGATCCGTTCCAGAAGTTCAATCGGGACGGATTGAAAACTCTAGCCAAAAACCAGTTACGTGCCGGTCTGATACACCAACTTCCCAAAGATCATTCGCCCCGCGCTACTTTGCAGGACACTCGTCACGCTCACACTGACATCCTTGCCCGCCAGATGCGCCGTATTTTCGCAGACAACCATCGTGCCGTCGTCCAGATAACCAACGCCCTGTCCCGGACCTTCCCCTTCCTTAATGATCTTAATCTGCAGACGTTCACCGGGAATGTAACGCGGTCGCAGCGCGTTGGAGAGGTCATTTAAATTGATGACTGGAATCCCTTGGACACTTGCCACTTTGTTAAGATTAAAGTCATTTGTGATCACGCCGCCACGAATTTGCTTTGCCAGTGCCACAACTTTTTGGTCCACTGTCATGCTCTTGTAATCGGCGCGATTTGTTTCCATGACTTTAACATCAACATGCACGCTCTGTTGCATCTTTGCCAGAACTTCCAACCCCCGACGGCCTCGAATGCGACGGTTCTTGTCGCTGCTGTCGGCAACATCCTGAACTTCCGCCAAGATGAAATCCGGAATGATGAGTTGAGATTCAATGACCTGCGTTTCAATCACATCTGCGATGCGGCCATCAATGAGCGAACTACTGTCAACGACGAGTGGACGTCCGCTCTTGAGATCACGCTGGAACTCGACATACGGAATTACAAACCGGAAATCGTCCTTGGTCTGCAAAAGAAGGGAGACACAGATGTATGGGAATGCGAGCAGCGTAATCAACACAACGGCCGTATGGTATGGATGTGTTTGCGGAATGACGGGTGTGAGTGCTTGGATGAACAGATACGCCAATAGAATTCCGACCAGCACCCCGAAATAGATGCCTGAAATCACGTCAATCCGCTTCTTGCGAATCACGACATCGACCACCGTGAAGATCTGTGAAATCGCCAACAGAATGAAAAATGCCAGCGCCTTGTTATTCCGGATCAACGACGGCATCGCTGCCCCACTATTTCCGGCCTTGGGAACGATGAAATTTTGGCCGCCGATGCTCACAGCCGACACACCACCATCTTCCCGATCGGCGTCAGACGTGATATATGCAAGAATAGCGCCTGCGCAAATGAGCAGGTAGGCTACCCGCAGAACCATGAGCAACATGAGGGACTCGCTTTAGATTGGGAGCAAACTCGCAAGGAACCTGCGTCAGAAATTGAGCTGCCGCAATTTTGGCAGAAAATCTTCGCGAGGCAACTCGTTCGGCGAGCTTTGAGTAGATTCTTGGCGTGATAGCGGAATCTGATAATGGCACTCTTCCCGATCCCCGGCGTTCCACTGACGGAGGCTTCCCAATCTCAGCAACATGGCCAATTTATCGGGTTGTGTGCATCAGTGGCCAAATCCCCACGAATCCTGCTCGCACAAAACGTCTCAAGCAAACCCATGCGGAGTTGACAAGAGTGCGCGTCTCCGCAAAAAAGCATCCACAAAAACAGAAACGGCGATGAGCCACCAAGAGGCAGGCATCATCGCCGTTCTGAGTTCACCTACGATTCCACCCGTTTGCTGATCCTTTTGGTGGAACCGCAGTTCGGGACGAATCCCTCGGGCGTGTTCCCCATTAAAATCTGTTCGTCGTTGACCAGATTCAGATTATTCAGCAGTTCAGGGCGGAAGGATTGACGCTTACCCGTGCGACACGGTTCGCTTTCGGCATCCTCTGAGTTTTGCAATCCGCACTGATCGAATTATTCAGAGGCGGCCAGAGAGTGAATCACGAAATTCACTCTCTGTGTGACCGTCAGCATTTGCTATCGCGTCGGGCAATCAGCTTACCCTTTCGCCAATTTAATACTATTTGTTGCAAGGGCAAGCACATGAAGCCTCAACTGGAGCACAGCATGTTGGTTCTGCTGATCCGCATGATGATCCACATTCGCTGCCGCAACCCTTGTTGAACTTAGGCATGTGGATTTTTGGGAAGTGCAACTTTGGCATGCGAATTTTTGGGCAACGCAGCTTTGGCATCTTGAAGCACTTGTCGCCGCAGCTGTTACCGCAGCCGTTACCACAGCCTGCTGGAGCACAGCAGCTTGGATCAGCAACTACGCCGCAGCCATTACCTGCTGGAGCACAGCAGCTTGGATCAGCAGCAACACCGCAGCCATTACCTGCTGGAGCACAGCAGCTTGGATCAGCAGCAACACCGCAGCCCGCTGGAGCACAGCAGGTGGCTTCAGCTGGAGCACAGCAGCTAGGCTCTGGAGCACATCCGCAGCCGCTGTTCTTGTGGAACAAACCGGCCTGTACGCTGCTTGCGATCGAGAATACGACCAAAGCAGCTGTGAGTGTAAACGCCTTCATAGAAAATCTCCTGGACATCGTTCTTTGAGTTACCGCCCGGACCACTTCGAATGCACACGCAGCACTCTTGTTTTATCAGTGATCTGACTTGTTACTCGCGGGGACCACACACTTGTTTTCGGACTGAATCGCTCCACTAGTGGAGTCGAACCGCAATGTTTGCCGGTTTGTTGTTTGACAGATACCGAAGCTAGCGATCGTAGTGATTGTGAAAGTGAGCCGGATTTCTGAGTAAACTTGCGATGTGACAGGAAGCATCTCAACGCAGTCAGTTGCCAACTCACATGTCAACGGGCTATCCTCATTATCAAGCAGGTTTGTGTTCGTCAGTCTGTGAACCATTGAACATGACCCGCTAAAAACCAGACAACGTTGTGACAGACATTGCTTCACCGGATAACGGCAGCATGTAGGTGATGGCGACATGCAAAGTCGCAATCACGCCCCAAGAATCCCCATGGACGCTAGACCTCCGTGCTACGAATTGCCTATCTCCCATGACACGAAAACTCAATCACGCAGCTTCGGCCTCGAGGATTGCCATGGATGTCGATTTCAACGTCGCTTTCAGGCATCGCCTGAGATTTACCGGTGATGTACTTGGTGCCGATTCTGACGTCCTTGCGGATTTGATCGAATCTTCGGAATCCTGCACACCCCGCGTTCAGTTCTGGCTCGACGAACATGTCGCGAACGCCAATCCTGATCTGCGGCAACGCCTACATGCATTCGCCCGCAGAAACACGCATCGCTTCCAAGTTGTCGGTAACCCGCAAACGGTACCAGGCGGTGAAGCGGTGAAAAACGATGTGCATGTCTTGGAACGCATGCTGAAAGTGCTGAACGAGGCCGACATGGATCGCCGCAGTTATGTTGTTGTCATTGGGGGCGGTGCGGTCTTGGATGCCGTCGGCTTTGCGACGGCAATTGCGCATCGTGGCCTCCGCCTGATTCGCATCCCGACAACGACACTGGCTCAAGCCGACTCCGGAATCGGGGTGAAGAATGCTGTCAACCTGTTTCAAAAAAAGAACTGGCTCGGTGCTTTCGCGGTACCGTGGGGCGTAATCAATGATCGTCAGTTGCTCGCGACTCTTAGCGACCGCGACTTCCGCTGCGGCTTTTCAGAAGCGGTGAAAGTCTCGCTGCTTAAGGATGCCGATTTTTTTGCTCGCATTCTGCGTGATGCCGAATCCATTGCCGCCCGCGGCACAGCATGCTGGCCAGTGATTGAAGAATCCGCTCAATGGCATCTGCGGCACATTACTGCTGGTGGTGATCCCTTTGAAATGCTCGAAGCGAGACCACTGGATTACGGTCATTGGTCGGCTCATAAGCTCGAGGCAATGAGTCACTTTGAATTGCGGCACGGTGAAGCTGTGGCAATCGGTGTTGCGGTCGACACTGTGTACTCCAGCTTGGTGCATGGACTTCCCACCGCCGACGCCGATCGTGTCCTGTTGACGCTCGAACGACTGGGGCTCCTCTGCGATCATCCGACGTTGCGGCAAACCGATGAATTGTTTGACGGGCTCGAAGAATTCCGTCAACACCTCGGGGGACAACTCACCATCACAATGCTCGCCGCCATTGGACACCCCATTAATGTCCACGAAATTAATCGTGACAGCATGGCAAAAGCCATTCAGATGGTTGTCAATCGCGTGCAGGCAAGGCCGGATGTAGCCAAAATCTGCAATTTTTGAATTCAAAAGCTGGCCTGTCAGGCTGGCTAATTCCCACATTTTTCGCGTGGCTGGAAACTAAACGCGGACCATGCTATCCTGCGGTTCAAGATTTCTGCGGGGACGCTCTGCAAGTCCGGTTGGTGGCCGGTGCGGGTTCCCTCAACATTTGCTGTCTGGTAGGAAACATGGCTAAGAGTCGTCTGTCAATGCGTCGTGAAGTGGAAGCCGCTGAAGCCGCTGAAGCCGGAACGGGCAAGAAGAAAGCCACCCGAAAAACCGCTGGCGATACAGCTGAAGGCGCACCTAAAAAACGTGCCAAAAAAGGCGATTCAGATCCGGCTGCTCCCAAGAAACGCAAAGCCGCCAAGCCGCGGACCAAACGCGCCAAAGAAGCGATGCAGCGTCGTCGCCTGATCTGGGTCGTGTACAGCAGTACAATGCGGGAAGAGGGGCGTTTTCTCTACCACGAAAAAGACAAGGCAGACGAACTCCTTGCGACGTTGCTTGGACGTGGTAAGAGACGTTACTTCATGCAACCCATGAAGGAAGCTCTTAACGCTGATGGCACGCCCGTAGTGCAGTCAGGTGCGGCGATTGCCACTGACGAGATTGACGAAGAAGACGTCAAGGCCGAAGTCGATGCAGACGCCGTAGATGAGGTGGATATGGACGCCGAACTAGAAGGCGACGAAGAGGAAACTGAAGAGACAGAAGCGGAAGAGTCCACACCCGAGGCTTGATCTCACCAAGGTTCAACCCATGAGAGATGGGTCGCAATCTGGCTTCTTCGTTGCTTGAGCATCGTTCCATTTCTGCGTAGGACACATGGCTTGCTCTATGACGCAACTCCTTGTCTCAGTCAGAAACGTCGATGAAGCCGTCGCTGCAGTCGAAGGCGGTGCAGACATTATTGACGTGAAGGAACCCCACTCCGGTTCACTGGGTTGTGCCACACCAGGCATGATCTTGGAAATCGGACACGCCGTGGGGCGGATGCAGGGCAGGAAGCCGCCTTTGAGTTTGGCGTTGGGGGAGTTGCATGAATGGCAATCCGGCGACCTGACGCTACTGCGGCATGCGATTCAGGAAATCGCCCCGCAGTTTCTGAAACTTGGTCTGGCTGCAACTTGCATGGTGCCAGATAGCGCAAGTTGGGTCGCCCAGTGGCGACAGGTGCGCACAGCAATCCCTGGAAGTCATCAGTGGGTTGCCGTCGCGTATGCGGATCATGAGCAGGCAGGGTCGCCGGGGGTTGAGCGGGTGCTCCAAGCTGCCGTGGAAGAGAGTTGCCACATTCTCTTGATCGACACTCACACTAAGCAGGGAAAGTCATTGCTCGATGAAATGTCGCTGGAGGCCCTTCAGGCCATTCGCCGGAAAACGCAGGAACACGGCCTCAAATTAGCTCTTGCTGGTAGCCTTGCCAAATCGAACCTGCCACTGCTGTTGCGAATTCAGCCGGATATCATTGCCGTGCGTGGTGCCGTGTGTGCGTCCGGAGACCGAATCGGCACTGTGAGTAAGACTCTTGTTCAGGAATTTCGATTCGCGATAAACCAAGCAAGACCGTCGCACAGATCGGTCTAACCCGTCCGATGACTGCCTACCCACTAATGCTTCGGTGGAGTTCCTTGGATTTCTCGCGCTCGAGCCATCGCTTCTTCGGCCTCAAAGATCTTGCCGCAACGCTGGTAGATCACGGATAACTGCGTAAATGAAAACGCATCGTCCGGGCTAAGTTCAGCCACTTTCTTTGCATGCGCGATCGCTTCCTCCGGACGGGCCAATTTCTGAAGATGGACTCCGAGTGCCAGATGTGTCTGCACATGGCTGGGGGCGATGGTCAGAATATGCTGCAAGGCCGTCACGCAGCCTTCTAGGTCGCCTTGGTCCTTGAGCTTGCGGGCCGCATCGTACAGTTTTTCGGGGTTAGTTTCAGACATTGGGAACTCATTCAGGTTTCAGAATCGCAAAATGAAATTGGTTCAACGTGTATAGTAGACAATCGCGACGCAGCGCCAAACTATGCCGGATTCGTTCTCGTTCATGTCAATCACGTTCCCCGTGGAACATCCACGGGCGTTCATCCGAAGGAACGGTCTGCGGAGACTGAACCGACGGGTGAAATTTGGCCCGATTGGCGGTATCATTTGTCTGCGATCGCGATGCCACGTAACGGCAACACTCATAGAAGCGGCCCCATGAAACGAACTTCGATGCTCATTGAATCTACCGCTGTCGCGGGATTCTTTATGTTGGGCCTGTGGCTGCGAATGGCACATTTAGAACGCGAAGCGGTTGAACACTTCGACGAAGGTATCTACGCCTCCGTGCTGTGGTATGACGGAGAATTCAACGCTCCCTATCCAGCGCGGCAGTTCTACGCGCCACCGCTGATTTCCACGATGATGGCATTTTTCAGCGGGATTCCTTGGCTCGCGCGGTACGCTCCCTTCCTGCCATCTGCACTGCTGGGCAGCACTACCATTCTGGCCCTGTGGTTGCTCGCCCGGAGTTGGTTTGGGAAACCAGCGGGTATCTTTATCTCCGCCATTGTTGCGTTGAGCGACTTTCATGTCGTGTACTCCCGGATGGCACTGACTGACGTCGCCTGCCTGTTCTGGATGATCATGGCCGTGGGTCTTGGAACGCGGGCAGTCTCCCGGCAGAGCTTTCGGACTGCTGCTGCTGCTGGAATTGTCTGTGGTTTGGCCTGGTGGACGAAGTACACTGGCTGGCTGCCTCTCGCAATCCTGTGCAGTGGAAGTGGACTTTGGTGGCTATTGCAAGGCCGTAAATCGATGTCCAGCATCCGGCTTTTCGGAATTCTGGCAACCATCGTTGTCGTCGCGGCCGCAGTTTTTGCCCCGTGGTTATGGCAACTGCGAGATGTCGGCGGATACGAAGCGGTCGTGGCAACTCATGCGTCGTACGTGACTGGCTGGTCGTCATGGACAAGAAATCTCTCACGGCAACTCACGGACCAGTTCCTCTTTGATGGGTTGACAGGGCAACTCTCGTTGGGATTAGGACTGGGCTTTGCCGGACTGCTGCGGTGGATGTCAGGGCGTTCCACATGGAACGCTGCACCGGGGAGTTCCAATTCCACAATTGCGGTCTCATTTCCGCCTTTCAGTTTGCTGCTCCGATTCTTAACGGCGGCGATTGCGCTCTCGGTGATTTCAGTTCGAATCAGAGCACCCTTGATGCTGATCTGCCTTGCGGCAGGTGGCTTGTGCGGGATTTATCTGTGGCCTGTGCTCCAGCGGATGTGGCAGCGTCGTGTTGTAAATGACCTGTCGCCGACGTCACCCGGAGCCCTGCCGCTCTCCGCCATGGACTTAGAATGTGCTGCCACGATTGACCCCACGTTGGGATTCTGCACGACCCTGACATGGTTCGTCGGGATGCTGTTTTCGACGCCGATGTATTCGCCGTTCAGTCGACTCTTCTTTCCTCTGCTGGCGGCAGTCTGGCTGGCGGCTGCAGGCGGTATCGCGTGGTGGCTGGAGTCCAATCTCAGTGTCGCACGCCGCATGGTAGGCACAGGCGAGACAGCTCCGAAACGCACATGGCCGCAAAAGCTTGTGTTTTTAATGCTGACCGCAGCAGTGATCTCTTCATTCCTTGAATTTACAGACAACAATCAATTGGCATTCGTATCCAAGGACGACCTATTTCGTTCGTCCCTCTTCGCTGATCGGCGTTCAATCGTGATTGATGCCGGCAAGATTGCGAATGCGTGTGCAAGGGACGCACTGGACATTGATGTTCCACGTGACACCGCAGCACCGACCATCAATCTGAATTCTATGACCCCTGAAACATTGGCTGCGGCTGCTCAGATCGCGACAGACACCGGATCGCAAAATGCTCCTGTGAACGAATCCGAGTCGCCTTCACCGAGTTCAGTCAAGATGATCGTGTATGTCTATGGAGAACCAGCCTTGCTGTTTCATCTCAATCAGTCCGGGGTAACCGCGGCGCCCGTCAGTCATCTCAATCTTCGCGACTTTGGCGACAGGCCGCCAGCCATCCCAACCTTTGTTGTGTTCGGCCCCCACGCCAAACGTACGACCGGTTTCTGGGAGGAGCTGATGCAACGCTCGCTGAACTTTCGTCCGGTCACAAAAATTGATTACAGCCCCAGCGATGTCACGCTCCGCGACATTTTTAACCCTCGTTGGCTGCGCGGACATCCGGAAGCACGCCAGCAGACACTGGAAGTGCATCGTGTTGAGTAGCGTGAAGCCATTCTGTCCCCAATCTTACTCGATCTCTTCGAGCAGCCGGTTCATTCAGAGGATGACGACGCGTAATTCGTTACGACAATCTGCACATCGCACCTAGGGAGTGTCAGCAAACACTCAATATTCACGGCGCTGGCGTGAGCTTGGGATCTGCATCTGTTTGCGGTACTTGGTGATCGTGCGTCGGGCGAGTTTGATCCCGTCGACCGCTAGCGCATCAACCAGCCCGTCATCGCTCAACGGATCTTGCTTGTCTTCGCCGTCGATCAACTCTTGCAGTTTGATCCGGATCGTGTCCCATGCGACCTCTTCACCGTCAGCTGTCTGCGTTCCACCACCAAAGAAACGCTTCAACGGAAACAAGCCACGATGGGTCTGAATCCATTTTTCGTCGACTGCGCGAGACACCGTTGTGACATGGACACCAACGCGATCGGCGATCTGCTGCATCTTCAACGGATGAATGAACTCCGGCCCTTTGTCGAGAAACTCGTGTTGATGATCGATAATTTCCTGAGCGACTTTTCGTAGCGTCGTGTAACGCTGTTCGATGGATTCGATTAACCACCGCGCAGATTCAATCTTGCGTCTTATCCAGTCTCGCGTTTCCTGCGTCGGATTCTCCTTCAGCATCTTTTGATACCGCGGACTAATACGGAGCTCCGGCACATATTCGTCCAGTAACTTCACGATGTAGCGTCCAGACGCATCTTCTTCGATCGCCAAATCCGGCGTCACACGCTGCACGGGGCGCTGTTCAAAACCTCGTCCCGGATACGGATTAAGCGACTGGATTTGTTCGATACCAACCTTAATCAGATCAATCGAATATCCGGTTGCTTTCTGGATCACCGGCAACCGATTGAAGGCGATGTCCTCCAGATGCTCACGAATTAGCACTTCTACGACTTCGTGAAAGGGAAGATGGTCATCGACCTGTAGCAATAACATTTCACGATGATCACGGGCGCCTACTCCGGGTGGGTCCAGATGCTGAATCAGCTTCAGCACTCCCTCCGCCTGCTCCATTAAAATGCTGTGGTCGTATACCCGGTTAAACTGCTGTGCGATCTCCGGCAACATGCTCTGCATTCGCCCGTTGTGATCGAGGTGCTGAATGAGGTATTCACCAAATTCCCGCATCACATGATCGATGCTGAAGAACGAAAATTGCTCCAGCAGATATTCCTGCAGTGACTGCGGGCGAGCCACCATGTTGGATACCATATCATTCTGGCGGTCCATGTCGTCGCTGATCTGATTCGACGACGGTCGAGACCCGCCAAAGCCAACATTGTCTTCGGACCAGTCGGCAGAGATTTCTAGCAGACGTTCAAAGTCGGATTCGTTGTTATCTTCTTTGCCTGCAACCAGTTCGCGATTCTCGACGTCCTTTTTGAGTTCCCGAACTTCACGCGGATCGTCAGACGGAATTGAATAGTCTACGGCGTCAGGCTCCGGGAGCGGAACGTCCTTATCCTTTTCCACACGCTCCAACGTTACGTTTTCGACCAATTCTTGCTCGATCCGCTCATTGAGTGCCATCATGTTCAGCTGCAGGATTTCCATGGACTGGATCATCCGCGGTGCCAGCTTCATTTGCTGGCTCATTTTCATGTGCTGAGAGATGTTCAGATGCATGATTTCGACCGAGTGTCTAAAAAAGACAAATTTTCTAAATAAATAAATAAAAAACTGACGGATTACACAGAACCTATGAATTATCAGGTTTTACAGGGTAATCACGACTCGACAGAGCTGTTGCCATATCGCATTTTCACGACATTTGGCAACTCTACTCTATCCCAGCGGTCTCGTCGATCTGATTTTGGCATTGTTCTTGCAAACGTGCAGGATGTGCCCCCCCGAAATCGCAATTCTAGCGTTTGACTCGAGAAGTCAAATCCGAGATTCTCAAACCCGTTCGCCGCGTCAGGCCTCCGCGTTGGATCCCGTGGTGAGCGATCTGGAGTACGGCCACCCCCTGCAATTTTGCTCGGTCCTCGGCTGGAGGGGGTCTGCACAAAATCTCGCAGCAATCTTGCGTCAAGCTCAAGCATGGCTAGCCAAGCAACGCATCAATGGCGGTCGCACCATGATCAGCCAGTGGGATCGGACGGCCAATGTTGCTCAGATTGGTGGTCATCGGGTCAAGGTTGAGCGCCCGACAGATTGTGGCGATTAAATTTTGAACTGTGACCGGATGTTCTTGAATCTCTGTGCCATCGTCACTTGTAACGCCGTAAGCTTGACCGCCTTTAATTCCAGCCCCACCAAGCACAGTACTCCAACTCCCCGGCCAGTGATCCCGGCCAGTGTTGGCGTTAATCTGCGGTGTTCGTCCAAATTCTCCCATCCAGACGACTAGGGTATTGGCGAGTAATCCACGCTGCTTCAAATCCGTCATCAGCGTGGCCCACGCAGGGTCCAAAATTTGACAGAGCGATTTCACGGTGGTGAAGTTTTCAGCATGCGTGTCCCAGCCAGCACCCGGACTGCCATCGACGCCGGTGAGCGAGACTTCGACAAACGACACCCCGCGTTCAATCAGCCGCCGCGCGAGCAAACACCCTTGGCCAAAAGTCGATCTTCCGTATGCATCCCGCAACACGTCGTCTTCTTCGGCAAGCTGAAACGCGCTGACTGCGTTCGATTTCATCATCCGGACCGCCTGCTCGTAAGATTGGAGATGGCTGCTGCCCGGTGCGTCAGGTCGCTCGGCAAGGAATGATGTTTCCAGCGTATTGAGCAGCCGCAACCTTGCCTCGACCTGCGCCGTCGCCAAGCGGTCTGAGGATTTTAAATTGCGGACCTGAAACGAGACGTTCCGGTCTTTGTCTGTTTCCGATGCCACGACCAGCGGTGACCATGCCGGACCCAAAAATCCAGGTCCATACGCTGCTGGACTGAAAGCGCGAAACGGATTGATGCTTACATAGGAGGGCAGATCGCATTCCTGCTTCTTCAACTGCTTTCCCAGAAACGCCCCCAGCGAAGGATACTGAATCGGCCCTTGGGGCAGGTAACCCGTGCGCATGAAATGTGTGGCACGGGTATGGTCCCCTTCTTTGGTCGACATGGACCGAATGACAGCAAGGTGTTCCATGATGCCGGCAATCTTCGGCAGATTTTCGGCGATCCGAATTCCGGGAACTCTTGTGTCGATGGCCTTGGTCGGACCACCATTGGGCTGTCCCTCTTTCGGGTCAAATGTTTCCAGCTGACTTGGCCCGCCGGACATCCAGAGCAAAATGCAGGATCGCGGCGCTCGAATTCCCGATTCAGCCAACTCTGCGGCCAATCTGGGCATCCAGCCTGACAGCAATGCACCGAGGGATGAAAGGCCTGAGTATCGGGCGAAACTCCGACGGGTGATAGAGGTGTTGTGCATTGTCTTGATTCCTCGAAACGTCGTATTGCAGGCTAGACTTGAGCATCGCGATCCATCCTGCCAACTCTCGAAGAGAGATTCTCTGAGGGCAATTTTGTTTAGCTTTTATCCTAACCAGACTGATTATCGTTTCAACGCCGACTCCCGAACTCTGGTGAATTGATCAGTACCCACTGCAGGTCTTCAAGGCCACTCCGCAGGTTCGGGCTCTCTCCGAGATAGGCGACGGCAATTGACAACTCGCCAAGTGTGGGTTCTCGGCCAATCGCGTTCAAATACAATTCACGCACAATATCGTCTTCACCCAGCACATTTGTGGCGATCTGCGTAATCACGCTCGATTCACCGGGCGTTGCCATGATTCGTGCTAGTAATTGCGAATTCATCATAAACAAAGCTTCCGGGATGCTGCCGGTAAGCTCATCGCGGGGTGTCGATGGATCGAACCCAAACACGCGGGCAAATTCTTCACGCCCTGGATCGGCTGGTTGCTTGCCGCCCGGATACCGACGACCATCCGACGTGCGGAGTGGTAATGACTCAACACCCAGCGTCTGACACAGCGCGGCGTACAACTGATCGGACCGCAATCGTACCGGCTCACAATGCGCGAAACCTTCCGCTTTGTTGTCAGGAGCACGCTGGTATGTCCGTGTCGCGGCAATGGTGCGGATGAGCCACTTCAGATCGTAGTCGTTGGCGACGAACGCATCTGCCAACAGTTCTAATGTGGGCTCATGCGTGCATTCACGATCGGGGCCGATATCGTCGATTGGCGTATAGAACGCTGTGCCTGTCATTTCAGACCAAACCCGATTGACGATGGCCCGTGAGAACCAAGGATTGCCTGTTGCCGTCAACAGTTCGGCTACCTTCTGGCGCCGTTGTTCGTCCGACATACCTGATTGTTCTTCCACACGCGTGAGGAAGAATGCCGGATCAATCTTTTTGCCTTGGGACCCGGGATCCTGCAGATCCGGCATGAAATGCTCCGCCGCGCCCCTGCCGAGTTGATTAGCATCGGGCGGTTGCGACGTCATGATTTCGGCGACTGCCAGTTTTCCGTCGCCATTTTTGTCGATGACACCTTTTGCTGGCCCTTTAAACACGCGTGCCAGAGGCGTATTCTTCGATTCCGCCTCGGAAATAAATCCGTCTCGATTTTTATCAGCCCGCGTTAGTAAAAAACGCGACGCGAACGGATTGCGATCGCGGTCAGTATTCACAGAAGTGATTTCGTATTCGAACATATTGTCCGAGTTGCGATCGCGGCGCACGCTGACTCGCGGGAAGAACGCCGCGAACTCATGAAATTGTTCGCGCTTCCAACTGTCCCACGGATGATCGTGGCAGTTCGCACACTGGATCTGGATTCCCAGGAAAATACGTGATGCTTCTGCAGACACTTCTTCTGCGACACCTTCATGCGCAAAAATAAGGGCTGACGCTCCATGCTCATTGACCGGACCGGAGGCGGTCAGAAGTGCGGTCGTGATCATCTTCCAACTTTGTCCAGCATTGAGCTGCGATGCCATCCATGTGCCAAACGCTGGTCGCACAATGTTCGCGCGGATATTGGTGGCGCGGAGAAAGATCACATCACGCCAGTAGGTTGACCAATTTTCACCATAGGCGTCAGTGCTTAAAAGCGCATCGACCATCGTGGCACGACGGTCTTCTGCCGGATCAAGTCCAAAAGCTGTCAGTTCACCACGTGTCGCGGGACGCCCGACGATATCGAACATGATGCGCCGCAAATACGTGGCATCGTCGGCATGCGAAAGTGGGTGTTCCAATCCCGCTCCCCAGAGGCTGATGTCGAGCGCCTCTGCGGTCTGTTGAGAACTCGGGGGAGCGGCGTGAACCGCATCGCTAGAAATCCAGAACGCGACAATTATTAGGCAGGGGATGCGCATGACTTCACTCATCTTTGACCTAGACGTTGTTGTGCGAGACTACTCGAAAAAACTCTCGGACGCGATCTTTCAACCCCGGCAGTCTGTGCCGAACGCTGATAAAAATGCAAGCGATCTTGCGGTTCCCCCCAAAAAGTGGCATTGTTGAAGTCAGGGATTCACTGGTCTTCCACAGCCAGAAACTGGAACAAAACCTGCAATTGTTTTAAATTGGAGGCCGCACGGCATCGGTGATGCGGAGCGATTGTCGTCAACAAGCCTTGAGGCCAACAATTTCATGGGACGTATTTCAATTGCGTGGCAAGTCCTCGTCAACGGTGTCTTTGCCGCCAGAGTGACGAAACTCCTCGAAACTCCGAAGACGATCGCAGCGCCGGTACAACCCGTCGCGCCGCCAAAACTAGTGGCTCCAATGAGACCCCTCCGAAGTGACGCTGTGACTTTACTCGCAGCATTCCAGCGCGAAGGCAGACTGATCGACTTCCTCAAGGAACCGATTGAAACCTATTCGGATGCTCAGGTCGGTGCGGCAGTGCGCGACATTCATCGCGACTGTAGTGGAATGCTTGAGCGACAATTTGCGCTGCGTCCCGTATTGGATCAGGCCGAGGGCAGCAATGTCACGATCGGGGCCAACGCAAAAAATGGTCGCATCAAACTTACAGGAAAAATTGGCGACAATCCGCAGACCTCCGGCACTCTCGTGCATCACGGCTGGTTGGTCACAAAAAGCGAAGTGCCCATATGGACAGGTGATCCTGATGCCGCGACAATCGTGACACCTGCTGAAGTGGAAGTACGGTAAAATGTCGGCTCAGTTTGTGATTGGAATTGATCTTGGGACGACCAACAGCGTGTTGGCCTACAGTGCCTTGAACGAGGCGCAGGCAGACGTTCAATTGCTGCCGATTCCGCAGTTGGTTGCCGCCAACACGATTGAATCGCGGTCAATGTTGCCGTCGTTTTTGTATCAATGTACGAGCGATGAATCTGCCGCGAGGTCGTTTGCTCTTCCATGGAATACGGACGTAACGTTTACTGCCGGTCATGGTGCGAGGTCACTTTCAGCTGAATTTCCAGACCGCACGGTCGGGGCGGCAAAGTCATGGCTCGGACACAGCAAGATTGACCGCCATCAGCCGCTGCTCCCGTGGCATGCTTCCGACGATGTCGCAAAAATTTCTCCCGTGACCGCGTCTCAACGGTATTTGGAACATCTAGTGGCAGCATGGCATCAGGCGTTTCCGGATGCGCCGTTTGCGGCTCAGAATGTGGTGTTGACCGTCCCTGCATCCTTCGACGCGAGTGCCCGTGAGCTCACGCGGGAAGCTGCTTTGACAGCCGGTCTACCTCCTACGTTTGTCCTGCTGGAAGAACCACAGGCGGCAACCTACGCGTGGTTGAACGCCGTTGGTGATCGCTGGCGAAAATTGCTCAAAGTCGGTGACCGAATGTTGGTCTGTGACATTGGCGGAGGGACCACCGATCTTACGCTTGTGGAAGTCGCCTCAGATCATGGCGAACTCACACTGCAACGCGCTGCAGTCGGAAATCATTTGCTCGTCGGCGGCGATAATATGGACCTTGCACTGGCGCACTATGTGGCGCAATTATTTGAAGGCAAGGGGGTGACACTTGATCCATGGCAGTCGGTATCACTCTGGCATTCCTGCCGCAATGCCAAAGAATCTTTGCTGTCAGTATCCGGTCCGGACGAACACACGATTTCTATTCCCGGTCGCAGCAGTCGCCTAATCGCAGGCCTTGTGTCCGTCACCGTAGAACGCATCCACGCCACGGATTTGTTGTTGCACGGATTTTTCCCGAACGCCCAGCTGACCGAACGTCCCGCCCGCGGACGCGTCTCAGGCTTTCGGGAAATTGGACTGCCCTATGAATCCGACACGGCGATCACGCGACACCTTGCGGCGTTCCTGAGTCAGGCGCTCGCAGGAGAAAAGTTGACGCATGTGTTATTCAACGGCGGGGTTTTCAAGGCCAGTGCTTTGCGCTCACGATTGCTGGGTCAGTTGCAAAGTTGGTATCCAGACGCGCCTCCGAAAATTGTGGATGGATCGGATGATTTAGATTTCTCGGTCGCCCGTGGTGCTTGCTTTTATGGTTGGACAAAACTGCGGGATGGCGTGCGGATTCGCGGCGGGACGGGTAGGTCGTATTATGTCGGAATTGAAACGGCGGGCCTCGCGATCCCCGGAACTGGACGACCACTGAAAGCACTTTGCGTCGTGCCGCACGGGATGGAAGAAGGAACAGAAGTCGACGTGCCGTCTGATCCCATCGGACTGGTTGTCGGCGAATCCGCACGTTTTCGCTTCTTCAGTTCCGCCAATCGCCGCACCGATCAACCGGGCGATGTGTTGCCGCGCTGGTCTCCCGAAGAATTGAACGAAACGGATTCGCTCGAAGCCACGCTGCCCACTTCCGCCACTGTTGCAGGGATCGCCACTCCTGTAGCCAGTGGCTTGGCGGAGGAGGATTATGTGCCGGTTACGTTCCATTCCCGCATCACTGAATTGGGAATCCTTGAACTCTGGTGCGTGGATGATTCCGCTGACAGACGCTGGAAACTGGAATTCAGCGTGCGTGATGACGTAGAGCGTTGAACAAAATCCACGGCCGTAAATTATCGGAGTGCTGCGACTTACGCTGCGGTCTTTTTTGGGTGACTTCCGTTTCCGCTGATTTTTTCTGAACGAACGACGCCCTGCAAAATCCACGACCACGACAAATCTTCGCACTCCAAATGACATAGACCTCTCCGCGATGAATGCATCTTCAAAGCCCTCTGCTCCACGAACTGACGAACCGCGTCGGCCGCGTTATGTCGTCGGGATCGATCTCGGTACGACAAACTCAGCGATGTGTTTTGTCGATACGGATCAGGCACGCTGGACGATTGAAACCTTCACGATCGCGCAAGTTGTCGCCGCAGGGCAAGTCGAACGACTCGAAACACTGCCGTCATTTCATTATGAAGCATTGCCTGCTGAATGTTCGGCGGGGGCGACGCGTTTGCCGTGGCACAAAGATGCGGCTGCCGGCGCGGTCGGTGTGTATGCCCGGGATCACGGCCGCACTTTACCGGGACGTATGATTGAATCCGCGAAATCGTGGCTGTGCCACAACGGCGTGGACCGCAAGGCCGCGTTGTTGCCGTGGCACGGCGCGGCGGATGTGGAACGCCTGTCACCCGTCGAAGCCACTGCCCGTTACCTAAGGCACATGCGCGACGCCTGGGATGCTTCGCGTGTGGATCATCCGCTCGCGGAGCAAGACGTCGTGCTCACGATCCCTGCGTCATTCGACGAAGTGGCTCGTGAACTGACGGTTGCCGCCGCGCGCGTCGCTGGGTTGCCGCGAATCGTCCTCCTCGAGGAACCACAGGCCGCGTTCTATTCTTGGGTCGATGCGCAAGGCGACGAGTGGGATCAGATCGTATCTCCCGGTCAGACAATTCTGGTGTGCGACATTGGTGGCGGCACTTCTGACTTCAGCCTCATTCATGTGCGATCAGGTTTAGGCGGCAACCTGCAATTTCATCGCGTTGCAGTCGGTGACCACTTGCTATTGGGGGGGGATAATCTTGATCTGGCTTTAGCGCATTTTGTCGAGCAAAAACTTGCTAACGGCGGACGGCTCGAGCCGCGGCAATGGAGTATGCTCATCCCCGCCTGTCGGCATGCCAAAGAGATCCTACTGGGGCCAAACGCGCCGGATACCTACACCGTCGTCGTATCCAGTTCTGGCTCGCGACTGATCGGCGGCGGGTTGCAGACGGAACTTTTGCGCGACGAGGTTTTAAAATTATTCCTCGATGGGTTCCTGCCGGCAGTCGGTCTGCACGAGCGGCCTCAGAAGCGACAATCGGGATTTCAGGAGTTCGGTTTGCCGTATGCTGCCGATCCTGCCATCACGAAGTATCTGGCAACATTTCTGCGGGCACATTCCCAAGATCTGGTCAAGGTGGCGCGGCCGGATATTGTGCTCTTCAATGGGGGGTTCTTCGCGTCGCCTGTCCTCCGCACGCGGCTGATTGAATCTCTGGAAAATTGGTTTCGACCGCAGGACGGCAGCTGGTCTCCAACCGTACTACGCAACGATCGACTTGACCTCGCGGTAGCCCGAGGCGCGGCATACTTCGGAATGGTACGACGCGGAGTCGGCATTCGGATCGTAGCAGGTCTGGCACGCACCTATTATATTGGCGTCGAACAGGCCGATGGTCAACGCGCTGCGCTGTGCCTCGTCGCTGCCGGTAGTGAACCGTCTACCACCCCGATCGTGATCAATCGCACGTTCAAAGTTCGCACATCTGAACCTGTGGAATTTTCGATCCTCGTGTCAGGTACACGCCTGACTGATCAGCCCGGGCAAATCGTTGCGTACGATCCAGAGCAACTCTCCGCGTTGCCGCCCATCCGCACTGTTCTGACGACTCGAAAACGTGGCGATATCGCGATCGTCGATGCGCGGCTGGCCGCCACCCTGACAGAAATCGGCACCCTAGAATTATGGTGTGAACAAGTCGATGCAACGCGTCGCTGGCAGTTGCAGTTTGACGTACGGTCCGCGACCGAGACAGATCGCGTAGCACATTCGGGTATGGCAGAACAGGCGGGGATCGTCGATCAGGAAGTGGTGGCTGCGGCAGTCACCGTGCTCCGCAAAGTCTTCGGGCCACAGGGCACGATTCGTGCCGAAGATACCATTAAACAATTAGCAGAGGTCATTCGTCAGCCACGAGCGGAATGGCCAGCGTCATTGCTCCGCGCGTTGTGGGCCGAATTACTGGAACTCAGTGACGGACGCCGCCGGAGTCCACAGCATGAAGCCCGCTGGCTGAATCTCACGGGATTTTGCCTACGACCAGGCTTCGGCATGGCGGCTGATGACTGGCGTGTAGAAGAAACGTGGCGCGCGACAAACGGACGACTCGTGCATTCCACCCCCGCATGTCTGGCAGAATTACGCACATTGTGCCGTCGAATCTCAGGCGGCTTGGCAGCAGGCCGTCAGGCTCAAATCGCGTCTACGATTTTGCCCGCTATTCGCCAACGGTTTCGGCAGGTGCAATGCGGTCGAGGAAAAGCGACTCCGTATGCATCTGGCAATCATGAAGCCGCAGAAATCTGGCGGATGCTGGGATCAATGGAACTGCTCTCGCAGCCAGTCCGGATCGAATTGGGTGATATGATTTGCGACCTCTTGAATCGACCTGCTTTCGAATCCGTCCGCCACGCCTTAATCTGGAGCCTCGGTCGGATCGGAGGTCGCGTCCCAGTCTCTGGGCCGCTGAACCTCGTCGTGCCTCTCAGTTCGGTCAACACGTGGATTGACGTGTTACTCCACTCTGGTGACTTACACGATCCCGCTACGCAACTCGCACTCATGCAACTCACCCGTCGCACCCACGACCGCTTCCGCGACGTCGCGGAAGAGTTGCGAAAACGCATTGCAGACCGATTGTCCTCCGCGGGTGCCAAGAGCCATTTGCTCACTCTGATCACCGAAGGCGGCGCGCTTCAAAGTGAAGAAACCAACCTGATCCTCGGCGAATCGCTGCCCGTCGGTCTCCGACTTGCATAAGCCGATATTCCGCATTGCGTCCGCTCACTCGTTTTCCTGCCGCCGGTTTTTACCCACACCAAAATTCTCTAAGTCACGAGCGAAATTGTACCTGAATGAAGGTGAAGCGTACTCCAATCAATCCATGCACCGCGCCAAACACTCCGTTCAAGCTCCCTTGCCGCAGGGACTGCGGTACACGAGAGCGATGACAATGAAGCCTCGCGCTGTCCATGCCACTGTCCGAATCCAGTTTGTGGAAACAAGCTGCTGATAGGCCGCTGGCGAAAACGCAATGGCCAATGAGTTGTGTGCCGGCACAGATAAAGTCGCTGTCGTGATCCAGATCACGAACAGCATGATCGCCCCAAGCCACGGGAGCCATGTGGAACCTTTCGCCGTATCCTTCAGGAACGCCATGGCTGTCGTCAACTCGAGCAGCATCACAGGACCCACGATCCATGTTGTGAACTGATTGTGCAGCCGTTCATATTCGGGAAACTGTGTGCGACCGACATGCGCGAACAGGGGATAGTGCACGACCTGCACAAACCAGATCAGCCCTACCATAAACAGTGTTGCCCAGACTTGTGCCAGCAGAATCAGTTTCATCGTTCGTCCCTGATGCCTATTTTTGCAAGACATCATCCTGTTTCTGTCGCTCAATTGCTGATTGCGACTTTGCTTGTCTTGCCTGAAAACCCCTCCACAAAATGATCCCGAAGGGAAGCCACCAGATGAGGTCGTTCGTTACGATTGTCCAGCCCATCAGCTTGGGAAATCTGCCCGACGTTACGGCACCTATGAAACCGATCGGTCCCAAGATTTTACCGAGCAGACCTACGAACACAATCGGCCAGTGGCGGAAAGGATTAGCTGCCGCGATCCCATAACCCACGCCGTAAACTCCCACGATCATCCCAATGCACTGCCACAATTCGGGATAATTCGGCAGAGGTTCGAAGCCGCACCAGCGAAAGAGTGTCAGGGGGCTAAGAATCGCAGCAGTACCCCACGCCAAATTATAAATTGCAGCTAACCAGAGAGTACGCTGCATCCAGCCCTGCGGCTTTTCAAGAACGTCGCACATAGCAATGATGTTTCATGTCTCAGCCGAAAAAAGAAGGCCGGGCGACTTTGCGTCGACCGGCCCTGAAACTCAAGATCGCACCTCATTCCGCTTACGGAAGAATCACGCTGTCAATCACATGAATCACACCGTTTGAGGTTTCAATGTCGGTGGTCACAACTTTGGCCCCGTCCACCATGACTCCCTTGTCGCTGACCTTAATTTTGGCTTCTTTGCCATTGACGGTCTTCGCTGACTTCAACTTCACGACGTCGCGTGCCAAAACTTTGCCCGGCACAACGTGGTATGTGAGCACGGCAATCAATTTGTCTTTGTTCTCGGGCAATAAGAGGTTCGCGACTGTTCCTTCCGGCAACTTGCCGAAGGCTTCATCGGTTGGTGCGAAAACGGTGAACGGGCCTTCACCCTTCAACGTCTCGACGAGGCCAGCGGCG
>QWQG01000034.1 GCA_003670925.1 Planctomycetota bacterium | reverse complement strand
TTCCGTGTCTTCGAAAACTACAGAACCCGAATTCTCTTCTTCTGCGGGAAACTCAACCTCAAACCCCACATTACTAGCCACTAAATTCCGAGAAGAACCCACATTTATACTCCACGCGGCCAGAAATGAGTCCGGCGAGCGGAGTGGCGTGCGCCCTCATCGTACCACACATCTTTTTTTGGGGATTAAAGATTTTTGGGTTGGGGTGATTTTTCCGGGTCCGTATGTTTTCACGCGATTGCAAGGTCGTTGACTCGTGGCAGACCCAGCCAGAGCGTCTGCGTTCCCGGATGTTTGGCCTTCGTCGTAGAACGGATCACATGACCGCCCATTGCCGCGATCCAGCAGATCATGTCGTTCAGACTGGGAGGCACGTCCGGTGCTTCTGTCCGAGTGCGAACCATGCACACGGCTTTCCATTCCGATGCGTGGAACACGACGTCACAAGGCATGTCAAGACACCCCGCACAACGGATTCTCTTGCCTGCCGCACTGTCGGGTGCTTTCAATGTCTTCCTGCAATTCGGACAGGTCACAATCATTTCGTTGGCACCATGCGAATACACACGGGCTGGCCGACTTTGATTGAATCGCCTGTCGGCATCAATGCGCCGGTTTCCTGTTCGATTGCGAACACATGGATCGAGTCCGAGTTCTGATTTTCAGCGAGCAGCCACTTGCCACCCGGCTCAATAAAGAAGTTGCGGGGCTCCTTGCCGCCGGTTGGCTCATTCTCCACCCACGTCAGCAAACCTGTTTTTTGATTGATCGCATAGGCGGTGATCGAATCCGGCCCGCGGTTGCTGACGTATAGGAATTTGCCGCTTGGATGACACAGGCATTCGGCAGTGCTTTTCGGGCCGTCAAATCCGTCTGGAATCGTCGTGATATCCTGCATCGCCGTGAGGGCTCCGGACTTTGGATTGCGGGAAAACGCCGTTGCCACCATTGAGGTCTCGTTGTTGGTGTACGCAAAGTTGCCTGACGGATGAATGGCAAAGTGTCGCGGGCCGCCGCCGAGTGTCACGCTGGCTGCTGGCGGATTTGACGGCGACAATGTCGAATGTTCTGCATCAAGTTTGTAGATAAAGATTTTGTCCAGCCCCAAATCTGCTGCGTAGACAAACCGATTGTCGCTGCTCAGATTGATCGAATGCGCTCTTGGCTGCAGTTCCGCTGCATTTTCGCGAGTAGGATCTTCATGGTGAATGTTGCTGCTCGCTTCTCCAATTTTGCCATCGGCGGCAATCGGATACGCGACCACGTTGCCGCCGGTGTAGTTTGCGATCAATAAAGTACGACCGGTTGCATCGACGTTACAATGGCAGGGAGCACCGCCTAACGATGGCTGGTCGTTCAGTTTCAACAGCGTACCGTCGGGATTGATTTTCATTGCGGTGACGCCACCGTTGCCCTTGCCTGGCCCCTCGCTCAGTTCATTGACTGCGTACAGAAATTTCTGAGTCGGATGTACGGCTAAAAATGACGGGTTCACAAGTTCAATCGCCAATGTTGGTTCGGTAAGCTTGCCTGTTTCAGAATCGAAGAGGCTGGTGTAGATACCCTTGCTAATGCTATCCCCTTGGCTATACGTCCCCACAAAGACGCGGAACTTGTCCGCCTTTGCCTCTGACCATGATCCGCAAATCGCCATCGCGATAATTCCTAAAAACCAAAAGCAACATGTGCGGCAAACACTCATACAGAAACCCCTTATTCGATGACATTCGTGAAAACGTAATGGATTGTGAGCAAATCCGTTATTCGCTGATTGACGGGGACAGCCTAAGGCATTGCATGCCTGTGTTGCAATCGATTGACGTCGGAATGTTGGAGACGCCGGCGATGATCGCCTCGCAAAACAAAGTCCGTAACTCAGCCTGAGATCCATCAATCCTCCCTGCATTTCTGCGCGTGACAGGGCCCGCCGCAACCTCGCCGCCGGGGGCTCATCGCAAATGAACGAGGGGGCCCTCCGTTTCAATCGAGCAGCATTCATCGCAGTCGGTTAGCCACTCTGGGGCACGATTCACTCAAACTAACGTGAAGTTCGCGGTTCCATATCGCGCCAATATTGCCGGATATCATGCGCAAATCAGATCGCTATGTCCTTGGGTTGCAAGTCAGTTACTGCAGTCGATAACCTGCGTCACTTGTCGTGGTGATTGTTAACATTCAGGCTATTACGCAAAGGTATAAAATCCATGTCAGACGTTCGAAAAGGTGCCGTGACTTTAAAGGGCAATTCCGTGGACCTTGCTGGTCCAGCGCTTGCTGTCGGCTCACAGGCACCAGAATTTTCCCTCCAGAATAATGGACTTGAAGAAGTCACACTTGGAAGCAGCAACGGCAAGATTCGAATTATCGCCACCATTCCGTCGCTTGATACATCCGTCTGTCACACCGAGACGAAGAAATTCAACGAACAGGCGGCGGCGTTGTCTAATGTTGAGATTTTGATTGTGAGCATGGATCTGCCATTCGGCCAAAAGCGCTGGTGCGGTGCTGAAAACGTCGATAAAGTGCAGACGCTAAGTGCTCATCGCTGCACAAAATTTGGCAAAGACTACGGCGTCCTGATCAGTGGTGGGCCACTCGACCGCTGCCTCTGCCGCGCTGTCTTTGTGATTGGTGCTGACGGAACCGTGAAGTACGCCGAGTACTGCAGCGAAATTGCTGAACATCCAAATTATGACGCTGTTCTTGCAGCCGCGAAGTAGTTTTTGTCCGAGACGTACGTGACAGGAATCTCATGAGCCCTAACTATCAGACCCGCCGCGCGAAACTGCGGCGAGCCTTGAGGAAATCTGATGTAGAATTGGATAGCCTGATCATCAGTGGCGTAGCCAACGTGCGCTATCTGACGGGGTTCACCGGGGATTCTTCATGGTTGTTCCTGAGTTCGACCAGTTGTGTCTTGCTGAGCGATACGCGTTACGAGACACAGTTGGCTGATGAGTGCCGAGACATCGACGTGGAAATCCGTGACGCCGGCCGCACGATCAATGATCTTGCCGCCATCGTAGTTGCCAAAGCCAAATCAAAGTACGTCGGCTTTGAAGCGGATCACACAACGGTCACTCAGCACGGCGCATTGTCTGAAAAGATCACGACTGCCACGCTCGTAGCCACAAGTGACCTTGTGGAGCGGCTGCGTGAAGTGAAAGATCAATGGGAACTGACCCAGATTCGGGCTGCGATTGAGTATGCACAACGCGGAATCAGCGTTGTGCGAAGTTCCCTTCGCTCTGATCAGACCGAGACGGAAATTCGCTATTTGCTTGAAGCCGCGATGCGAAGTTTTGGGGCGGCTGGTACAGGATTCGAGCCAATCGTGGGTGTTGGTCCGACGGCCGCATTGCCGCATGCGCATGCAGGGAGGCGCCGCGTTGCTGAACATCCCGTGTTGCTGATCGACTGGGGCGCGTCCACAGATTCAGGATACCGGAGTGATCTGACGCGCGTGTTCATCACGGGCAAGCCGACGAAACAGATGGAACTGGTTTACAAGACCGTTCTTGCCGCTCAGCAAGCTGCAATTCAAGCCATTCGACCCGGTGCAAAATGCGCGGACGTCGATCAGATTGCCCGAGGTTTGATTGCCCGAGCGGGTTTTGGAAAATATTTCGGACATGGTCTGGGCCACGGTTTTGGACTTGAGATTCATGAATCTCTGCGTGTCAGTCCCATTTCTGAGCGGGAATTTGAGACGGGAATGGTCGTAACTATGGAGCCCGGCATCTATTTACCGGGGAAATTTGGTGTGCGAATTGAGGATGATATTTTGGTCACAGCCGATGGAAACGAGGTTTTGTCGAATCTTGAGCGGGAATTCGATGAGGCAATCGTTCCAATCCTTGCATAAATCTCGGAGTTTCACGATCCTGCTTTCACTTTATTTGACCCATACAGGACGTTACTGGAAACGTCCGGAGGCATTTTTTAATGGCAAAACCTGTGGAAACCGAAGAAAAAAGTGAGTCTTTTGATCTAGACCGGATCCGAAAACTGCTGCAGTTGATGGAGAAATTTGACGTTTCTGAGATCAATCTTCAGAACGACGACGAATCTTGGAAAATCCGTCGTGGCCCGCGTGTGGCTTCTGCGCAGCCTGCATTGTCACATGGATTCGCTGTGCCGCCGATGGCAGCACAAGCGGCCCCGGCAGTCTCCCCCGCAGCAGTGGCTCCTGTGGCATCAGCCGTTCCGGCGGGCGTGACAATCAACGCTCCGACGGTCGGTACGTTTTACTCGGCGGCCAGCCCGGAAGATGCGCCATTTGTGGCCGTCGGCACAATAGTGAAAGCAGACACCGTGATTTGCATGATTGAAGCCATGAAGGTGTTCAACCAGATTCTGGCTGAAAAGTCCGGACGGATTGTTGAGATCCTTGTTGCGAACGGAGATGCCGTTGGTTTCGGTCAGCCCCTGTTTCGCATTGAACCAGGCTAGTTGACATCGCCAAATTTAGCAGATTAAAGCGCGGTCACTGGTGATTGAGTCTGAATTGCATGTCGGCCAATGTCCCAGCTTGGTGTTGATGGCAAAATAACTGCATGTTTTATTGAACAGCAATGACTGGCCGGCAGCTTGATCTGATTTTACATTAACCGACCCTAGGCGACGGGAAGTAAAAACAAATTGAGGGCCGCAGACAGTTCATGGATTATTCTCATTTGCATTAGAGGATACCACTTCCTGCATGCGAGGTCAGTATCCCGTCGTTTCAGGGTTAACAGTTTCACGTTTCCAGGGCTCTCAACGGTTATCACATGTTTCAAAGAATTCTGGTTGCGAACCGGGGCGAAATCGCCCTTCGAATCATTCGTGCGTGCCGCGAACTTGGAATCGAAACGGTTGCCGTTTACAGTGAAGCCGATCGCGGCGCGCACTATCTTGAGTTGGCAGATGAGGCGTGGTGCATCGGCCCAGCGCCGGCATCCGAAAGCTATCTGCTGATCAATCGAATCATCAGCGCGGCAGAAATCGGCAACGTCCAAGCCGTGCATCCTGGTTACGGATTTCTAGCCGAAAACGCGCACTTCGCTGAGGTCTGCCGCAGTTGTAACATTGAATTCATTGGCCCGCCCGTACTGGCTATGCAGCAGCTTGGGGACAAAGTCAGCGCTCGTGCCATCGCCATGAAGGCTGGCGTACCCTGCGTTCCCGGTAGCGACGGACTAGTTTCCGATGTGAATGAAGCGGTGAAGGTCGCGGACCGCATTGGCTATCCGGTCTTGATCAAAGCGACTGCCGGAGGTGGTGGGAAAGGAATGCGTGTCGCCGGGAACGAAATCTCGCTGCGTGCGGGATTGCAGGCAGCTTCCGCGGAAGCTGAGAAGGCGTTCAAGAATGCGGGAGTGTACATCGAAAAGTATGTCGAACGCCCGCGCCACGTTGAAGTCCAGATTCTGGCTGACAATCACGGCAACGTGGTGCATTTGTTCGAACGCGACTGTTCGATGCAACGCCGTCATCAGAAGCTGATCGAAGAAAGCCCTGCTCCAAAGTTGCCGGAAGAACTTCGTCAGCGGATCTGCGAATGTGCTGTCAATTTGGTACGTGAGTCAGGCTACACAAATGCCGGCACATGTGAATTCATCGTCGACAAGGACTACAACTTCTACTTCATCGAAGTGAATGCCCGAATTCAGGTAGAACATCCAGTTACCGAACTTGTCACGGGCATCGACTTGATCAAGCAGCAGATCCTTGTGGCGGCGGGAGAAAAACTGCCGTTCACTCAGGCAGATATCCGGCACACGGGCTGTGCGATTGAACTGCGAGTCAACGCTGAAGATCCCGAAAACAATTTTCGCGGCAGTCCAGGGACGATCACCAAGCTGCGACTTCCCGGTGGTCCAGGTGTGCGTTTCGATTCACATGTTTACGAAGGTTACACAATCAGTCCGTATTATGACTCCATGATCGGCAAGTTGATTGTGCACAAGCCGACCCGCGATGAGGCCATTCAATGTATGCGTCGTTGCCTGCGTGAATTTGTCATTGAAGGGATTGCCACGACGCTGCCACTGGCGAAACGCATGTTCAGTCATGCTAACTTTGTAGACTTCTCGATCGACACGACATTTGTGGAACGGACATTTTAGTCCGGATGCAGTGCAGCTGGAATGAAAGTTCGCGGTCTGCCTTTACAAAGTTGATCCCATGATTGGCGACCAGATTTTGCGCGATCCCGTGTGTGGCAGCGAGGTCTCTGACGACGGGTTCAGCATTTCACATTCAAATCTGAAATTTCAAATCTGAAATACTGAAGGAATTTTGTGTATGTCCCACGGTATTAAACGCGTTGCATTGTTGTTTGCCGGCGGCCCGGCTCCGGGCGCCAACGCGGTAATTTCTGCTTGTGCAATTTCCTTTATTCGCCAGGGAATAGAAGTTGTCGGAATTCGCTACGGCTATTCCAACCTGATGGAATACTCCCCGGCCACCCCGCTGGTGGAAGGCGTGCATTACAAGAATCTCACGGAGCCATCACTGCGGCGCACGCGCAGTAAAGAAGGTATTATCATTGGCACGGCTCGCGCCAATCCTGGGAAGCATATCACAGCTCCGGAACACCTTGAAGATCCAGAGAAAGCAGCGCCGATGAAGCGTGTCTATGACGCGCTGCGTTCCATTGGCGTGGATGCGCTCGTATCGATCGGCGGGGACGATACGCTGAAGTCCGCAAACAAACTCAAGATGTATCAGGATCGTTTACCGAGCGAACTTAAGCGGATGCCGGTAGTGCATGTGCCAAAGACGATCGACAACGACTACATGGGGATCGACTTCACGTTTGGATACTTTACTGCGGTTGAGACTTTGGGCACGGAAATCCGGAATTTGCATGCGGATGCCGAAGCCGCTCGGGCGTATTTCATTGTCGAAAGCATGGGACGCAGTGCTGGTTGGCTGGCATATGGTTCGGCCATCGCTGGCGAAGCCAATTTGGTGTTGAGTGTGGAAGATATGCAAGGGAAATATCTGTCACCTGAATCGACATCCAAGCGGAAGGTGATGGACACCGAAATGGTGATCCAGAAAATTGTAAAAATGATGCGACACCGACAGGAGAAAGAGGGTAAAGAGTACGGTGTTGTCGTCCTCGCCGAAGGCTTAGCAGAGT
>QWQG01000205.1 GCA_003670925.1 Planctomycetota bacterium | reverse complement strand
GATGCGCGAGTGCTTGCGCTGTGTGGCGATCGTCGGGGATTTACGGTGATTGAATTGTTGATTGTGATCAGCGTGATCACGGTGTTGATCGCCGTCACTCTTCCTGCCGTCCAGCAGGTTCGGGAGTCATCACGGCGAATGACGTGTCAAAACAACATTCGCCAGATCGCGCTCGCATGTGACAACTTCGAAACCTCGCACAAGCACTATCCGGCAAGCCGCTTGTTTGATCCGTATGGGATTGGACCGGATTCCACTGCGTGGATTTTCTTTCTCAATTGCTTCCGTACGTCGATCAATCCTCGCTCTACGACAAGGGCGGAATTCCCGATAAGACGATCCGAGAGAGTGGGATCGCGGATGTGACCGTGCCGATTTTTTTATGTCCCAGTGATCCGCACAGTCACAACGGTCCACGCTACGACGCCGGGAACATGGTGCAGTTTCTGTTTGCTGTGGGGCAGTCAAACTACAAAGGTGTGGGCGGCGCAAATTGGGGGGCCGATGAGACACAGGGCTGGACGCCGACTGATTCCGGAACTCATTGGCCCAACGTGAGCGTTGACGGATCATACGACGGCCTGAATCATGGGGACGGAATGCTGGGGCGAGCGGACTGGAAGTCACCTCGAAAACGCAACGACGTCAGGGATGGATTGACCAACACGTTTCTGTTGGGTGAAGCACTCCCAAAGTACGACGTCTATTGTTCGTGGCCGTACGCGAACAATGTCCACAGCACCTGTGCGATTCCTCCGAACATCAAAGATCCGGCGACTCCACCGGATGACTGGCCGAACGCTCAGTCCTTCCGCAGCGAACATCCGGGTGGTCTGACGTTTTCGTTTGCCGATGGCTCAACGCGATTTATCAGCGATTCCATAGATCTGAAAGTCTACCGAACCTTGGCGACCATTGCCGGTAAGGAAGTGGTCGGGGACAATTACTGATGATTTTTGGAATTGCGGGGGCCAATGAGAACCACGAGGCAGGTACGGCTTGGCGCGGGCTGCGCCCGCAACCGAAACAAGTAAGCAGATTTCGCTGAAATCTGCGGTGCCGACTTCGGCGAAGTCGGCCTACATTTAGTCGACTTCATAATGATCCGTTGCCAAAAATCTTCTCAGGAACATTCAACTCTCAGTGTTTGCAGAGCAGGGTATGACAATTGATCGCCGATCGTATCTCCCGCTTATCATTGGACTCTTTGCAGTCCTGCCGTATTCGTCACTGCTGCTTTCCGGCAACATGGTGCTGAAAGACGGTGTGTATTCAGACTACGGCAGCTTTCAATTGCCGGTCAGAGAATTCGTTTCGCACGAATTTGTCGAAGGTCGATTCCCACATTGGATTCCCTGGCTTGGCTGCGGCATTCCACTTCATGCCACACAGCAAGTCGGTATTTGTTACCCCCTGTTGACACCACTGTTGTGGCTCGTCAATGCCAACATGGCGATCAAAGCGTCGCTCTTCCTGCACGTTGTGCTTTGCTACTGGGGACAGTATCGACTTGGAAGGCAGTTGAAGCTGAGCGTTACTGGTGCTTCGATCGCGGCATTGATCTGCACTCAAAGTGGATTCCTGTGTACGCATCTGGCTGTTGGACATGTTACGCTTGTGCTGGCATATGCGCTCGTGCCGTGGTTATGGTGCAGCGTCATTCAGATTTGTGACACCACATCGCCGAGAGGTGCCTGTCGATTTGCAGCGAATGTCGCAGGCCTTCTGCTGACAGGACACCCACAGCTTCCCTATTACGCTCTGCTGTTTGGCGGAATCTGGGCAGCGGCTTCATTGGCTGTGGGAGCAGCGAAGTCTCATCGACTGGCAGTTGTTTCAGCCTTCACAACGGGCCTGATGCTCGGGATCGCAATTGCCGCCGTGCAGATTGTGCCCACATGGGAGTTGTTTCAAGAGAACGGCGGGCAGAGTACGCGAGGAACCGCCGAATATGCTTCAACGTACGCACTCAATGGGCTCGACATGTATCGACTTCTGATACCTTCATTGTTTGGAAATCCAATGGTTGATATTCCCGAGTTGATGGCTCCGGATTTCTACCATGAAAAGGTCTGCTATCTTGGCGTCATCACTTGGTGCCTAGCGATCATCGCCTTGTTCAGCGGCTATTCCAGCCGTTGGCCATGGGGAATCGCGACGCTGATTGGTCTAGGGCTTGTTGTGGCGCTCGGAGATTCGACACCGTTGTTTTCCTGGTTATGTGCCAGTGTGCCAGGCCTGACGCTGTTTCGGTGTCCTGGCCGCTGCCTTTCGATGGTTTCGATCCTCATGGCATTGCTGGCTGGCCGTGGGTTTGATTCATTGACGCAGCCGAATCCCTTGCTCAGTCGCCGGGCTGAAATTGGTCTCGCAGCTGCGTTCGTTTTTCTGGCTCTCGCCGTTGGCTATATGGCAGATCAGGCTGTCGCCGAATTCGACGCGGCACGCTGGATCGAGTTTGCAAAAGCAAATCTGAGATGGGAGTTTGCAGCATCGGCGATTGCCACTCTGGCTGCGATCATCACCTGCTGGCTTTTGCCACGATTTTTGTCGAGATTCAGGCCGCTGATCGTCGCGATGATAGTTGTGATGGATCTCGGGTACTTCAACCTGCGGTGCATTCAGTTTGAGGGCGATTCCAGCGTTCAGTTGACAGATGCGAATGTCGCAGCAATTGGCACTCAGCGCTTTATCGATGGGGACACCGGATTTTCAAGCCAGGAGGTGCGATACAGCCGATGTGTTGCTGCGGCAGTGAGAACCAGGACGCGCATGATCGGTACAAACGAGGGCGGAGTGCTGCCTCATGGCTGCGAGGAAGTTTTTGCTGCATTGGAAACAAATCCCGATGTGACCCTCAGAATGGCGGCATGTCGGTCTGTCTGGAAGAAGAATGCGCCGCTGCAGACGAGCCCAAATGAGGCACTTCCCCGAATCTGGTTTTACCCGGATTCACTTCAGGACTATCTGGACAAGTCAATCAAATCGCTGACAGCGACAAACGTGGATCACATGTTCACGGTGGCAAATGAGATACGTGTTGAAGTTGTAATAGAAGAATCTCAGCGAATCGTCGTACAGCTCCCACCTGACACGAGCGGAACACTGGTGATTGCCGACACGTGGTATCCCGGCTGGAAATGTCGTGTTAACGAAAAGGATTCTGAAATCCGGCAGGCATTCCATTGTTTTCGCGGAGTATCGATCGACGCCGGGACGCATTTGGTCGAATTGCGTTATGAGCCAAAAAACTTTTTCAATGGTCTTGTAATTTCGGTGTCTGGAATCGGCGTTTTGTTCTCAATATCGGTCTGGCGGCCGTGCAGGAGTCGCGGGAGTCTGCCCGTCAGAGCGTGATTTTCTGGGCGATTCCGACGAGTTGCTTACAAAATAATGTGGTTCGCATTCAAAGAAGAATCCCAGCCAGTTCCAGACGCTTGCGCACACGGGCACGCAAGGTTAAAAGTTGAAACGCTCCGAACCAACTTGCGAAGGCGCGGAGCGTTTCTCATGGGGAGTCTGCAGTGTTGCCGACTGCGATCAGCGGTTGTGCATGCGTTCCGGAAAGACATGGATTGGTTGTTCATTCGAAATTGATGATTCAACTGTCTCAGCTGCCACCGATGGCTGTTGAGTGAAGTTCTGAGTCTGGTATCCGATCGCGCGGATGGCGCTCACCGGGTAGGCATTGTTGGGGCTTCCCTGATTCAGATATCCCTGCGTCGGGTACGCCTGTGGGGGGTATTGCTGTGGGGGAAGTGGCTGAGTCGGATTGATTTGTGCAGGGTACGTCGGAACTTGTGGATTCTGCATTACCGGCTGACTGTCAGAATGCAGATTGCCTTGGAGATAACTGCCGCGATAGCGATTCCAAAATTGTTGTGAGTAGGGCATGCCGTGGGTATGTCCCCACGACTGTGCCAGTTGTGTCTGCGCGAACACATGCCGATAGTTGTACGGACGGAAACTGGAAAAGCCGCCGTAGGCGGGCACACGCTGAAAGTAGCCATGCAGCCACCGATCCTGCTGATCGTACGGGTACAACTGCACGCCGTCACCTGCGGCTATTGTATTCCCGTACTCGATGCCTGGAGAGCCGACTTGCGCTTGGGCAGAAGCCGTCATGACTGCTGCGACAAGTAAAGCAAACAAAGATGTCTGACGCATAGACTCCCTCCGAGACATTCGACTTAATTTCAGTTTGATGATGTTTCGACTCCGCGAAACAATTGAACGGTAATCTTCACCCAGAGGTTGCATCGGCTTGCTGGAAAGACGTACCCCGGATGAAATCTGAAGAAACGACTGCGGCAGGCAACTCAACGCAGCATGCGCATTTCGAACGGACCGATCGTCATATTTTATCTTCCGGGTCTGCCGTCGGCGAATTTTCTGGTTGCAACCCGTTTTCGCGTGTAGGTTCTTCTGCACCGTGGTCCGCGCTGTCATGTGCCACGCATGTTTCACTGTGGCGACAGCATCGAAGCCTTTGATAAAGGACGTTTTGAATGTTACGACGGACAACACTCTTTTCGGCGGTGGCTGCCCTTGTGTGCCTTTCCAGTTCTGCGTTGACGCAAGCTGGACGACACGGCTGTGGATGTTCGCAGGCCTCGGTGCATTATGCACCTCTCATCTACGCGGCACCTGAAATGGCACCTTCCTTTGAACATGCTGCCACGGTGCAATCCTGCTGTGGTGTCGGTGGCGGAATAGTGCCGTTAGGCAGTTTGTATGGATCAGCGGGGTTTTACGGCTACAGCGGCATAGATTACGGCAGTCGCGATCCTCGCAGTTTTGAGAGCGGTTTTGAGAACCTGCTGAACATGGACGGTGGTGGAGTTCATTCTCGGCTGCCGTTTCACAGCTATCGCCGTCCTTGGGCTCATCCGGGTGTTGTTGACAACAGCATCAACATTGTCTGGTAGTTGCTTTAAAACTCTGAATAAAAGGTGGATGCATTGCATTCAAGTCGGCGCGTGGGCCAAGGTTCGTCATAAACGTCATAAACGTCATAAACGTCATAGCCATTGTTGATCATGCAACCGAACGGACCCACAGTGGGGAATGAAATTTATGCGTTGTGTGTCAAGTAAAACACGAGAGATGATATGACAGCGCCGATCAAAGAGGGCACGCTATGCCTGCATTGATGCGAGGCCATTGAGGTTTTCTGCGTAAGGATTACGCGAGAGAGTTCAATGAGACGGTGGAGGAGAATTCAGCCTGAATTCTTCGATCATGATGTGACATGGAAGGAGCACGTCAAATGTCCCAAGATCACGCTGATGCGGGTCTGCTTGGAATCATGTGGTTTCGAAATTTTCAAGCGAAGACGCTGCGGCAGATGTTGTCCGGCGCGATCGCCCTAGCGGCTATAGCCCATGGTACATTGGCGGCGCAGCAGACGATAGAAGACGCCACTCGATCAAACGGGCTAAACCGCCCGGTGCAGATGCAGACACTCGAACTGGACATGACGTCGGTGAACGATCCCACGGTGTCTGGTAAGGTCGATGCCATCCATAGCCGGAACGTGGATTTCCTCCTGAAACCGGAATACAACCTTGAGCTGGAAAGACGTCACAGCCGGTTGGTGATGACGAGCCGCAACATCCGCCGAATCGCGGTGACTGATTCGACTATTGCCAACTATGTCCAGTACTCGCCGACGGAAGTCAGCATCGTGGGAATGGAGCTTGGCAAGACGGATCTAACGTTTTGGTTCGAAGATGATAAGAAGCCTTCCATCTACGAAGTGGATGTAGTCAACGACGATAGCCTTGAAGAACAGCGGACGTTGGACTTTGGCCGGATAGAACGCCGTCTCAAAACGCTCTTCCCAAACTCACAGGTCGCCATTATTCCCGTCGGAATTCAAGTGCTGGTCCGTGGTCAGGCGCAAGACGCTGAAGAGGCTTCGAATATTCTGCAGATTGTGCGTGCCGAGGTGCTTCGGACGCTTGGGCAAAATAATGATTTCGGGAACCAAGGTGGTTTGAACAACGCTGCTTTGGGTGGTGGTTTGGGTGGTGGTTTGGGTGGTGGTCAGGGTGGTGGTCAGGGTGGCCGCGACATTATCATCAACGAACTTTCAGTTCCCGGCGAATATAACGTGATGATGCGTGTTGTCGTCGCTGAAATTAATCGCTCGCAGATGCGAGATTTCGGCTTCGACTGGGCGGTTGATTTCAATAATTCACGGCAGGTGGTCGCTGGAAACCTAGGCGCCGGATTGGGTTCGACCTTAAGCGGGATTTTTGAAAATGGCGAAATTTTGGTTCTAATCCGGTGGCTACAATCAAACGGTACGGTCAAGTTGCTGGCGGAACCTACCGTAACTTGTATGAGTGGGACTTCCTCAAGTATTCTCGCGGGTGGTGAATTTGCGGTTCCTACGATTATTGGTTTGGGTGGTGGTCAGGCGACATCTTTTCGTGGATTTGGAACCAGCTTGGTTGTGACTCCGACGGTGATGGACCGGGACCTCATTCGACTGCAGGTTGTTCCGGAAGTCAGTTCAATTAACTCGGAGAATTCTGTCAACGGGATTCCTGGCACGAACGTTAAACGCGTTCAGACAACCGTGGAACTTCGAGAAGGTCAGACTTTTGCGATCGGTGGATTACTCTCACGGCAGGAACTGACGAATGTTAGTCGCATTCCGCTGCTGGGTGATATTCCTTATGTGGGACCAATCCTCTTCCAATCCAAGAAGGCGTCGGAAGTTGAAACGGAATTATTGATCCTTGTGTCGCCAGAAATTGTCCGTCCGATGGAACCGGATGAAGTGCCGCCGTTGCCGGGCTTCAATCACACGCATCCAAATGACCACGATCTATGGAAGTTGGGGCGGACAGAAGGTACGCCTGACAACAATGTCTATCAGGTGGGGACTATCGGAAGCGGCTCACTTCACGGGGTTGCTGTGGGATACAGCCAGTTCAATCCGCCGGTAGGTCTGGGCGCGGGACCGTACTCTGGTGGTGGCCTTGCGGTGCAGGGTGGTTCGCCATTCGGTGGCGGGACACCAAACG
This sequence comes from Planctomycetota bacterium, assembly GCA_003670925.1. Taxonomy (GTDB): domain Bacteria; phylum Planctomycetota; class Planctomycetia; order Planctomycetales; family Planctomycetaceae; genus SXXK01. Next base: position 16,697 of record QWQG01000205.1, on the reverse strand, counting down.
GTACTCCGATGCAACCTCAGCCTGACCATACAGTGCCGCAACCGGCTCCAAACCAAGGCTATCCACAGCAAGCAACACCGCCAGTGCCAATGAACTATCCACCACAGGGTGGCCTGCAGGGTCCTGCGAACCGGAACGGTCATGTTTCTACAGAACGAAAGAAATCGTTCTTCCGACTGCCAAGTTCCAAAAATTCTCAGCCACAGGTGAAGCCTGTCGGTTGGAGTCAACCCGCAAATAAGTAGCGTGGTACGAAGTGCTCCAGTGGACAGTGTCCGGTTGTTTTTTTCCAAATTTGATCAACGGTTTTTCCAACCTCCCGGCAACATGTGTGCGGACAGGACGAGTGACCATGAACTTTCTTCGATCTTCTTTTCGAGCAAAATTAGTTCTGCTGGCAGCCTGTGGGCTGGCTAGCGGATGCTGTTCAAACACATCCTGCTGCTCCAGCAGTTGTGATTCTTGTTCCACATCTTGCGAGTCATTCTGTGGTGCCGGAGCCTGTGACTCAGGCTGCGCCAGCTGCGGCTATCACTGGTGGAATCCTAAAAGCTGGTGTTCGAGGGTGGCGGCTTCCCGCATGCAGGTTCCAGATGTGCTGCCGCTCGGATCAGTCACGCGTGCTCATTGGGATGTAATGCAGACCAACGGTGAAGCTGGCGATTTCGTGATGTATCGTAACGAGTTTGTGGACAATTCCTCCGAATTGAGTCCCTACGGTCGCGATCATATTCAGGAAATTGCGGCAAGAATGCCTTCCACACCGTTCCCGATCCTCGTCCAGCGGAGTTGGAACAATGCTGATCCGGAACTGGATCAAGTTCGACGCGACATCGTCGTGCGTGTCTTGACAGATCTCGGCAACCAAGACGCAAACCAACGCGTTGTTGTCTCTCAACCGTACAGCAACGGCCTCAATTCAAGAGAATCTGAACTGGATTTCGCGCGGTTCCGAAGCCGAGGCTTCGGAAACGGTGGTGGTGGTGGTGGTGGTGGAAACGGTGGTGGTGGTGGTGGAAACGGTGGTGGTGGTGGTGGAAACGGTGGTGGTGGGTTCTAACCCATAAGTGGTTGGCGTCTGCAACTGGAAAATTCTGCAAGCAGCTCCCCGATCAGGGAGCTGCTTGTTTTCGTAGCGTGACTCTCCAACTCAAGTTGGTCGCCGAGAGTCGCTTGGACGATACTCTGCTTGGGTTTGTTTGAGATGTTTTGGGGGGGCCAGATACGTCATAATTTGGGGATGAAGAAATTCCTCGGCTCCGAATTCTTGCGAATCTGCCGACACGCCACTTATGCTTGCGCGGGGGATAGACAATGACGTCAATCACCAGCAAATATTGGCGGCGTCCTGCCATGCTGCGAGGAGACGAGCACCGGGAAGCACGGGCAGCACCAAATAATCGGCAAATTTTGCTGAAAACGGACCTAGATTTCATATCGACACAAAAACCGAGTCTCCTGTAAACTCAAGGTTCCTGTCTGAACGCGCGTCGTTCTCCTTTTAGTGTGGTGGCCCTGTTTCCCAACAAGGCGCTGCATCTCGCCTTTTACCAACCCGCCAGGAGACCTGATCATGTCAGGACGTCGGTGGATCTTCACTCTGCTCGCCGCAGTTTCTATTTCAGCAACCGGATGCCAGGTCGATGGCGGTGCCACAAAGTTGTGGAACCCCTTTGCTCGCGCGGACAAGACCGACGTCAGGGAGGACGGACAGATTCCGAAATTTGTGTGGCGGGCCACTGAGGACGAAAAGCCATCACAGATCGAAGCACCTGTCGCCGAAAGTCGCGTTGACGCTCTGCTTGCGGAAGGGCAGCGAGCCTTGCAGGAAAATCGCATGCCCGAGGCACGGCAAGCCTACCAAGAGGTCCTGCAGCTGATTCCCGATGACCCGACGGCACATCACGGCTTCGCGATGGTGGCAGATCTAACAGGGCAATGGGCGGAGGCTGATGACCACTATCGCCAGGCATTGCAATCGCGGCCCCGCGATGCCAATCTGCTGTGTGATATGGGATATTCCTATCTGCTCCAGAATCGATACAGTGAAGCGTCGAGTTATTTGTCGCAGGCCATTCAAGTCAATCCGAATCATGAATATGCGCACTCCAATCTGGCCTTGTTGGATCTGCGGCAGGGAAATCGGGAAGCCGCCCGTCAACGGCTGATGCAACGCTACGAAAATCCGGCAAAGGTGGCTGAGATCCTCGCCGCGTTCGAATCGCAGACGGCGTCAAAAGCAGCCACGAGTTTGGCCGCGTCAGCGCCCCCCATCCCTGAAAATGCTTCGTTCGAAGAAATTCGAGAACTTGCCAACCGCGAACGAATGGCTGCCGAACAGCGCCGCGCTGCACTCAACATTCCGACCTACCACAATGTTACAACCCTTCCTGTTGTGCCGGCCAGTCACACGCATGTTCCTGCTCAAGATGGTGCTGCTGACCTGCTCGCAACCGGACAGCAGCCACAAAGATTTCACGGAACAAACATCGTTCCGGCCGTGGCCGGGCCGCAGGCAACCGGGAGCTACCCAAATTTTCTGCCGCCACAGAACGAACTGTCGTCACAGTCTCCAAACACAAATTTGCAGGATCCCACAAATCCGAGCCAAACGAGTTTCAGCAGTCAGTTACCAGTCTCAGCCAATGCGACTGCTCCAGTGACGGCCGACACAACGCTAGGTTCTGGCCGCCTGATTGCCGTGCGCCCGAGTGGAGCGTTTCAGCCACCGGTTCAGGGAGTAAGTTACGGTCAGCCGTTTGGCTTTGGTCAGCCTCCAGTCGAATCTGCCAGTTATCAGAGTAACGGAAATGTAGTCGCACCTGGAGGAACAATTTCGGACCGAAACGCATCTGCCGGGAATACGAACGGACCGGCGGCAGCGAATCTGCTTGGCCCGAAAAATTTAACCGCTGGCCAGCAGGATCCGAACGTGGGCCGGAACAATGGGTATGTTCAAGTCGACGGCTTGAACGCCGGTCCAGGATCCCTATTTCCTGTCGGTCAGGGAGCAGGTCACGAGGCTGGAACCCTGCTTATGGAAAATGTGAATCCTCCCGGAAGCAACGCCATGATCAACGGAGCCATGTACGGCCAACCTGTTTCGACGTTGCCAGCGCAGGAATGGATGATGCAGCAGCAACTGAAAATTCAGCAACTCAATGCACAACAGCAACCGCCCAATCAGAATGGTCAGGGATATTCTGGTCAGGGATCCAGCACTTCGCAAACCTCTGGCAACAGTGCGACGTCCGGAGTGCCGCACGAAAACACGGCGACCACGACCGCACCGCGTCCCAGCAATCTGGCTCCGCCTGTCAATCCATTAGTCTCGTACGAGAATCAGCTGCGACAGCTCGACAACCAATACAACAACACGCTTAAGCAACTGGACCGCAACGCATCCGCCACTGTGCCCCGAGCTCAGTATTAGGCCGCGGGCGAAAAATAATTTTCTATCGCAAAGATGTTTGGCAAGGGATTGTGAGTTTGCAACGTGTTTAAAAAATAGACAGTGCTAACTCGCCAAGGTCATCAACCGTTGTTCAAGTTCATCGACGAGTTCACCGAACGTACGGCCGGGGCATGAGGTTGGCAGGTCAAGAGCTTCGCCGCGGGTGACGAGGTCGGTCACTTTGCGTTCGGCCGCGACGACCGTGCTGTGATCTCGGCCGCCAAAGTACATGCCGATTTCCCGGTACGCCGATTTTGTCATGCGTCGTGATAAAAACATGGCGACTGCGCGGGGGAGGGCGATGGCTTTTCGGCGGGACGCAGATCGCAAATCTGCGGCTGTCACACCGAAGGCTTCACACACAACTTTTTCTACGTCGCTGATCCGCACCAAGCGTCGGCATTCTTCCGCCATTTCGCCTAGTACTTCCCGGGCAACCGTCAGCGAAATGCGGCGACCGGTCAGGGAAAACTGGCCCTCCAATTGATTAATCGCGCCTTGCATCTCCCGCATGTTGCGGTGACGGCGGACGATGTAGTCGAGCGCTTCGTCTGAAAAGACGGCTTTGGTGCCCACCACCATGGAACGCACCAGTTTGTGCCGTGTTGTTTCGTCTGGTGCTTCGATGCGGCAGACCAAGCCACTCACAAATCGCGTCGTCAGTTCTTCGCGATGCTTGGTAAGCATTCTTGGATGTCGATCAGACGATACGACAACCTGACCACCGTGTTCGATGACCTGCACAATGGTGTGTAGAAATTCTTCTTGAGTCGCACGTTTATTATCCAAAAATTCGATGTTGTCGATCAGGAGGACATCGACGTTGCGAAACCGCTGCCGAAACGACGGGACCATACGGGAAGTCAACGCGGACGTGAAATAATTAGTGAATGCTTCGCTCGTGAGATACATCACGTTTTTTGTCGGATACTGACGACGGGTTTCTGTATAGATGGCTTCCAGCAAGTGTGTCTTACCCGTGCCCGTGCCTCCATGAATGAACAGCGGATTGTAACGCTCGCCCGGCGCGGCTGAGACCTGTCGCGCGGCAAGCACTGCGAGATCGTTGCATTCACCCGACACAAACGAGTCGAAACTGCGAAATTTGCGCCGGTTATTCGGCAGAGTCAAAGAGCCTGGCCGATCAAATTCAGTCGTTGGTGTGGCAGCCGTGTTTTGGCGATTTCGAGTTGATGCTGAGGCCGCCGCTCCGTGCTCCTTCTTCTGCAGTGCGCCAGAACTTTCAACGCTATCAGTTTCAAGGGGCGGCACCGGGGCAGTGTCTGACAGCAGCGATTTATCCACTTCCAGTTGACAGGCTGCAGACAACCCAAGGACCAGTTGCGCCGCGCGGTTCAACGCAGATCGAAATCGGCGGAGCAGCCAGTTGAGAATGAAGGGGTTCGCAACGTACACGACGCACCGGTCACCAGAGACTTCAAAACGCGTTCGCTGATGGAACCAGTGCTGGAAGTTCTGGTCACCAATTTCGTTGCGCAAGGCTGCGAGAAGCGCGGCCACAGGATCCTGTTGGAACCGATTTTGTTGGTCCGTCAGTTCATGGTCGCCAGCCTCATGCGAATCTTGCTGCGCAGGGCGCAGGCAGTTGACAGAAGTTGGATTGTCGTCGTGACTTTCGGGCAGCGTCATGCGCCCCTCCTTCTTCACCAGTGCGCAGCATCGCCACAGACAAGTACACGGATTCGCGAAAGCTCGCAGCTTGCGCAGGCACTCCATCGCTCGTCGCCACTGGGGCAGGGCGTTGCTTACAGACTAGCTTTGTTTACAGGTTTGAACGCGGACGAGTGCAGAATTCGTCCGCGAGTACTCATTCACTCAACGCCGGCGATGTTAACCGCGTGCGACGCAGTGTCAAACGAGGTTGCCAGAATTCTGATCACGTATTTCGACTTGGAAACGCTAAGTGATTCCACTCCAACACTCTGCGTCATTGGAATTCTTGATCACTCTTTTTTTGAGCAAACGGGCGTCTTTCGTTTGACACAATTTGCTGGAAAAATCACGACAAGGAACAGTCGGCAACTTCCGCAGTTTTGTGAACGGGGGGAACACGATATACTCAGGGCCAATAGACCCAAGGGAGGATTCCTGAATCATGGCAAATTATCGACTGCGAATCGTTGTCACGTTGAGTGTCTCATTGGTCATGTTTGTCCTGACTGCGTTTGCGACAGCGCAGAATCGACGGTTTGACGAATTACGTCATGACATGGTAACGGCGCATATCGAAGGTGAAGGCATTACCAATCCTGCGGTGTTGCGGGCCATGGGTGCTGTGCCGCGTCACGAATTTGTGCCGTCTGCTCAAAAAGCACGTGCGTACGAAGATTTGGCTCTGCCAATCGGACATCAGCAAACGATTTCGCCTCCTTATATTGTCGCCTACATGACCAATGAGCTTGATCCGCAACCAGACGATCGCGTGCTGGAGATTGGCACTGGCAGTGGTTATCAGGCCTCGGTTCTGGCGCAGATTGTCAAAGAGGTTTACACGATCGAGATTGTCTCTGCGCTGTCAAAACAGGCTGAGAAGCGGATGCAAGATTTGGGCTACACGAACGTGCATTGTCTGGATGGCGATGGTTTCAAAGGCTGGCCGGAACACGCTCCCTTTGACAAGATCATTGTGACGTGTTCGCCCGAAAACATTCCGCAGTTGCTCATCGAGCAGCTGAAAGAAGGCGGTCGGATGATCATCCCTGTCGGTGAGCGTTATCAGCAGTCTTTTCATCTGCTGGTGAAAGAGGACGGTAAATTGAAAGATGAGCGACTGGCGTCGACACTGTTTGTTCCCATGACAGGTGAATCTGAAGAACGGCGCCGCGTGCAGCCTGATCCGGATCATCCGCTGGTTGTCAACGGTTCGTTTGATCTCGATGAAAACGCAGATGGAAAACCCGACGGCTGGCACTATCAGCGGCAGACCACGATGTGTGATGAAGCGCCAATGGACGGCATGTACTGCTTGCGGTTTGAGAACACAGATTCTGCCCTGATCTCCCAAGCGTTGCAGGGTTCCGCCATTAATGGGCGGGCGATTGGGACGCTGCATTTGAATTACTGGGTGCGTTGCAACGGAATCGTGCCGGGCGAGGAGCTTGCGGAGCAGGCAGCAGTGGTGGTGCATTTTTACGATAACGTCCGCCGCGAAGTCAGCACCACGGTGCTAGGGAAATGGCGAGGCAGCTTTGGCTGGCAAAATGCCAAGTCGACAGTCATTGTACCCCCCAATGCGAAAGAATTGATAATTCGCATTGGATTGAATGGTGCCCAAGGACAGTTGGATCTGGACGATCTTCAGATGATATCGGTAAAGCGGTGATGATTGCGGTGCTCCACAAAAATATGTAACCGTTCACGCTTCTGAACGAAACGTGCGCAAGCAACCACAGATAAACACAAATTGACCCAGATAGAAATCAATAATCAATCTGTGTTTATCCGTGTCCATCTGCGGTTTAAACTGTCGTTCTCAAAATGTCGTGAACGGTTACACAAAAATATACTCCTCGAGTTCATGATTGAGAGAATTGGGGAGCGGTATGCGTCAGCTTGCCGGTACAATTGGGCTAAACGATTTATGAAAAACTCGCAATTTCGCTGCATCATGCTCGGCCTGATGCTTCCTTTGCTTGCATGCCATTCGGCATCCGGCGACGACTTGGGTCAAGCGGTTCAGGCGGCCATTCGCAAAGTCGAACCGTCAATTGTGCGTTTGCGTGTCATCGGCGGTGAACAGTCGATCGATGGCGATGCCGTGCAATCGCTTGTGACCACCGGGATTGTGATTTCAGCGGACGGAGAAATTCTGACAAGTCAGTTTGCGTTGGAAGGGAATCCAGAAGCAGTGCTTGTCGAAGATCAGTTCGGCAAACGCACGAATGCGACAATCGTGGCGACGGACAGTGTGCGACGCATTGTGCTACTGAAGGCCAAAGAGGGGCTTTGGACGCCTGTTGTGGCCGACGAAAATGCGGTGGTTGAAGTCGGGCAATGGTCGATCGCGTTAGGACGATTTTATGCGGCCGAATCATCCAGTGTTTCCGTGGGTATTATCAGCGCGTTGAATCGCATCCATGGAATGGCCATTCAGACGGACGCAAAGGTATCGCCCGTCAACTATGGTGGACCGCTTGTCTCTCTGAACGGTACGATTGCCGGAATTCTGGTGCCTCTGTCGCCTCGCGGCGGCGGTTCAGCTACTTCTGGAATTGAATGGTACGATTCCGGGATTGGGTTCGCAATACCGCTCAAAGATGCGCTTGCCTCGGCTCAAAAATTGCGTTCCGGCCAGAATTTAAAACCAGGCAGAATCGGAATTCGACTTGTGCCCGCTGGAGTATTTGACGCAGATGTCATTGTCGAACGTGTTTCTCCCGGCAGTCCTGCTGCCCAGGCTGGATTGCTCAAGGGAGATCGGATTCTGGCGATTGATGGTCAGGCAATCGAGCGCGGCAGCGTCCTGATGGAAATACTCGCACGGCACTATGTTGGAGATTCAGTGATTCTAAAGATTCAGCGTGGTCAAACAGAAATTATGCCGGCGATTGAGTTGGTAGAGGCACTTCCGCCCGTGTCGCAAGGGTATCTTGGGCTGTTGCCCATTCGCCTTTCAAAGCAGACAGAGTCGCCGTCTGCGCCGGCGGATGTGGGCAAGAAAGATGCGGCACAAGATTCTGATCTTAGCAAAGAGGACAGTGATTCTGTTTCACTGATTGTCGTGAATGGTTCTCCGACTGCTGCCCAAGTCGTCCCAGCGGGAATTGAAGTTCTGGCGGTCAATGCAGTCAGCACAACATCGCTAGCTAAACTGGAAGTCGCGGTCGATGAACTCGTTTTGGGATCTGTGACGAAGCTTGAATATCGTGTTTCTCGCGAAACAAAAACGGAAACGGCAGAGGTTGTGGCTGGCAGTCGTCCGGAGCGTGTCATTTCATTGTCCGACGCTGTCCTGGAACAGATTCAAAAATCTCAACCTGCATCGGGAGTAAAAAGTGCTGTGTTAGGAGTTGCCGATACGAACGGTGATCCGGCACACAAGCCTGCTGCTTCAGCCACCGTAAACGGTGTCGCGCGCCGCGAATTTAACTTTGAAGAACGCGGCCGCTGTGTTGTTCTTTCAGGATCCGGTTCGAGTTCGGTGCTGCCCGGCATTATCTTGCTGCTGTCTGCTGCTAAGACGAGCGAAGAAGACGTTGCGCGGCGTTGGGGGCCGGTTCTGAAGTCACATTGCCTCTCGGTCGCGATTCCGCAAAATCCGGAATCCTCACGATTGACGACGGACGATATTCCGTTGATTATGGCGACGATTCGAGCCTTGGTTGCAGGCGGCGGAGCCGATCTGCAACGCGTCGTCGTGGTTGCTGATCGCCCGCAAGCAGCAATGGCATGGCAATGTACTTTCGGCGGACCATCGACAATTCGCGGCATCGCCTTGCAGGATGGATGGTTTTCCAGTTCCGAGATTCAGGGCGTCGAAGGGGCAGGGCACTCGGTGCTGTTGCTGGATACGACGCTGGGCGCTCAGGCGAAAGCTCTGCGGGAGCTCAGTCACAAATCGTTGACCGATGCTGGCTTTTGGGCACCTCTTCCGCCCGCATCCGATGAAACTGATCATCCCGGCGAAACTAGTGAAAATCGGGCGGTGCGATGCATCGCAGACTGGTCGCTGCTGATTCGATCGTTCTAATTCGCCATAAATGCGGAGTCTACCGCTGGGGATTTTCTCGGCACGTTGCATCCTCTATACTCCCGCCTTTGTGGGCATTGCGACTCGTCCCCGCGAGCTGCTGGTGTCAGTCCGTCGATGCTTATCATGGCTGAAAGCAGAGCAGGGCGGTTGCCATTCGTGGCTTGAAACCTTTACGCATCGATCATCAGGCAGACCAGATGACCAATAGTAGTTCAGACATTGATGTCTCTTCCTCGCGCGTCCTGATTGCGGACGATATTCAGCAGAATCGTGAATTGCTGGAGGCGTACCTTGCTGATGAAGGGTATGAGATTTTGATGGCATCAGACGGACAGCAAACGATGCAACTGGTGGACAAGCATCAGCCAGATCTGATTCTGCTGGACATTATGATGCCACGGATGAGTGGCTATGAAGTCTGTTCACAAATCAAAGGTGATCCGGCACGCCGAGGTATCTTGGTACTGATCGTGACTGCTCTGAACGAAACCGGGGATATTGAGAAAGCCGTCAACGCCGGCTGCGACGACTTTCTCACGAAGCCTGTGAATCGTCTGGAACTTCGCACTCGTGTGCGTTCACTGCTGCGGGTTCGTCATCTGGCGAACGAACGTGATCGCCTTCTCGCTTACCTTGAAGAAATGGAACACCGCATCTTGCGCGGTGATGGCTAAGAAATATGTCTGATCAGGAAGTTGTTCTTGCAACCGTTGTCGCTGCACCTGAGCAGGGTCACGATTTTGTCGAAGTCGTCGTGCGCAATCGTAGGGCGCAACCGTTCTTTGGTCGCCATCCGTGGGTGTTCGTCGGTGCCGTCGATCGTGTGAACGGGATGAAGTCGGAAGACGTGCCGCCGGGAACGATTGCAAAACTTGTAAGCTCAGAAGGCCGTTTCATCGCGTGGGGTCTGTATAACCCGACCAGTCGCATCGTGGCGCGGCTGTACTCGTGGCAGCTCGAACGGCCGCTGGACGCAGCGTTCTGGCAGGCGACGATTCATCAGGCCGTCGAATCTCGCCGCCAGATGTTTGATCTCAATTCTCCCAACACCGGTTGCCGACTGATTTTCAGCGAAGCCGATGGCTTGTCCGGATTGACGGTGGATTTCTACGGCGGCTTCCTGCTGGTGCAGTTCACCAGTCTGGCTCTGTTCCTGCATCGGGATGCTATCCTGACGGCGCTGCAGACCGAAGTGCATCCAAAAGGAATCTGGCTGCGGACCGAAAAAGGCATGCGCGAAGCCGAAGGCTTGGATGTCGTCGATGGATTGCTGTCAGGCCAGGAACCTCCGCGACCTTTGTTCATCGATGAATTCGGTGTCAGCTACGGTGTGGATGTGCAACAGGGTCAAAAGACCGGATGCTATCTTGATCAACGTGACAATCGGCTTGCGGCGAGCCGATATCTGAAAGGAGCAGAGGTGCTGGATGCCTTCTGCTTTTCCGGTGGATTTGGAATCACGGCACTGAAACTCGGCGGCGCGGCTTCAGTCGTGGGAATCGATTCGTCTGAGTCCGCGCTGGAGCTGGCGAAGGCCAATGCAGAACTCAACGGCGTCGCGGATCGGTGTCAATGGCAACGTGACGACGTGCGTCCCGCGCTGGAAGCCATGGCAGGGCAGGGCAGATTGTTTGACGCTGTGATTCTGGACCCGCCACGCATGGCACGCACGCGCGGGGGGATGGATCGAGCGATCAACGGCTATGTGCGGCTGAATCAATTGGGTCTGCAGGTGCTCAAGCCGGGCGGGATTCTGATCACCTGCAGTTGTTCGGGGCTTGTGAGTCGGGATGAATTTCAGGAAATGCTGGCTGAAGTGGCGCGGCAGACAGGTCGCGATATTCAGGTTCTGGAAAACCGAGGTCAGCCCGCGGATCATCCCGTCCGCGTGACATGTCCCGAAACTGAATACCTGAAAGTCCTGATCTGCCGCGTGAGTTAGTGGTAATTATACTCTTCCGCGGTCATGAGTGAGACAATTGGCGAGCGGCATGCGTCAGCTTGCCGGTACAAGAACGAGGTACCGGAGGGCTCACCCCGATCCGCTCGCCAGACTCATTTCCGACCGTGCGAAGTATAATTACTTGCCACGGATCAGTTCTGCCAGCACGGCTTCCAGATCTTTCAGCCCGTGCGCGGCAAATCCCCGCACGCGACGAACCGGGTAACCACGTTGCTCGAGTACACGCAGTGATTGTTCACATGCAGTGGCAGCAGCATGTCCGCGAGCACCCGCGTCGAAATTCTGTTCAGAGTCGTTTGACAACCGTGTTCTCCAGCAAGACCCCTGGTTGAATCTGCACAGTGCCATTTGAATACCCTACTGCGGAGACACAGACTCCGGAGACACACATACTTGTGACCGGAGAATTGAGATGAGTCTGTCCCACTGGATGAGTGCTCTCGTTGAAGGGATCTGCGGCACGGTCGCGGCTTTCGTTCTCCGTCGTGGCGTCGTCGCCGCGTGCATTCCCCTCGCACGACAGAGTCACTTGAGACTCGGGTGTTGCTCTCCTCGACAAACGGCACGGATGAACCTGGATCAACAACGATCGTGGGACCATTTTTGTCACAAACACCAACTACACAACACCGCCCCAAGGTTCAACATCCACGTCTACCACTATTGGAAGTGGCAGTTCTGTTTCAAGCAGCAGCAACTCTGGGGTAGGATCAGTTGATGGTTCCGCCAGTGGCTCAGGAACGAGCGGCGAGTCCAGCAGCGGATCGGGAATCGGCAGTGGATCGGGAATCGGCAGTGGATCGGGAATCGCCAGTGGATCGGGTAGTGGCAGTGGATCGGGCAGTGGCGAAATCGGGCAGTGGCGAAATCGGGCAGTGGCGAAATCGGCGGTGGTGCGGATGGTGGCGGCGGCGCAGTTGGCGGAACCCCACCGCACGGAGATTTCCTTGACGCGATTGATGATCGCATTGAAGTTCCGTCGCTTGCGGCTGGCACTACGCACACGTTCAGTTTTCGCGATGATTTGCTTCCCAACGACTGGATTCCAAGCCATCCATTGGCAGGGTTCAGGCCGGAAATTACGCACGCGACGAGCAGCGGGGAAACAGTCATGGCACAATCGCCGGGGAAAGTTGGCGCGAGGTCGCACTGAAGATATACGCTAACCCGACACGACCGCGAGTTGAGTTCACGGATTACATGCTCAAACATCCAAAGCATCCCATCGTAAAAAATGATGTTTGGGAACTCACACTACGCGGTATTGGCTACGGTCCGTTGATGTCTTCACACCGCGGCGATGATTGGGTAAACAACAAAGTACTGGAATTCCGAAGTAATGACATTGTGCCGATTGGGAGCGAGTTGTACCACGTCACCTTTGATGTGAACGATGATTTCATCACTGTTGAACGGATCACAGAGAAGTTGGCAGACCGATTCAAGTTGTCCACCAATTGTGAATGTATTTCAACGAATCTCGTGGATCGTTATTTGATGGCGGAATTCAAAGATGATGTGAAATGGTCGGATAGGGTTCGCCTGGATAAATTTTCAGCGACTGAGTCCAGTGTTGTGGTATCAACCAGCCCAGAATGGGAAGCTCTGTATCGCGTCACCAGATCAGATGAATGGACTGCGCATACGTTGAATTCAGGAGGTGAGTGGGCTGTTCGCGGATTTACTTATCAGGTTTTGTCAATCGTTCCGCCACAGGATATCCCGGAAGGGCATGTTGTTGGCTGGATAGAACTGCGTTTGAAAGAGCAGAATCCAGAACACCCAGCGGTCAATTAGTGCGGTGCCCGTCCACGAAGACGTTTCCCGTTCAACTATCGAAATTGGCAGTCATGTCGGTGGACGTGTTTCTCGTAGCCATTCTTCTCTGGTTCTGGTGCTATGACCTGCCAACGGATTCGCCGCAACGGAGGTTGGTTGGGTACATCCAAAAGCCGTTTTTGTATCTCGGTCTGTGGCATGGCTGGGCGATGTTTGCTCCGGAACCGCTGCATGTCAATCGGCGACTCAAGGCGATTATCCAGTATGCGGATGGTTCAATCGAGTCTGGCGACCGATCGAACCGCTCCAGACAAACTGGTTCGTCGATCTGCTGTGGTTCAGACATTTTAAGTTTCAGTTTTCTGTGCTCACCGGGGCCGACACAGTGTTGTGGTCGCCCCTGTGTCAATGGCTCGTGCGGCAGGCGAAACTGGATGGCTTGCAGGTTGTGTCGATTCAGCTCATCCGCGAATATCAAACCGTGAACGCACCGACCGCCGCCCAGCCGCTGACGGACTGGCAGTCGTTTGTGATGCATGAAGAAAAGTTTGTGTAGCGTAATAGATTGGGGAGCAGTGTGGTGTCAGCGTGCCGTGTAAAGATCTCCAGTAGATTTCCTGAACGAAATGCCAGTGCAGTGACACGGAGGGCTGACGCCCAGCCGCTCGCCTTCATTGTATTGGAATTGAGATGCACTGGGTCCAGCTGACTGATGCCTGGCACGCATTCTTTCACGCTCCGGAAACGTGTGCGCCGCAGGTGATGAATCTGCAACTGTTCGGCTGGATCATGATCGCCGGTCTACTCCTGTTTCTGCCGCCGGAGACGATTTCCAGATGGCTGGAGTGGCTGGCGGCGTGGACGTAGGAAATTATTTTCCACGAAGCAGATCCGCCAGCACGGCTTCCAGATCCTTCAGCCCCTGCGCAGCATCAACTTCATAAAAGCCCGCATGGTAGTGTGCCACTTTGCCGTCTGCATTCAGCACGATCCAGAGAGGTAACTGCCCTCGTGTATCGCGCGGATCACCGAAGGCTTTCAGCAGCGTTCCGTCGTCATGACCGACCGGGTAACTCAGATTCATGAACTCCGACAGTTTTCGAACTGATCGGCGGCCACGATTGAGGTTCTCTTTGGTCTGCAGATCGGGATTCGTACTCACGCCGACGACGGTCACATTCATCTTCTTTTTCTGGTTGAACAGGAATTCGAGGTAGCCCGTTTGACCATAGGGTTCAGACAGCGGTGCATCTCGATAGTCCCAGAAATGCAGGATGACAGTTTTCCCTTTGAGACTTTCCGATTCCAGTTTCCCGCCATCCATCAGCGACAGAGCAAATTCTGGAGCGTCGGTATGCATGAGCTTCGAGGCGAGGCCAATTGTTGATTCTAGGCGTTTTTGTTGTTGCGCGACATCTGTGTTCATTTGTCGCACTAGGATTTCGAGCGGTGTCTCAGCGGCTAGTGTCGTCAAGCGATCGGCCGCCGCCACAACGTCTGCAATCTGTCGCGCTGATAGCTCACTCAAATGCGCGTCAGGGCGGCGTTTGAGTGTGGTCTGCAAAGCCAGCAACTCGTTTTGCAGTTCTAACACTTTGTCCGATGTGGCTTGGTCAAGGAGCACGCTCGATGCGCGTGCTAGCGTGAGTTTGAACTGATCTCCTTGGCCCATGAAGACATCGGCTTCCGCGCGAAGCGTTATGCCGGTCGCCGCATCCACGGTCAGCGTCTGTTGCCTACCACGCCGCTCGCGAGCTTCCACGATCCAGGCAGGGACGTCGTTGACGGAGCGTTGTTCGATGGCTGTCATCTGCCAGCCAGCTTGTTCCCATGTCGCATCCGGCGCAAGGTCTGCCGGCAACGTCACGATTAACGGTGGGAGTCCGATCAGATATGCATGGCCATCGTAGTCATAGACCAGATGCGGCTGAACAGTGTCCGTTCCCGCTGTCGGACCTGTGCGACCGAAACTGTCGGGCCAGGGACATCCAAGGCGTGCATCATCAATGACGTGAAAGAAGCAGGTCTGATTCGTCGTCAGCAACTGGACTTCAAAGCGACGCAGGATATCGCCCTCGTCGTCGCCAGGCTGGATGAGCGACCCTGCGAACATCGAATGTTGCACAGCATCTGCAGCGGATACGACTCCGGTGCAGGCCTGACAGATCAAACCCATAACGATTAAGTTACGCACGAATCGGCCGAGCGGACGATTGGAAAGCTGCAGCGGCATAAAACGACTCTCGAAAGAAAGTGTGGAAGAGCAGGGTACTCTGACTATTCACCCTAGATCACGCTGCCGAGACTCCACATACCGTTGGAATCTGAAATGTCGGCACGACGGGACTATGTCAGATTGTGTCAATTTTCACAATTCAGCGGCGGATTTCTGTGGTTCAAAAACACCATTGAATTGCGACCGAAATTCTCTTCGTTGACCTGCAATAAGTTAGCGATTTCGACTTCCCGCACCCCCTGTCGCTTTGCGTATACTTCGGAGAGTCGCCGAAAATGCGACGATATCCTATTATGAACGGTGGATGTGACAAGTTCGGATCGTCGAATACTTTCGTGACCCAAAATCGTGCGGGGGGGGACAGACTCGTGAGCGAAAACCAAAATGTGATCGGTGGGTACGAGCTTAAGAACTGTGTGGCAACGGGCAAATCCACTCAAATCTGGGAAGTGACGCAGGCGGGCTCAACCGTGCCTCTCGCGATGAAGTTGCTCCTGCCGGATTCGCTGAAAGATCCCGTTGCTAAAAATGTCTTAAAGCATGAATTTAAAATCGGAGCTGCGTTGGAGCATCCCACCATGATTCGATACCACAAACTGGAGATGAACCGGGATCATGGTTTCTTCATCATGGATTATTTTCGTGCACCTAGCTTGAAGACTCAGATTACCGGCAATCTTCCGGAAACGCAGTCCCGTCTGAAAAAAATTGTTGAAGCCATGTGTCAGGCTTTTGTGCACATGAATGAAAAGGGTTTGCTGCACCGTGATATTAAGCCAGACAATGTGCTGGTAAATAAGACGGGAGAAGTGCGTGTGATCGATTTTTCGCTGGCCTCGCGGATTATCTCCGGCGTCATGAAACTGGTGAGCGGCAAGCAGAAGAATATCATGGGGACGCGAACTTATATTGCCCCGGAAATTATCCTGAAAAAACCGCCGACCCCGCAGTCAGACATCTACAGTCTGGGCGTCACGATCTATGAAATTGTAACGGGGGCCCCACCGTTTGCGGGGCTGAATCCCAGCGATTTGCTGGCGAAACATCTGAGTGAGTCTCCGACGCCAACATCTGTCTTGAATCCCAACGTCTCGCCAGAACTGGACGCCTTGATCCTGAAACTGCTTTCTAAGAAGCCTAAGGATCGCCCGGCCGAAATGCGTGAAGTCATGTCGCTCTTTAGAAATGTTCGTGGCTTTGTGGAAGATCCAGCGGAGTTGTCTGCGCGAAAAATTAAGGCTGCGAAAGATAATGCGAGTTTGGGTGTTGATAAGCGACTCGATAGTCGTGCGGATGCTGATCGCGTGTCGCGCGGACTAGAGGCGCCCGCCAAGCCAAAGAAAAGTAAGCGACTGACAGCACCGATCGGAGAAATGGAAGTCGTCAAGAAAGCTGGCGCGAAATCCCCAGCCGCACAGACGCAACAGACGCCTAGCATGATGCCTCAAATGTCATACGGAATGCCCGGTCAGATGATGCCCGGTCAGATGATGCCCGGTCAGATGATGCCCGGTCAGATGATGCCCGGTCAGATGATGCCCGGTCAGATGAT
>QWQG01000200.1 GCA_003670925.1 Planctomycetota bacterium | reverse complement strand
TGTGCTTCCTTGCGTATGTGCTCTGGAAAACTCTGAGTCAGCTGTGCGAGAAAGCCGGGCTCGGCAGCGAACCGCGGCGAGTGCTGGCAGAACTTTCTGACATCCGCTCGATGGACGTCGTGCTCCCGACGCGCACAGGTCCGGAAATCCGAACTCGTTGCATTTTCAAGCCCACTGACCACCAACAAATCCTGCTGGAAAAACTCCGTCTCAAACGGCCCTCAAAAATAATCCAGAAGAACATGTAGTGAGAAAAAACACCACGAAACCGATGAAAACATTGTCTTTTTTCATCGAACTGGGGAAGTCGGGCCAGCGCGGGGGAGAAGGTACAGGATGGTGATGGAATGGATGAGCGTGTTGAACATGGTGAGCACGCTGGTTGGCTGGCTCCTATGGCTCTTGATCCACCACGAAAGAAAGTTCGTAAGAAGCTGTCCGCGCGCCGCGGCAGCAACAAGGGCTGTTTGCCGATGACACTGGATCAGTACCTGAAGTTGCTGGACTGGACTGGTCGTAAGCTTCGCAAGGACAAGCCCGGCAGAATTCCGTCTGAGTTCAAACCGATCCTCGAACGCCTCGACTGTAGTGTGGAGTCATGGCTGGATCTGGTGAAGAATTTCCGCAAGCGATTTCGGACCGAGGCGGGTCGGGATGCCTCATTGCAGAGTGTGAGATCTCTGCGGCGCTCCCGCCGCCACGTCAATTCGTCGGTGTGAGTGTCGTCTCATCCGGGATCGTGACTGGAACTTTCCTCTGCAGGACGGATCCGGAGACCCGTCCCGTGCGAGAAGACAACATTTCACACTGAAATTGCCAAATTATGGATTTGCGTTTTCCGCGTCGGTCCACGTGTCGGTTCTGAATGGTGACGCAGGCAGATCGGCGCCGTTGTTGAGATTGGGCTCGGCCAGTTGGTGCCAGCCGAAGCGGACGGCTACAGGTTTAGTGACGCCCTCAGCGGTGACAACGACAGTATCCCCTGCGATCTTCGCAGTCGCTTTGACGAACTTCTTGTCTTCGCCGGCAATCGACCACCATGAGAGATCCTTGCCATCGCGAGATTTCAGACCAGTCGCGTGATTCCATGTGATGATCGCCTTGTTGCCGTCTGCTTTCATCGACTTGTACAGTGGGCCGGAGTAGACCAGATTTGCCTTGGCATAAGTATTTGCAAGAGCCCAAAGAGACAGTCGACGTCCGACTTCCTGCTTGTTCGGCGGGTGAATGTCATTGATCGTTGTGATATCCGTCAGGACGGCCATCCCGGTATTCTTGACTGCCAGAGTTGCGGACTGTGCTTCCCAAATACCAGCCAAGCGGGTTGGATCACCGCCATAGTTGTATGGAGCCAGTTGGGCGAACAGGAACGGAAAATCACGGTTGCCTTCCTGATTCCAGACCGAACGCCAGCCTTCGATGAGACCTCGCTTAAGCTCATAATAATGCATTCCTTGGCCGTTGTTGGACTCGCCCTGATACCACAGGAACCCACGGATGCCGAACGGGACAATCGGATGAATCATTCCGTTGTAGAGGCCTGTATGCTGGAAGTTATTGTTGAGCGGGTGGCTGGGAAGATTCGCTGGAACTACAGGCAGCGCATCACCGGGCTTTGCAGCCTCGACAGCATGATCGTACGCCTTGATTGCGTCTGCGTATTGCACAAGGCTGTCAGCATAACCATTGAGCATCCCCAGCCATTCTTTTTTCTCACCGTCAAGCTCAGGGATTGCCGTGTATCCCTGTGGCGGAATCCAAGGCTGAATGCGCGTTCCCCCCCACGCCGTGGTGATTAGGCCGACGGGGATGTCTAACTTCTGATGGATTTCACGACCAAAGAAGTACAGCACGGCTGAAGATCCTGCAACTGTCTCCGGTGAGCACTCAACCCATTGTGCCGCAACATGCTCGGACGGCGTACCCGACGGGATCAGCGGAATCATAAAGAGGCGAATCTTGGGGAACTTCGCACTTGCGATTTCCTGCGGCCCGTTCGTTGATTGAGCGACATTCCACTGCATGTTGGACTGGCCTGAGCCGGCCCAGACTTCCCCGATGAGGATATTCGAAATTTTGATCTCGTTCTTTCCTTTCACGGTCATCTCATGCGGACCGCCAGCGGTTTTAATAGCGGGAAGCGTAACCTTCCACTTGCCCGCTCCGTCTGCCGTGCTCTTGACGTTGGTGTCACCCAATATGACACTGACCTCTTCGCCTGGATCAGCCCAACCCCAGATCGGAAGTGGAATGTCCTTCTGCAGGACCATGTTGTTGCTGATCACTTCCGGCAACCGCACATCGGCCTGCACAGTGGCGACACTTGCAAGCAATGCGCCTACAGCGGCGATCAAACAGCTTCGCACATTTTTCATACTTCTTTAACTCCTTAGAACTTTGGTCGTGATGGCAAATGACAACGCATCATCCGTCGTGCGAGATCACTCGCTGAGCGATCCGTTATCATTACGATGGATCCACCCCAAAAAGGTAATTCCGGGCGGCGATGATGACACCCGCCGCTCGTCGCCGCAAGGGTCTCAGCAAAAGAGGCACGGAGGAGCGAGAATTCTCTCCTGCTCGCCTGCCAGATTCGCGCGGTTCACACATTGGATTAACATCCCCGGTTGCGGATACTGTTGCGTAGGTCTAGGTGATACAATCTGGCTGCGTCTCTCACAAAGAGATGCAGTCATTAGTCCCGGTCAGTTCCGCAGCACAGCTTGTAGACCGTTCAAAATGGTGAAAGGCCCGAATGAGGATGTTTATTCAAAACACAGTCCGCAGCTTCGCGGTGATCTGTCTCATTGCTGCGTCACCATTTTTCGGATGGTGCTCGGCGTTTGCAAATGATGTTACGTTTGAACGTGATATCCGTCCGATTCTGAGGGCCCACTGCTTTGATTGTCATGGGGCAACGGAGGACCCCAAAGGCGGCTTAGACTTGCGGCAGGTTCGCCGGATGCTGCGAGGCGGCGAATCTGGCACTGCGATCGTGCCAGCCAACGTCGATGAGAGCCTTTTGTTGCAACGCGTCCGTGCGGGAGAAATGCCGCCCGGCGAAACAAAGCTAACACCGAAGGAAATTAACACGCTCACACTCTGGATCGCAGGTGGAGCCAAAGCTGCTCGGCCCGAACCAGACACGATCCCTCCGGGACTAGGAATTACTCCGGAAGAACGAGCTTTCTGGTCATTTCAACCGATTCAGCGACCAGCCGAGCCCATTGTTCGCGATGATGTCCGTGGCCGTATTCGCAATCCGATCGATGCGTTTCTTCTCGCAAGAATGCCGGAAGGTCTGACGTTTGCCGACGACGCCGATCGACAGACATTGATTTTGCGAACGCACTTTGATCTCACGGGACTGCCTCCGACTTCCGAGCAGCTTCAGCAGTGGATTAAGGATCCATCAGACGCTTGGTATGCTCGGCTGATTGAGTCATTACTCGTTTCCCCCAATTATGGCGAGCGATGGGCAAGACACTGGTTAGATGTGGCTGGCTACGCGGATTCCGATGGCTACACCGCCAGCGATCTCGAACGACCGTGGGCGTGGAAGTATCGTGATTACGTCATTCGAGCCTTCAATGCCGACAAGCCATTTGATCGACTGATCACTGAGCAACTGGCCGGGGATGAACTGGCTGGTCCTCAGCAGGGCGATCTTACCAGCGAACAAATCGAACTGCTGTCAGCCACCGGCTATTTGCGGATGGCGGCCGATGGAACTGGCAGCGGGGAAGATAATCCGACGGGCCGCAATCAGATGATTGGCGACACGCTGAAGATTGTCAGCACGTCACTGCTGGGGCTCAGTGTCGGCTGTGCGCAGTGCCACGATCATCGCTACGATCCCATTCCTCAAACCGATTACTACGCCCTCCGAGCGATCTTTGCCCCAGCCTTGGACTGGCAGAACTGGCGAGTTCCTACGCAGCGGATGGTGTCCCTGTACACGGAAGTCGATCGGCAAAAGGCCGCAGCGGCGAGTGCAGAAGCTGGTGCAATCGGGACGGAGCGAGCAGCCAAAGAACAGGCATACATGCTTCAGGCTCTGGAGAAAGAGTTGCAGAAATATGCCGAGCCGCTGCGTGCCATGCTGAAAGAAGCCTACGAAACTGAAGCCGGAAAACGCACACCCGAGCAAACAGATCTGCTTGCCAAATATCCCAGCGTCAACATTTCTGCGGGCGTGTTGTATCAGTATTTACCGGAAGCAGCTGAAGATCTGAAGAAGTATGACGCCCGCATCGCGGAGGCTAACGGAAAACGACCTACCGAAGAATTTTTGGCCGTGCTGACGGAACCAGCTGGGCATCTCCCGGAAACAAACTTGTTCTATCGGGGGGAGTTTCTGCAGCCTCTGGCGGTTGTCCCGCCCGCGGCATTAACCGTGGCCTGTTCCGAAGACGCTCGTGTAGAATTTCCGCTTGACGATCCGTCGCTACCAACGTCCGGCCGCCGTCTGGCATTCGCGAAGTGGCTGACCAGTCGTGACAACCCATTGATGGCACGAGTCATCGTGAACCGGATCTGGTTGCATCACTTCGGAAAGGGTCTGGTCCCGACACCTGCGGACTTCGGCCGACTCGGCGTCCCACCGACGCATCCGGAATTGCTTGACTGGCTAGCTGATGAATTCATTCAGAACGGCTGGAGTGTCAAGCATTTGCATCGCATCATCCTGTCGTCCTCCGCATGGCGTCAGTCGTCTCGTCGTGCCGCTATGCATCATGCGTTGGATCCCGACAATCAGTTCTATGCGCGTCAGTCGATTACGCGTCTTGATGCAGAATTGGTGCGGGACCGCATGCTGGCGGTCACCGGGCGTTTGAACGCCCAACAGTTTGGTGCTCCGGCGCCGATTACTGAAGACGATGCGGGCCAGATTGTGATCGACGACAACGAGACACGCCGCAGCATGTACATTAAGGTTCGGCGTTCACAACCAGTCGCCCTGCTACAGTCCTTTGACGCTCCGGTCATGGAAGTGAATTGCGAGCGGCGTCCGGTTTCAACCGTGGCCACGCAGGCTTTAATGCTGATGAATTCTGGTTCCATCCTGAATCATGCGGCAAAACTCGCGGAGCGCTGTCGGGCCGAAGCTACTCCGATTCCGGATGATCAGTTGGCGAGCCTGCCGACGCTTCCCGCACCGCCGCATGAATCGTGGCAGTATGGCTACGGACCTTTCAACGAAACGACAAAACAGACCGAATCATTTACGCCGCTGGCTCATTTCACTGGATCCCAGTGGCAGGCCGGTGTGGCCTTGCCGGACCCGACAGTCGGTTACGTTCTGCTGCATGCAACCGGTGGCCATCCGGATCAGCCGGGTCGGGCTGTGATTCGACGATGGGTGGCTCCACAATCTGGAATGCTCTCCGTTTCTGGATCATTACAGCACGGGAGTCCGAACGGCGATGGAGTGCGCGGTCGCGTGGTGAGCAGTCGAGCGGCACTGTTAGGTGAATGGACGTGCTTCAACTCCATGGTCGACTGTCCCGTCGCGGCAACCATGGTGGAAACTGGCGATACGCTCGACCTGATTGTTGATTGCCTTGCCGAAATTACTTCCGATTCATTTCAGTGGCCCGTGATCATCAGCCTGACGACGGCCGATGGCACTGTCCAGTCGTTTGCCTCAAACGCTGGATTTCAAGGACCACCGGAACCTCGCGGACTGGTTGTTGGGCAGGTGATAAAAGCCTGGCAGTTGGCGTATTGCCGTCACCCGGAAAGCGATGAACTGCTGACTTCGATGACCTTCCTTGCCGACCAAATTGGATACCTCCAAACCCACCGCGACCGAATCCCTGCGGGTCTCACTGAATCGCAGCAAGCCCTGACAGACCTTTGTCAGGTGTTGCTGACATCGAATGAGTTTTTGTATGTAAAGTAGACTTTCCTCCCCCCCCCTCACAAATCCCTGCCTTATGAACACTCCATTTTCTGTTTCACGCCGATCATTCCTTGAGCACAACGCCATGGGCATCGGATCGGTCGCATTGGCTTGGCTGATGCAGCAGGAAGCGGCACGCGCCGTACCACCTCTGATCAAGCAAAAACCGGTGACGGACCTGAAATCACGCGCCCCCGAGGCTCCGTCTCAGGCCCGCGCCATGATTTCCCTGTTCCAGCATGGTGGCCCGTCACACATGGATCTCACTGATCCCAAACCGGAACTGACGAAGTTCTCCGGCACTGATTATCCGGGAGAAGTGCAGTTCAGTTTCGTGAATCAGGCCAGCAAGAAACTTTTGGGCAGTCCGTTTAAATTCCGCAAGCATGGCGAATGTGGAACAGAGATTTCCGAGTTGCTGCCCCACACCGCGGACATCGTTGATGACATTTGCCTAATTCGTAGTATGCAGACCGGAGCCAATGGCCATGAAGTGTCGATCCGGTATTTTCATGGCGGAATTCCTGGGGTGCTCGGACGTCCGCATTTTGCGTCATGGCTGTTATACGCTCTCGGATCGGAGACGCAGGATTTGCCCGCATATATGGTGCTGACCGACCCCGGCGGGCATCCGGTGGACGGCGTGAACAACTGGTCGAACGGATTTATGCCGCCGTTGTTTCAGGGAACTGTGCTGCGTCCCAAAGAGCCTCGCATTCTGAACCTCGCTGCTCCGTCACATCTTCAGGGGGCGCTGCAGCAGCAGAATCTGGCGTTGCTCCAAAAACTAAATTCACGGCATCTGGAACAAACTGGCGGTGACGCAGATCTCGAAGCCCGGATTGCCAGTTATGAACTGGCTGCCAGAATGCAGACATCTGCGACGGAGGCTTTGGACATCAGTCGGGAAACGCAGGCCACTCAGAATCTTTACGGGCTAGACAATGAGGCGACTCGGGAATATGGCACTCGGTGTCTTATCGCTCGGCGGCTTGTCGAGCGTGGTGTGCGGTTCGTGCAACTGTTCCTTGCCGGTCAGCCATGGGACAATCACGCGAGCATTGGCACGGCGCTCCCGGCCGTGTGTCAGCGCGTTGACAAGCCAGCCGCGGCCCTCGTCACCGACCTCAAACAGCGAGGCTTGCTAGATTCGACGATCGTCCACTGGGGCGGAGAAATCGGACGACTCCCGGTGACGCAGGTCATGGGCGATCCGGCCTCTGCTGGCCGCGACCACAATGGCCAAGGCTTCAGTATTTGGCTTGCTGGTGGTGGTATTAAAGGCGGCATGACGTGGGGCAACACCGACGAATTCGGCCACCGTGCCGTTGAGAACGTGGTCACGCCTAACGACTACCAGGCCACGCTTATGTCGCTCTTTGGACTCGACCATTCAAAACTGATCTACCACCACAACGGACAACCTCAGGGACTCACCGCCAACCGACCCGCGAAGATCGTGACGGAACTTCTACAGACCGGGCCACCGACTTGATTCACGCCCCTCTTTTAATTTCCAAAGTTTGTGACGTGATTGAACATGTGCGTGTGAGTTTCGCGATTTTCTCAACCATGAAAGCGGGGCTCATTGAAGACGGGGAAAAATCTCGGAAGACAATTCTTCATCGGAGTCTAATAACATCCTAGGGCATCGCAGAGCCACCGCAGGGTGCTGTGTTCGTTCCCTCTTAACACACATTTTGAAAGAACGAAGATCAATGGCAGACTGGATTGAACCACCGGCAAAGGCACCTGTATTTTCCCTGAAAGCAACGGACGGCGCGACCGTGAAACTGGCGGGACTTAAAGGAAAGGCCGTTGTGCTCTACTTTTATCCCAAAGACGACACTCCCGGCTGTACGACTGAAGCGTGTGCGTTTCGTGATCGCCTACCGGAAATCCAGAAACTGGGTGCGATTGTGCTTGGAGTCAGTCCGGATGATGTGGCGAGTCACAAAAAGTTTTCCGAGAAATTCAGTCTGAATTTTCCATTATTGGTCGACACTGACCACAAGCTGGCAGAGAAATACGGTGCGTGGCGGGAGAAAAACATGTACGGCAAAGTGTCGATGGGGATTCAGCGTTCAACGTTTCTAATTGATGCGGAAGGTGCCGTGGTCAAGGTCTGGAAGAAAGTGTCGGTCGATGGCCACGACCAGCAGGTGATCGATGCGCTCCAGACGCTTGCGGACGCTTAATCATCCATTCACGTTTTGAGCAGACACGATGGCTCTTGAATCCAGTGAAGTCCGCAAAGGCCTGCGGGTGCTTTGCAAGCATGATTCGATCCTCGCAACCGTTGTGCGACGTGTAGGGCCGTTCACGTTACAGCCCGATCCGGGCGGATATCAGATTCTGGTGCGTGCGATTCTTTCGCAGCAGATTTCGGTGGCTGCCGCGCGGACGATTCGCGGGCGGTTACAAGCGCTGCTGCCTGCGGGGAAACTGACAGCCAAGAATGTCGATGAATTGTCGGATGACCAATTGCAATCAGTGGGCGTATCCCGGCAGAAGCAAGCGTATCTGCGAGATCTGACATCGTGCACGCTTGATGGCACCATCAATTTTCGGCGGATTGCAAAGAAATCGGATGAAGATGCCGTTGCGGAACTCGTTCAAGTGAAAGGCATCGGGCGTTGGACTGCTCAGATGTTTCTCATGTTTTCGCTCGGACGACTGGACGTCTTTGCTCCGGACGATCTTGGATTGAAGAATGCGATTCAGAAACTGTACAAATTGCCAAAAAAAACCACGCGTTCGGAACTTGAGCAGCATGCCGAAATGTGGCGCCCCTATCGCACGCTTGCGTCGTGGTATTTATGGCGATCGCTGGATGGAAAAATTGAGCAGCCGTGATTTTGTCCTGTGTCTTCATTTGGAGCCGCCACATTTCGAGCCAATCGTGGCGGAATCATGCAGCTGGATTTTTCTAAGCGGCGTAGTTTGGTAGACTCTGGTTGAGTTGTGCGTAGTGGATCTGACCGCGCGACATATTGCAACGCTTGCCTCTGAATTCTTGCCCCCTCATGTTGTTGATTTGCTATGCACCGCACGCACTGCCAACGCTTTCGTCCTGCAGCTCAAAGTCGCAGAGAACTGCTTCAGAATCTTGCCTGTGGATTTGGTTCCGTGGCCATGACGCATCTGCTGTCGCAACGTGCCGTTGCCGCAGAAGAATTGAATGCAGGCCAGACAGTTCCGCTTGAGGGGCTTGGCCCGAAGCCCACACATTTCGACCCAAAAGCACTTAGCGTCATTTTTCTGTACATGGATGGCGGGGTTTCGCAGGTCGATTCATTCGATCCAAAGTCCCAGTTGGAAAAGTGGAACGGGATGCCGTTTCCCACAAAGATCGAACCAACGCAATTCAATAACATTGGTAATACACTCGCCAGTCCGTGGAAGTTTCAGCAGTACGGTGAGAGCGGGATTCCGGTAAGTGATCTGTTTCCGCATACAGCAAAGCATGTTGATGACCTTGCGGTGATTCGGTCGATGACGTCAAACTTCCCTGAACATACGAATGCGAATTACTTCTTGCATACAGGCTCCGGCCTGCAGGGCCGCCCGTCCATGGGCGCTTGGTTCGGTTATGGTCTCGGCAGTGAGTGCCAAGATCTTCCCCACTTTGTGGTGCTCAATGGGGGACTCATTCCGCCAGGTGGGCTCGACAACTTCGGCAGCGGATTTCTGCCGGCAAGTTATCAGGCGTCGGTGTTTCGGATGAGCGATGCAGCGGTCGCGGATATCAATCGTCGCGAACCGAGCGACGAACTTCAAAAGCGAAAGTTGGCCCTCATGCGGCAACTGGATCAACAGGCGGCGGAGCGATTTGGGCACGACGATCAGGTAGAATCGGCCATTCGAAATTATGAGCTTGCCGCGCGGATGCAACTGGCCGTTCCCGACTTAATGAATCTTACCGAAGAGACGCGTGAGACTCAGGAGATGTACGGCATCTTTGATGCGTTTCCAAACACGACGACTTTTGGCAAGCAGTGCCTGCTTGCACGACGACTGGTTGAACGAGGCGTACGTTTTATCGAACTGACGTGCCCCAACGGCAACGGTGATCGCTGGGATCAGCATGCCAACCTTGTTGACGGACACACGAAGAACGCGATGTCGGTCGATAAGCCAATTGCCGGACTGCTGTCAGATCTCAAACAGCGCGGCCTGCTGGGACGAACTCTGGTAGTTTGGTCGGGTGAATTCGGTCGAACGCCGTTTGCTCAGGGGAATGACGGACGCGACCATAATCAGTACGGGTTTTCCATGTGGATGGCTGGTGGAGGAATTCGTGGTGGCACGGTTTATGGGGCTACTGATGAATTTGGCTACAAGGCTGTTGAGAACAGAGCGGAAATACATGACCTGCACGCCACGATGCTTCATCTGATGGGAATCGATCATAAAAAACTCACCTATCGCTTCAGTGGCCGTGATATGCGACTGACCGATGTGCATGGCGAAGTGCTGACAGGCGTGCTCTCGTAGCGTGCATCCTGACTGAGCTAATTCCTGCTGACTAATTTTCTGTCGTGCGGTGCGCCGACTGCGTTATGGCAAGAATTAGGATTTGCAGCGGCAGGATTTTCCACCGCGTGTTGTCCGCAGCAAGAATAGGTGTTGAATCCGGAGGCTGTCCCTTCTCCGCCCGTCGTCGAGAGCGAAGGTGGCGACAGGCCGCAGGCGGGTCGTGGCGGCCACACGACAATGACAAACCTGTGGAACGCTAATGTTCGCGAATTGAGGGCAGTCCGCGCGACAGGAGGTATGACGGGAAGCATCGGTCACGAGGTACGCGTGCCGCATCCACCCGCAGCCATCAGATCCTGGTGATCAGGAATGCCGATGTATGGCAGATGTCGAAATTCATCGTTGTAGTCCAAACCGTAGCCGACGACGAATTCATTGGGGATTTTGAAACCATAATAATCCGGCGACACATTCACTTGGGAGCGTGCGGTCTTCCAGAGCAGCACGGCAGACTTTACGGAGGCTGGCTCAAACCCTTTCACCGCTTCATTCATGCCCACCATTGTGTGGCCTGTGTCAAAGATGTCATCCAGAATGACGACATCGCGGCCTTTTAGGTCGGGAACCAGACTGTTGTTCACAGATAAGGCACCGGGTGAAGTTCGCGTGCCTCCATAGCTGGACGCTGAGATCAGGGCCACACGCAGAGGGACATTGGTCGCGCGGATGAGGTCCGCCAGCAGCACGATGCTGCCAGTCAGGACCCCCAAGATCGTTAAGGGGCGTCCGGCATATTCGTGGCTGAGTTGTGCGCCAAGTTCCCGGACACGATCACGGATTTGCGATTCACTGATCAGGACTCTCATGGCATGTATGTTGATATCTGCGAGGATGAACTTGTGATTTTCCATTCGCGAAGCGGGGATGCATCAGAATTGTAGTCGTATCTGTGGGATGGTCTCAAGGGCCGGTGAAGGGTTGCGTGCGTTGAACAGGGGGAGAATGCTCATTCTGCGGAACGGCGCTGAAAGTCTGTTTCTCGGGCGAAGCCGACGTTACACTTCCGGAGACTTTTCCCCGTTTTTTTGCTGTCAGACTCGTGTTTTTGGCTTCGCCAGCATGTCTTCCATAATTCCGGATACAGAGCCATCACCTGCGTCGCAAGTGATAGTCAACATCTCCTGCTACAAGTTTGTGGCGTTGGATCAGTTGCCCGAACGCAAAACCGCCATTCGTCGTCGGGCAGTGGAATTGAATCTTAAGGGGACGGTACTGCTCAGTTCGGAAGGCATCAACCTGTTTGTCGCGGGGCCTCAGCAATTGATTCGGGACTTCGTTGAATTTCTGCGCGAAGATTCAGCGTTCTCAGATTTGCAGCCAAAGGAAAGCGTCAACGAGTATCAGCCGTTTAGTCGGATGCTGGTTAAGATTAAGCAGGAGATCATCGCGTTCGGCATCGAAGGCGTTGCTCCGATGACGCGTACATCACCCAAACTGTCGGCGACTGAGCTTCGCCAGTGGCTGGACGAAGGTCGCAAAGTTCATCTGCTCGACACCCGCAACGATTACGAATATGACCTTGGCACTTTTGATAATGCGATCAAACTTGGCTTAGATCATTTTCGTGAGTTCCCTCGGGCCATCACGGGGCTGCCGGAAGAACTCAAGGATGAACCAATCGTCATGTTCTGTACGGGGGGTATTCGGTGCGAGAAAGCTGGCCCGTTCATGGAGATGGCTGGCTTCCACAACGTCTATCAATTGGATGGGGGCATTCTAAAATACTTTGAAGAAGTGGGCGGGGCTCATTACCACGGAGAATGTTTTGTTTTTGACCAGCGCGTCGCAGTCGATCCTGCGTTGCAAGAAACCCCGACGACGCAGTGTTACGTTTGCCAAGCTGTCGTGACCTCGGCCCAACAGCAACCGCCGCAGTACGTGGCTGGGAAATCCTGCCCCGCTTGCTTTCGCAACGATGCACAGCAGAGGGCCGATATCATTGTGTTGCGGCAGCAGCAGATCCAGGCTGTCACGACACCATTGCCGGGCAGTACACCGTGGCTGAATCGCCGGCCACTCAATGTGCCCCAACGATGCGCGGGCATGACGTTGTTGGATTTCGTGAGTGGCCTGCATCCGCAGATTGCACCATCCGAATGGTTGCAGCGCATTGAATCAGGTGCCATCGAGCCGGCAGAATCTTCTCGGCGGCGAAGACGTCCCAAGCATGTGCCTGAAGCACTCCCGTTGTCTCCCTTACGAATCGTGCGTGAAGGTGAACGCTTTGACCAGTTGCAACCACACTCCGTCGAACCGGATGTGAATGCTGATATTCGGATCTTGCATGAGGATGAAGAATTTGTCGTTGTTGCCAAACCTGCTCCGCTGCCAATTCACGAATGCGGACGCTTTCATCGCAATACCCTGCGGTATCTCCTGAACCAAGTCTATTTTCCGCAGCGACCACACATTGTGCATCGTCTGGATGCCAATACGTCTGGGGTTCTGTTGTTATGCAAACGCAAGCGCGTCGCAACCATCGTGCAGAAACAGTTTGAGAACCGCACTGTCAAAAAGTCATATCTGGCCCGAGTCTCCGGGCATCCGCCACGTGATGCATTCTCTTGCGACGCGGCGTTAAGTCGTGAACCGGAACATGGTGGTGTCAGACATCTCGATCCGGACGGCGATCAGGCGCACACGGCTTTCGAGGTGGTTACGCGATTCTGGGACGGAACATCGTTAATGCGGTGTTTCCCGAAGACCGGTCGGACGAATCAGATTCGGATCCACTTATGGTCTTTAGGGTTTCCGATCTGTGGCGATCCTGCCTACCTTCCGGAGAACAAGCTCGGATGCAATCGGACGCTCCTGCCTACGGAGCCGATGATGTGCCTGCACGCTGAATCGATTGCATTTTTAGGGCCGAATCAGGAGCTGTTGCAGTTTTCAGATGATCCACCAGCGTGGGGTATGGAACACGGTCTCGTTCCCCAGAATTCAGGATGAAATCGACTGACGGGACACCACCGTCACGATCATGAATCACATTCCACCGGTTTCGTCGAATGAATCATTGATCGTCGTGCAGGCGATTTTGCGGCTAATGCGTTTGAGCAGTCCTTTCAAGACTTTCCCGGGACCGATCTCATAAAAGTCGGTGCAACCTTGGCTGAGCATCAGGTTTATGGAGTCTTCCCAACGCACGGGATTGACGACTTGGCGAATGAGGAGTTGACGGATCTCCTCAGGATCAGAATGCGTCTGAGCATCGACATTCGAAACAACCGGAATCTCGGGCGTACGGATTTCCACTTCGTTCAACACGTCAGCAAGCGCCTCATCAGCAGGCCGCATAATGTTGGTATGGAAGGCACCTGCAACCGCTAGCGGGATAGCTTTTCCTCCAGCCGCAACAGCTAGCTCGGCAGCTCGTTCACACGCGGCATTGTCACCGCTCACGACTAAGTTTCCGGGGCACAAATAGTTGGCGATCTGAATGGAACCGTGCCCTGCTGCTTCTGCGCAGATTTGTTCCACTTGGGTACGCTCCAGAAGCAGAATGCTCACCATGCCGGAAGGCGTGGCATCGGCGGCAGCCTGCATCGCTTCACCCCGCCGCTTCACCACACGCAAACCATCTTCGAACGACATGGCGCTCGCAAAAACCAAAGCTGTATACTCACCAAGACTCAAGCCCGCCGCGAATTCGCAGCCAAGTACGATTTCGGGGGAATCCGCACGGAGCTTTTCGAGGGCGGCAAGACTCGTCACGAACAGAGCCGGTTGGCTGATAACGGTGGAGTCCAGTTCCCGCGCAGGGCCTTCAAAGCACAACTTCGCGAGGTCAAATCCGAGAATCGGTTCAGCCCGTTCGTAGAGCTCTCGAGCCTTTGGATACTGAGCGGCGATCTTGCGCCCCATGCCAACATGCTGGGCGCCTTGACCGGGAAAGAAAAGTGCAATTTTTGACATGAATTCACCCAGCAGAAATTCTAACCCGGTACTCTGCAGTGTGCGGGTTTGATTGAGATTTTTTGTGGTCGCACGAGATGTCAAGAATCCGCCATGAATCCGGCGCCACTCGACTTGTACTTGCGCGGGGTATCATCCGATCGGTAGACTACGAATTCTGCTGACTCAAGAGTTCAGTAATCTGCGAGTTGATATGGCGATTGTCAATTTCTGTCGCCATTTTCAGCGCATTCCGGATGGATCGATGATCACTTGAACCATGGCAGATGATGCAAATTCCATCAATTCCCAGCAGGGGGGCTCCACCTGACTCTTGGTAGTGGAACTGTTCCGTAACTTTCGTAAGTGTCTGCAGCGCGTGATCACGTTCCGTCGTAAGGGACTTCATCAATGAGCCGCCGACAGTTTTCAGCACGAATTCGGCCATACCTTCGCTGACCTTGAGCACAACATTCCCCACGAAGCCTTCACAAATCACAACATCGACATCACCGTGATAGAGGTCACGACCTTCGACATTGCCGATGTAATATTCTTTGATCGGAGAATTGATCAGCAAGGCGTGCGTCTCGCGATAGAGATCCGTGCCTTTGCCCTCTTCACTGCCGATGTTCAGTAATCCTACGCGCGGCGACTTCACACCCAGCAACTCACGCGCAAAGACGGCCCCCATTAACCCATACTGGGCTAGGTGCTCAGCGCGTGCGGCAGGGTTTGCTCCGACATCTAACAGGACGCATGATCCTTTGACGGTGGGCATCCGCACGGCGATTCCGGGACGTTTCACACCTTTCAAAAATAAGCGTGTTCGCAGTCCGGCCGCGACCATTGCGCCTGTGTTGCCTGCGCTGACCACGGCCTCGACTTCACCGGCAGCCATTAATTGCCAGCAGCGTGCGATCGAACAGTTTGGCTTTTCGCGAAGCGCAGTGGTCGGCTTTTCTTCCATCCCGACGACACCATCTGATTCAACGATTCGGATTGTCTGAGGAAGTGAACCGACTTTTGCGATTTCTTCTGCAAGACGCGCAGGATCACCCACGAGCAATATTTCGAGATCAGAATTTCGCTCGACCGCCTCGAATGCACCAACGATATTTGGGCTGGGAGCAAAATCACCTCCCATCGCATCCAATGCGATCCGCATTCGAATTATTCCTCGACCTCAACCAGTGTACGTCCCTGGTAGTAGCCGCAAGTCGGGCAAATTACGTGTGTCGGCGCCATTGTGCTACATTGCGTACACTTGGCTAACTGACGAGGCTTTATCGTGTTGTGACTGTTACGCTTCCGCGAACGAGACTTTGACTGCCTTCTCTTTGGTACGGCCATGACACTTCTTCCAGACGCTATCGTTGTCCAAAACTAATCACAGAATTCATCGTAAACCGCAGTCAACGATGTCGATCTGCCTCAACCATGAAGCAACTCGACAAATGTGCAGAGGTCTGCAATAACAATCGCGGATGGTGTCAAACTTACTGACATATGTCAAGAATGACTGGCATATTGGTCAAGGAAATCGCAGGACCGAGGTTGTCGAAACCGTCTGGACCGAGCAGAGTTTCCTGATTGTGGCGATATCGATGGCTCTGCATTATTGCAGATTTGAAATCTCAGATCTGAAACTTTTCCACTTATGTTCGCGACTTTACCCAACATGACCAACAACGAAACGTTGGGACAGGTGAATCTTGCAAGCGAAAACGACCTCAGCACATGTGTCATAGCCCCAGATGGATGATTACTGTACGACGCCAGAGAGTTAAAGACGCACGCGATTTGGGTCGGGATGACAGGCAGTGGGCTAACGACGAGCGCGTACGCAGAAAAGACTGGCGAAACTTGGCAGAAGTGATTAGAGCATTGGGGGTCAGTCAGGTAATCGTACCCAAAAACAACGGGACGCAGCAGAAGTCGCGATCTACACACCCGCGAGCAGTGCGGGTCGACAAATGTCGGTGTTCAAGTCTTTTAATGCACCGACCGCCATCGTGCGAAATGACGCTGAAGCGTTTCGAGATAGAACCCTGTCGGCAGTCTCAGACTTGTTGGCGGGCCTAAAGAGTCGCGTGTTCCTCATGAACAATGTACAGAAAGACAAGCCAACCGTGTTTCGTAGCCGCAGGGCGTTGTCGGATCTTTGTAGCCCCGTGAGTCTGCAGCAAATTGAAGTTCTGATGGCACGCCTTGACAAGTCGAATCAGGACGCCAGCGGCACCATTGCAACAGTCGCGACTTCGCCTCATTTTGCCGCGGCATCTGCCGAGATGGCCAACCAACGTATCCGCCCAATCCTCCGCCCCCAAGGATCTCGGAATTCTTCGTTCAGGGACACCCGGATCTCGCGTGGATTGTCTACCGACCAGTATTGCTGGGCGAGGCGCGTGTGCCTTTTATTCATGTCAAGAAAGGCGTTGACCTCTGGGATCCTGTGGCGCTGATCAGTCTTGCTGCGGACTTTGTGTCGGGATTTACATGTGAAGATACAGAAACAGTCATCAGAGCCTACCGATGTCGATGTGCCGGAAGGATGTTGTTATCATTTTAGGTTCTTGGCAATCCCGCATGTCAGCCATCGATCCCTATGGCGGCTCAACTGTCAGCCAAGTGAGAGGCGAAATGTAGTGGGAGCCAGACAGTTCAGCTTCGCGTCCGCAAACCACAAGTTGGAATTTGGCGTTGTCGTTGTCCGCACCGTTGCGAAATAGCATGGCGAGGTCTTTCGGCAGGCGACAAGTCAGTGACCTTCTTCTACGATAATCTTAGGGCAATCCTTCCCCAGACTTTTTTTTATCAGTAAAACACCCATGGCACGCGTCTTTTTGGCAATCGTAGGAGCAGCCTACATCCTCTTAGCGGGATGGTGTTCCTGCATGCCAGACAAAACAGCAATGGCTGTTGGCTTCACGCTCCACCCCGGTGCGGGACAGTCTGAGTTTCTGACCGTCTATGGTGGATTGGAACTGGCACTCGGCATTTCTTTTCTTTGGCCGCTGTATCGGCCCAAGGATGTCTCTTTTTCACTACTTCTGTGCCTGCTGATTCACAGTTGCCTCGTGGTGTTTCGGACAGCCAGTTTTGTGTTTTATCGTGATATTCCGACGACGACGCATCTGCTTGCAGCAACCGAATGGATCATCTTTATTGGAGCAGTTATCTTTTTCGTGGCAAGTTCCACGCAACGAAACTCTGAATCCGCAACGCTCAGAGCTAGGGACGGTGAACGTTGATATTTTCAATGAAAGAGTCGTATGTCTGAAGCCATTCACCTCACGGAAATAGAAATCGAGGCTGGTTTGCAGGAGGTCCGTAAATCTCCTTCAAACAACGGTTTGCTCGAAGCCATCGTAGTTCGTCCCGGTTTAGAAGAACGACGTTGTTTACAGCAATGCCGTCTGAGTCCCGAGGGGGGAACCGAAGGTGATGCGTGGGCCCGAGGGTGTTGGTTGAAACTCCCAGATGGCCGTCCTGACCCTGATGTTCAAATCTGTATTACGAATTCTAGGATGATCAATCTGGTGGCGGGTGAGAAGCAGCGGTGGGAACTAGCCGGAGACAATCTGTTTGTGGATTTAGACCTGAGTCGTGAGAACCTTACGGCAGGCCAATTGTTGAGCATTGGTGAAAGCGTCATTCAAATCACGGAACAAGCACACAACGGGTGTGCTAAGTTTAGCAAACGCTTTGGCTCATCGGCTCTCAAGGTCGTCAATTCGCCGACCGGACAGGAACTGCGACTCCGTGGCATCTATGCCAAGGTCATCAAGGCTGGTCTCGTGGAAGTAGGGGATCTGATCACGAAGCTTTAATCACCACGAGCAAGCTTTCTCCGCATCTGTGCCGGAAATCGTGCCGGAGCCGCGCACAACAGTGCCGGTTCGAACGGCGACCAGTTTCTGGCACTTCGGCACCCAAAATTCCTAGTTGTTGTGCACCTTGCAAGTGCAGATTTCAATCTTGCAAGAATCAATGAAATCGTCACCATTCCGCGGGCTGGGCGAGCCTCGTCATTGTGGATTGAGGTGTCGTGTCAATCACGGTGGAGAACGCATCAATGGGTCTCATTCAAGAATTTAAAGACTTTGCCATGAAAGGCAACGTCGTTGACATGGCCGTGGGCATTATTATCGGGGCGGCGTTCGGAAAGATTGTCAGTTCACTGGTGGCGGACGTAATCATGCCGCCGATTGGGAAACTGATTGGTGGTGTCAAGTTCACTGACCTAAATTTGTCCCTCGGCATAGGCCCGGAAACACTGGATAAGGCAGGCAATGTTGTTGCTGGCACCGAAGTCTTCCTGCACTACGGCAATTTTCTGCAGACCGTTTTTGACTTTCTGATCGTGGCGGCGGCTGTGTTCGCGATGATCAAGATCATGAATACCGCAAAGGCAAAATTCGAGAAGCAGGCGGCTGACGTCCCTGCAACTCCAGCCGCTCCTCCCGAAGACGTCCTACTGCTTCGCGAAATCCGCGATGCACTGAAAAAGAAATAATCCGGCCAAGCACAATCCACCAGATCCAGGGCTGGGTTTCCGGAGCGATTCGTACATCGTGTGGCTTAAGATTTTCCTTGATCGCACAGAGCTACCACGATGATTTCGCTCAGCTTCGGCACTCTTGTGAATAATGTGCAGCGGATCTGGAAACGGTGGACGGACGACAATGGAAGTCTCCTCGCGGCGGGGGTGGCCTATTACGGTGCATTGTCTTTCTTTCCACTGCTGTTGACCTTAATTTCCGCCGTCGGACTGTTGCTGAAATTTACTTCTGCGGGGAAAAATGCCGAGACCGAACTGCTCAACGCCGTCGGAAGTCAGTTGTCTCCAGCGTTACAGATTCATGTGGCAGCGGCACTGGACCAAGTTCGTAGCGGGGCACAGACGACGGGGCCGATCGGTCTGATCACACTGTTGTTCGGAGCGATCGCGATCTTCGTGCAGTTTGAAACTGCGTTTGACGTTATCTGGAATGTCGAACCGCCGGAATCCCGAGGGATACTTGCAGCCATCTGGCGTGTGATCTTTCATCGGGGGCTGGCATTTTTAATGCTGTGCGGGCTGGGGGTGCTCCTGATCGTCATTCTAATTCTGGGGATTGCGTTGAGTGCTGCGACGGAGTATTCCAGTACTGTCTTACCGGGGAGTGATCGCTGGTGGGCGGTGGTCCGACTGTGTGTCCCGATGGCACTCGATGCCGCCGTGTTTGCACTCACCTATCGCTGGCTCCCCAAAGTGCACGTCCGTTGGTCAGAAGCCATTCGTGGCGGAATCTTTGCCAGCATTATCTGGGAGATTGGGCGTTATGTGCTCACTCATTTCCTGATCGGAACACGGTACTCGAATGCCTACGGCGTGGTCGGTTCGTTCATCGCCGTCATGCTGTGGGTTTACTACGCGGTCACGGTACTGTTTCTGGGTGCCGAATATATCCAGTGTGTCTGCCGCAACAGAGATCGCATTGATGATAAAGTTAAATCGCGAATGCCTGCGCATCCGCGCGAATCAATCGCCGAATCGTAGCGTTGTGACTAAGAATGGTAATTCCGTTCAACTCAATTTCTGGCCGGTTCAATGCCTTGTTCGATTTAACGGCGGTGTGAATCCGGATATGATCACGGCACGGAAGAAATGAGTATCTGGCTGGTTTATGCCTACTGGAATTGGCATTTCGCAAGCAGTGATACCGGTTACTTCAACCGTTACCTCAATCCGATAGGTTGTTTTCACCATGATTCCACTCGACCGTTCCCGACGTGCGTTTTTAAAAACCTCTGCCGCACTTGCGGGGTCCACACACATCATAAATGGTTTGGTCCACGCGCAACCAATTCAATCCTCCGGACCACTGCTTGCCTATGTCGGAACCTTCAGTTCTCCGCTCCGGGATGTGTTGCCGACTCAAGTAGATCTGCCGCCTGGTAACGGTCGTGGAATTCACCTTTTCACGGTGAATCGCGATACGGGCGCCATGACGCCCGCCGGCATTCACGAACAGGGGACAAGCCCAAGTTGCTTGGCTTTGAATGCTTCCGGAACTCGCCTTTATTCTGCCAACGAGACCGATCGCGTGGGTGCAGACAAGGAGGGCACGGTCAGTGCCTTCGCCATTAATCGGGCTGACGGAAAATTGGAACTGCTTAACACCGTGCGTTCGGGAGGGGCCGGTCCAACCTATGTGAGCGTGCATCCGTCGGGACGGTTCCTGTTCGTTGCCAATTATTTTGGAGGCTCTGTCGCCGTGCTGCCGATTTTGCCTGACGGTCATCTGGGCGATGCCACGGACGTCAGGCACGATGCAGGCAAACTTGGCCCCACCACGGCAGCCAACGCACCACCAGGCAGTTTTGCATTTAGCGGCCATGATCGAACTCACGCACATATGATTCAAGCCGATCCTGCAGGTCGCTTTGTGCTGCATGTGGATCTAGGGCTCGATCAGATCTTCGTTTGGAAGTTCGACCAAGAAAAGGGTGTGCTGACTCCGGGTGAACAGCCTGCGGTCTCGCTGCCCCCTGGAGACGGGCCTCGGCATTTCCACTTCCATCCCAATGGGAGATGGTTCTACTCAATCCAAGAGGAAGGTTCGACCCTCGTGTTGTTTGACTATGCTGCCGCCACAGGTCGGCTGGCCTCACGACAGACAATCTCCACTCTGCCGCCTGGCTTTGCGGGCAGCAACTTCTGCTCCGAGATCTTGATTTCAGCCGATGGAAAGTTTATCTATGCGGGGAATCGACTGCATGACAGCATCGGGATTTTTTCCGTGGGATCTGACGGCACTCTGACATTTGTTGGGGAAGAATGGACACGTGGAAACTACCCGCGTAGCTTCAACTTTGACCCCACTGGCCAGTTTCTGTATTGTTGCAATCAACGCGCTGACAACATCGCGATCTTTCGTGTTGATCGCAAAACCGGTGGACTCAACTTTACGGGGAACTATGCTTCCGTCGGCAATCCGTCGATCATTGTCTTCCTCGACGTTGCAAAGGTGGGTTGAATGGCATTGCATCCAAGCCCACATACTTCTGAAATTTGGTGTTTGCCGGCACTTTAAATCTGTCCTAAAGTTCATAGCGGGAATTCTCGCCACGGAGTGTCGAGCCACAATGATGCATGCACCGTGCCAACATTGGCCGGAGTCAGACTCAACCGGAGATCACGTCATGACATTAAACGTCCCGCTGAACTCCCTTCCGGGTATCCATCGTCGTGATTTCCTCAGTGCCTCAACGATCGCAGTCCTTGGCGGAGCAGTCGCATCGTCATCCAACTTACGAGCAGCATTGCCGGACGAAAACATCGGGCACGCTACGCTGCGAGTCGGTGATCTGACTGCGGTGATCGGCGATAACTCGGCCGACGATGAGCATCGGGCTGGCTACAATGGCGTCTGGAGCTTGCAGCATTCAGCGGCGACACGCAGTGTCTTCGTGCCTGCCGTGGCAGGTTTGAACCTTGAGCATATCGTCACGGGCGAACAGCTTGATGACGGGAAAATTTTCTTCGAGCCTCGTAATGCGGCGATGAATTTCAGGAAACTGGACGATCATTCGGCAGAACTGCATCAACCGCCGACCCCCACCTTTCACGTAGAAAGCTGGACGCAGTTTCAGCTCGTCGCCCCGCATTACTTGGACATGACTTTCCGGTGCAAGGCACATCAGCCCGTATTTTCGCGAGGCTACCTCGCGCTGTTCTGGGCCAGTTATATCAACGCGCCTGCAGACAAGAGCATGTATTTTCAAGGCGGGTTAGACGGGCAGAAAGACTTGTGGACGCAGTTTTGCACGCAATGGCACAACGACCAGAGCACAGTGCGGCATCGCGATGATGCGTTTGAGATGACATTTCCTTCCGATGGTCGCGACGCACTTTTCAAGAGTCTTTCGCGATTCCGCTTCGACCTGCCTTTCTTCTACGGCAACTTTGATGACCTCATCTGGCTGGTGATGTTCGACCGCGCTGAGGGAATTCGACTAACGCACTCACCGAGCGGCGGGGGCGGCAACGCAGCTTTGCAGACAACCAACCCTGCGTGGGATTTTCAGTTCCTTGTGCAAAACCCGGAAATCATGAAAGAATACAGCTTCCGCGTACGCACCGTGCTTCGCCCGCGTTGCTCGCGCGCAGAAATGCTGGGTGAATTCATGAAATGGAAGGAGACAATGTGAAGCCAATGCTATCTTACTGCAGGACGTGGTTGTCGCAACCGAGATTCCTGCTTTGCCTGTTCGGAACACTCATCGTCGGCACACTATCAGGCAACGTATCAGCGTCCGAGCAAACCCGCATTCCGTGGACCGAGTCACGATTGATCGGTTCGCCTGATCCTCCGTTGCCTTATCGTGTGACTCGGGCATATGAAAAGCTGCCTCTGTTTGCGCCCGTTTATTTGCGTCCAGAACCTGGAACTGATCGCCTTTTTTTTGTCGATCACAAAGGCGACTGGAAAGAGCCAGGCGGACTGCGAGTTTGTCAGGATCGTGACGATGTGAGTTCCAGCCTGCCAATCTTGCACATGGATCGGCTGATCTACGGCTTCTGCTTCCATCCCAAGTATGAAGAAAACGGATACCTCTATCTGCTTAGCAATGGCCCAACGGCGGAGACCAATAAGCAAAACCGCATCTCGCGATTCACGATCGACCGTGGCCCGGATGGCGGACTTCGGGGCAACAGCGAACTTATCATCCTCGAATGGGATTCCAACGGACACAACGGGGGCGATCTGGCATTTGGTCCTGACGGATACCTGTATTGCCCCACAGGCGATGGAACGAGCGACAGCGACACGCTGGAAACCGGGCAGGGGCTGAACGATCTGCTGGCCGTGATGCTGCGGCTGGATGTAGACCATCCGGCTGATGGCAAGGCCTATAGCGTGCCACCGGATAATCCGTTTATCAACACCGCAGGAGCGCGTCCGGAGATCTGGGCATCCGGTTTTCGCAACCCGTGGCGGATGGATTTTGACCATCTGTCGAATCAGCTCTGGGTCGGACAGAACGGGCAGGATCTTTGGGAACAAGTGTATCTGATTCGCAAGGGGGAAAATTACGGCTGGAGCGTGCAGGAAGGCAGCCATCCGTTTTATCTACAGCGACCCACGGGACCTCAGCCTATCACGGCTCCCATCGTCGAACATCATCATTCAGAATCCCGGAGCCTGACGGGCGGAATCGTGTATCGCGGTTCGCAGTTGCCGGAACTGGTCGGCTGCTACATTTATGGAGACTATTCAACCGGCAAGATTTGGGGCGTGCGACACGATGGCACACAAGTGATATTTCACAAAGAGCTTGCTGATACATCGCTGCAGATCACGGGCTTTGCAACAAACATGGCGGGAGATCTGCTGGTGCTCGATCATGCCGGTGGCTTTTATCGGATCGAGCCCAGTCCACCGGCTGAACCAACCGTGTTTCCTCGCAAGCTCAGTGAAACCGGATTGTTTGAGTCTGTGCCGGACCACAAACTGCTGCCATCGGTGATTCCATATTCAGTCAATGTGCAATTGTGGTCTGATACCGCATTCAAGCAGCGTTGGCTGGCCGTGCCGGGTGAGGAAAAGATTCAGTACACGTCCACCCGTGGCTGGAATTTCCCCAAT
>QWQG01000251.1 GCA_003670925.1 Planctomycetota bacterium | reverse complement strand
GCGTGAGTTTAACTCACGGTCGGATCACCTTCCACGCCGTTCGACGCATTGGTCTTCCGCCCTCTGGCCAAACGTTTGCGGAGGAACAAACCCACTGCTCCAACACCTAGGATAGCAAGGCTACTCGGCTCAGGTACAGCAGCGGGCGCAGCCCCTAAGTTCAAACCGATGAGCGTCAGCGTACCGGTCCAAGTTCCAGAAGTTCCACCGGAACCGTAACCGTTGCCGATCCAAATAGACTGGTTGGCATTGGTCCCTGAATTGAACGTGATCGGAGTGGTTATATTTACGGTGCCACTGACTGTGGTACCGGGGGTGCTAAAACCTCCGTTTGCCCAAGAGTACCGTTGGGTCGCATTCAGGTTGCTGAATCCGCCAACCTGCAGCAAGCCACCCAAATTCAATGGCGAACCGGCGACGTAAATCGCCAGATCATCGGCGTAGGTGAAGCTGGTTGAGGCGTTCAACGTAGCGTTGCTTGAGACACTGGTCAGGGTGCCAGTGAAACTTCCGGGTGCAAAAGCCTGGTTAAAATTAAAACCGGTCCACGTTTGGTTGGTGAAGTTGTAAATGAGATCGGCGCGGGCCGTGTTGACCGCACTGCAAGCCAAGGCTGAGCCTAAGATCACTGGGCGTACAACCCGCCTATTCCAATTTTTCAAGGTAAATTTTTTCAAAGGAGATCTCCTCAAGATGCGAAATGAATGTACGATTTAACCGTGCCGCAAATTACCCATCCCCCCCCCATTGCAAGTCTACCGAGGCTCATGTGGTGGATTCTTTTTGAATTTTTCATCTGATTGTGAATGTTCACAGCGATCCTGAACCAGAAACAATCAAGCGAGATTTCAAGAGTTACGCCAGCCGCGAACTCACCGTCCAATGGGGCGAACCGAAATCAGAAACCTGGTGGACGGCATCCGCATCGGCGCGAAAACTCGCGACCGACAATTCTGTGATCGGTGCCATTCAGGATCTCTGGGATCGGGAATTTCCGCTGTTGATCTGGACGATGGAACGGGGCATCATCGTTCCGCCGTCGACCAACCGCCACTCGTGAGCGGCAGGTGTCAGCCTGCCGGTACGTTACGCCCGGACTGGCGCAATCGCAGTTGTCCCGGTGGCTGACGCCACACCGCTCACCGGCCTTTCACTTCTTCTTCAGGGACTGCATGTACTCCACTACGTCCGCAAGTTCCTGCGTTGTCATGGTCTTCTGCAGGTCAGCGGGCATCATGCTGACTTTTTGCTTGACCAGTTCTTCGACGTCAGATTTCTTAAAGCTTCGCACCAGAGCATCATCGCCTTTGATGCTGATTTCTTCGTCGGTATTGCTGGTCAGCATGCCGTTGACTGTTGTTCCTGAGGCCAATACGACCGTCCACAGTTCAAAGTTGTGGCTGATGCCGGCACTTGGGTAGAGGACGGATTCGAACATCGCTTCGCGGCTAAGCTTGCTGCCAGTTTCCGTCAGGTTCGGCCCGATCTCCCTGCCCATCCCGTCCACGACGTGGCACTTGTGACAGGTGCCGGTTGAGAAGAACACCATCCGTCCGTTGGGCAGATTCCCCTCCAGTTTTGTAAGTTCGCCGATGGGCAAAGTCGGCATATTATCCTTTGACGGAGGCAGCGGAAACAACCGCTGCGCCTGCTCACGCGCCTGCCTTGACGGGGCACTGTGCAGGGCTGCCGCGACGGACTGTTCAAGCTCTGGATCAAGCGTCTTGGCGTCAACCATTTTCACCAATTCTTCTGCTCCATTGTTAACCTTCGAGGCTGCTTTCACGGCCGCGCGACGCACGTCAATGTTGACGTCTACGTTCTGGATAACCGCCTGCAAAGGTCCGTTGATCGCTCCGTTCCCCGAGTTTCCTAAGGCTTCAGCAGTGGCACTGGCTGCGACCGGATCTGCACCAGTCAACGCCTCATTGAGCAGGTCCCATTGCTGCAGTTCGAGCAGGGCCGAGATCGCTTCAACACCGACTTGTTCAGCGGGCTTGGTTTGCGCCACCAGCAGGACATCTGGGTATTGATCAACCTTTGCAAATCGTTTGACCAGCCGCACAAATTCAGACGTTCCGGCAGCCTGCTCCAACGCCCCCGAAAGTGCTTCAATGGCAGAAGCACTTGTCGCACCGCCATTGAGACGTTCGAGTGACTCCGCAACCACCATCGTCTTCACATTGAGGTTCAGCTTCGCCAGAGATTCCTTGCTCAGCATTTTCAGGCAGTCTTCAGAAACCCGATTACGATCTTCGAAGTCAAGACTGCGAAAAAAGCGGCCTATCTCAGCATGCGCATGTTTTGAATCCCCGGTTGCCTCAGCCAAAATTACGGCGGACTGCATCGCCACACCGACTTCTCCGCGAGAGCGCCACACAAGATCCCGCATGGATGCGTCTGGTTTCTGAGCAACTAACGACTCCAGCACCGCCGACCAGCCACTCTTGGAATCCGGATCCACCCCAATCCCAAGTGCCTCCAGATACCAACGGTCAAGGTACGGCAGATCTCCCTGAGGCGAATTGATTGCCAATGTCGTCCACAGTAAAATTTTCTTTTGACCTGAAACGTGTCGCAACGCAATGGCACACTCACGCCGCACTTGGCTCGACTTATCTTGCACTAGCTTTTCGACGACCGGAATCACATCAATTCCCATGCGTCGAGCGAGTCGCAGCCCTGCAATCCGAATGTCCTTGTCCTTATCCGCGATTGCCGCATCGACATACTTCTGCGTCTTCCCCGCAATTTGTCCGAGCAGCCACAAGGCGCGTGAACGAAATCGGGGATTGGGGTCCGACGAAAACATCTTTGCCAGCACTGCTTCAGCAGCCGCACCGGATTCTTTCAGCTTGGTAAACGCCAGATAACGCGTCGCGTTGTTTGGGCTCTTGAGCGCCGCAATGGCGCCTTCAACGGTTGAAAAATCGTGCTTGGGAACAGCATACTTCTGGCCAGGCAGCGACACGCGGAACAAACGGCCTTTATCGATATCACCCTGACGATGACCGCCGACACCCGGATCGTACCAGTCCGCGACGATGAGCGAGCCATCTGGAGCCACGCACACATCCGACGGACGGAACCACTGATCGCGCGTCCCATTCAGGATGTCGTTGATCTCGGCCTTATAGCCAGCACCGTCGTCGGTAACTGCATAGCTGCGAACGACGTTTGGGCCAGCGTCGCAATGAATCAGTTGATTAATGAATCGTGCGGGCAGTTTGTCGCCTTCGTAGATCATGATGCCGGTCGGTGAACCCGCCCCGGTCTGCAGCAGATTCGGCACCACGCCAGGATCGTTCAGGTGCCAGTGACGGCGAGGAATCTCTTCCTCCATATTCGTGCGAGGCGTCTGCCAGCCAGCGCCGGTAAGTTCGTCCTTGTAGCCATAGTTGCCGTATTCCATCACATAGTTGATACGCACGCCTTTGTTGCCGTCGTCGTCGTTGTCAGACTGCCACACGGTGCCAAAGCTGTCAACGCAAAGTTCCCAGTTGTTGCGAAAATTCCAGCCGAGCGTATCGACTTTGCTTCCGTCGAGTTCGCAGCGGAACGCCATGCCTTCCTGATAGGGTTTACGGGCAGCTCGAACTTCGTTGCCCGCCACGTCGATCACAATTGAACCGTCAGCATTGTGCAATTCTTCACCGGCGTTGCCGAAGTTGAAGTACAACCGACCATCCGGGCCGAACTGAAAGCTGTGGATGCCGTGATCGTGCTGAGTCCCCTTGATGCCGGTGAACAGCACTTCCTTGCGATCCGCTTTTAAGTCGCCGTTGTCGTCATAGAAACTAAACACACTGTCGCCAGCAGATACGAGAACTCGATTGCCCAGCACACAAACGCCGTGCGCGGAATCGATAT
This sequence comes from Planctomycetota bacterium, assembly GCA_003670925.1. Lineage (GTDB taxonomy): Bacteria > Planctomycetota > Planctomycetia > Planctomycetales > Planctomycetaceae > SXXK01. The sequence continues at coordinate 3,430 of QWQG01000251.1, read as the reverse complement.
CGCGTCCCTGATAGAAGACGGTTTCCTTGTCGGCCATGCCATCGCCGTTGGTGTCTTCTAGAATCAGAATGCGGTCGCCTTCGGCTCGTTCAGCATTGCTGCCGTTGGCAAAGCGTCGATAATTGACGACTTCGCAAACCCAGATACGTCCCAGATGGTCAATATCAATATTCGACGGGCTCAAGAGCAGCGGCTCAGCCGCGAACAGCTTCAATTCGACTCCGTCCGCAACATCCAGACCGGCAACCGCACCTTCTGGCGTTCGATCGTCTGTCGAGGCAAGTGGTTTCGCAGACTGGAAACAAAAAGCGGAACTGGGCAGCAGAATAAAAGGCAGGCAGAGCAACACACGAAACATGATCACGAGGCAGGTCCTCCAGTGGAAATCGGAGTCAAAGATGGAAGTGGTCAGATGTGGCAAGAAAATTTATCACAATCGACAGACGCCAGTCGGCAAGCGTAACATCACGTATGCTGGCTTCAACACCGTGATTTGACCAGCGAACAGGACTCGTCTCAATCGAATGCAGCAAAAATTCGAACATTTGACGATGTCCCTGCAAGACTTGATCACATATTGTGCAACATCCTGTAGCCAAATGCGTGTCAGCCGACTCACTTGGAGAACACAATGAAGACTAAATTTAGCACACCACAGCCCTTTATTTCAACGCGACGACGATTCATCAGGATGCTGACAACGGCAGGCGTAACTATTGCCGTCCTGTTAATATCATCTGCTGTTTTCGCTCAAAGTGGCAAAAAGGATAAGGATAAAGATAAGGAAAAAGACGGACCAAACAGCCAGCAACTGGAGATCCGCATGACAAAGGCTGAAGAGGGCTTACTTAAGGAATACATGGAAGTTGCCAAAGAATACCTTAAAAAGGGTGATCAAGAAGAAGCCTTGACCGTGCTAAAACGGGTTGAACACATCAATCCAAAAATGGACGGTCTGAAACAGGAAATGGACCGGATCGGTGAAGAACTCATGCAGGAAAATGAAGCCAAGGTGGAACTCGACGTTTCCAAGGGTTGGGGCAATCCTGTCTGTGAAGTTACCGAAGGCAAAACATTTCGACTTGCCGCAACTGGCGAGTACAAGCTGATCTACTCGACCACTATTCCGCTCACCGGACTACCGACAAAAGATCCGGCACTGGATCATGTTTCGGTCGGTCCGTTCGGAGCTCTGATTGGCGTTGTCGTGACCGATGGAAAGCCCGGCGATCCATTTGTGGTCAACGCCGGTCTGGAACATACACCGAAGAAGAGCGGACTGCTTTTTCTGCGGGTCAACGTTCCTGCTGCCGCAAAGTGTACGGGCGACATTAAACTGCAACTCAGCGGCGCGATCACATCCGTCGCCAAGAAACGATAGGACTGTTCAAGAATGGACTGTCATCCAAAGGTGCGCTTCCTGTAGCTTGGACATTCTTGTCCGAGTCCTCACCAGAGAGCGTCCCACAGTCGTATGGCGAGCGGCAGAATGAAAAGTACCCGTTGAGCCTGAGTGACAGGTGGCTTCGCTTCGACAAAGTTTCTCAACAATCCGACGGACAGGAATGTCCATGCTACATCAGAGCGATCCAACGCTTGCTCCCAATTTCAAATCCAGAATCTCAAATCCAAAATTCAAACTATGCCACTCATACGCATCGCCAGTCTGCTTCGCGACGGACAACCGGGAACCACACTCATCACTAAAGGCTGGGTGAGGACACGCCGCGATTCTAAAAACGGGTTTTCGTTCATTGAACTCAACGACGGCAGTTGCCTCAAAAACCTGCAGATCGTCGTTGAAAACACGGTGCCGGGATACGAGACATCGATTAAGGACGTCACGACTGGGGCGAGCGTTGCCATTGAGGGAACGTTGAAAGAATCGCCCGGCAAAGGGCAGCGAATTGAACTCCATGCGTCATCGCTGACCGTGCTGGGAGTCGCCGACGCCACGACATATCCGCTGCAGAAGAAGGGACACAGCATGGAGTTTCTGCGTGAGATCGCTCATCTGCGTCCACGTACAAACACGTTCAGCGCGGTCGCGCGAGTTCGCAACTGCATCAGTTGGTCGATTCACAACTTCTTTCAAACTCGCGGATTCCTGTATCTCAACACGCCGATCATCACGACCAGCGATTGCGAAGGTGCGGGCGAAATGTTTCAGGTGACGACGCTGGATCTGGCGATGCTGGCGAAGAAACAGATTGACACGATCGACTGGAAACAGGACTTCTTCGCGAAGCCGGCGTCACTCACCGTGAGTGGACAACTGGAAGCAGAGACATACGCCACGGCAATTGGCGACTGCTACACATTCGGCCCGACGTTCCGAGCCGAAAACAGCAACACGACGCGGCATTTGGCGGAATTCTGGATGGTCGAACCAGAAATGCCGTTTTACGAGCTACCTGACAATATGGATCTGGCCGAAGCGTTCATCAAGACGATGATCAATGATGTCTTGGAAAAATGTCCGGACGACATGGAGTTTTTCAATACCCGCATCGACACAACCGTCCTCGCAAAACTCGAAAACATCCGTAGCAGAGAATTCATCCGGCTGCCATACACGGAAGCCATTGACATCATCCAGAAGTGCGGCAGGAAATTCGATTATGCTGTCGAATGGGGCAGCGATCTACAGACCGAGCACGAGCGATTCCTGACTGAAGAACATTTCGGCCAGCCCGTGATTCTGTTCAACTATCCGCGCACGCTGAAACCGTTCTACATGCGGTGCAACGACGATGAAAAAACAGTCCGCGCCATGGATGTCCTCGTCCCCGGCGTCGGCGAAATTATTGGCGGCAGTCAGCGTGAAGAACGCTTAGACGTGCTCATCCATCGCCTGCACGAATGCCACCTGAACCCGGACGACTACTGGTGGTACACGGACCTCAGGAAGTACGGCACAGTGCCGCACTCCGGCTTCGGCCTCGGCCTTGAGCGCGCAGTGCTGCTAATCACAGGCATGACCAACATTCGGGACGTCATTCCGTTCCCCAGAACACCGGGCCACGCGGAGTTTTGAGGCAAAGCATCCGGCGTTTTGAAAAACATCTCACAAGGAGTGGAACACGCTTCATCTGCGACACTCAGAAATGCACCTGAGCTTTGCACTGCCCACGTGAAATGGCGTCGCCATTTGCCTCCGGTGACCCTCAGCGGTAGAATCTGTGATTCTGTAGCTTGGACATTCATGTCCGAGACTGTTGCCAGAGAGCTTCGCCATCCATAGTCAGCTTTGGCAGCACAATCAATTTGCGCCTCGATTTCGTTACATGGTCATGCGACGGACATGAATGTCCATCCTACGGAAGACCAACAAACGCGGTCGGCTAATGCCGGTACTCCAACACACATGAAGGCTCAGCCCCATGACGAATGAAACACAGGACACACCGGAATCTTGTCACGTCGATGC
>QWQG01000051.1 GCA_003670925.1 Planctomycetota bacterium | reverse complement strand
CCAGCTGCTGGGACGCGACCGGAACTGACTCTCGGCATGAACCCCGGTGGAATTGGGCGACATGTTTCGGGTCGGTGGGGGATGACGAAGGCGGTCGTCAGGAATGAAGCCATGGAAACTAAAACCGCGTTGGTCGTGGTTACTCCACCGTCAAGCGGAGGACTTCAGTATGCTAAGAAATTTTCCATTCCGGCCAGATCTACTTTCGAAACCTCATGGCCAGTTCTTATCGGTAGAACAGAGACGCCTACCAGCGACTTTGCCTATCTCTTTTTCCCAAACGGTGACGAGGATGGTTTGATCCATCGAGGTGGGCAAGATGAATTCATTCCGACGTATTCGGGGATGGTCTCACCCAACCCCAATCTTGGCTTGACGGGTTTACTGTCTGACCCCGATGAACCCACCGAACACCAAGATGCAACACTGAATCTGCTCAAACTCATGACGTTCTCACGGCGACAGCAGCTAAACGTGATCACGATTCTGCCTACAGATTTGGGTCCACACGGAGAGTGTTTGGAACCGCTTGATCAGTTGACAGTAACATCCTCTGAACTGCTCCAGCATCCAGATGCAATCGATTCCATTCGTGCGTGGTTGCAACGCGGCGGACGGTTGTGGATTCGGCTAGACCGTACCGGGATCGATGTGGCGAATTCGCTGCTGGACGATGCACTTCCACTCTCTGTCGTCGGTCAGACGACAGCGAATACAGTCTTACTGACTCTGAATCCGGACTACCGCCAAGAGACACACCCAACGCGAGAAGTAGAACGAACTTTTGATGAACCCATTCGCTACGTGCGAGTCGTCCAAGATGGCGGCGAGGCGATTTGGAACATCGACGGTTGGCCGGTGGCGATTCGAGTGCCGGTTGGTCGAGGCACCGTTGTCGTGACGACGGTCGATTCATCTGTGTTCTGTATCCGTAATCCGGCGGCACTGGAGGGCGAACCCGCGTTTCGGCTGATTCCGTCGGCCGAACCCATGCAAACCGCGTTGTTCCTCAATCGTGAACAACCGCTCTTGGACCAGAAGTCCGTGACTGAACAAGCAGCGAGCATCATCGGTTACCGAATTCCTTCGCGATTTACGGCAATCGGTCTCACACTCTGTTTTCCTGCTTTATTATTTGTTGTGGGAGTTTGGCTACAACGGCGCGAGCAAGGTGAACGCCTAATTCTGCTCCTGCCGGTAATCGCCATTCTGGTGGCAATTCCAGCAGTGGGACTCGGTTCCCTCGGGCGTGGCGTGGCACCAAAAACCGTGATTGAGACGGGATTTGTGCAATCCGTGCCAGGTTCAAAGCGACTGGTGTCTGACGGTTATGCTTCGGTATTTGACTTCGGACCTAAAACGCTCATTGTATCCGGTACGGAAGGCACGATTGTGGAGGTGGATCCTGATCCGACCAACCGCAACTATCGACGCCTTGTGTGGACTGGCGTAGACACCTGCCACTGGGAAGGTCTCAAACAACCCGACGGCATCCGCACCTTTTCCGAAAGATCACTGGAGACTTTGGAGCGTCCGTTGTCAGCCACTGCCACGTTTGATGAAAATGGAGTCGTAGGAAAACTGGACTCAGGTGGATTTTCTGAAACAGGTGACTTAATCATTGCGGGCATGGGTCAGGATCGGATGAGTCTAACCGTTGACTCTGCGGGTCAGTTTCAAGGCACGCCGGATGATGTGCTGGCGATCGGAGATTTTTTAGGACAATCATTGGTCTCTGATCAGCAGCGGCGCCGAGCATCTGTGTATGCATCGATGTTCGAGAACACCGAAAAAATTGATGCTTTTCCGCAGACCCTCAGTCTGCTGTTCTGGGCGCAATCAAATCGTCAGATGCTAAATATTGGGGATTCCGATGTGCGTCGGGAACGTTCGCTGCTGGTCGTGCACCCCCTGCGGATAGAACGCCCAACGATTGGTGCACGGATCACGATTCCTTCGCCGTTCATTTCAATGCGTACCACAAAGGATGCCGAGGGGTTTGGATTTAGTTCAATCTTCGATAACAGAAAACGCCGATGGTCAAAGACAGAAACCAGCAGTCGATCATTCATGCAGCTCCAGATTCCAGCTGTATGCCTGCCGTTTGAAGTCGACATCGCGGAACTCGAATTGTTCATTCGAGCCGGTTCGCGAACGGTTACGGTGTCTGCGGGCAGCTATGAATCGCAGACGGTAATCCGCAGCCTCGAAAGTCCACTTGGTTTGCAGTTGATTTCCATTCCAGCGGAGTTGATCCGCGAATCGTGCCGGGCGGGCAAGCTGTATGTTTCGCTGGACGTCAGTGACCTGAAAGCATTGGAGCCTAAAGATGGGGAAGATGACGTCTCGCAGACCCAAAATGACTATTGGGAAATATTGCGACTGGGACTCACGCTCATCGGCAGACGAATGGCTGACGTTCCATGAACGGGCGATATTTCGCATCGCCTCCACCGAAATATCCGAATCCCACAGATTTTGTCGTGCATTTCGTCTTTTTCAACAGATTTTAATCGAACCATGACCGAGCAAACTCCTGTCGTTGAAATCCAAAACCTTTCGAAACACTATGGTGAGTTCGTAGCGTTGGATAATCTGTCGCTATCGCTTAATCGGGGCAGTATCCTTGGCTTCATCGGGCCCAACGGAGCAGGTAAAACCACTACGATTCGGATCCTTGTGGGGTTGTCGCGACCGACATCCGGTGTCGCAAAGATTGCCGGCGCGGATTGCGTTCGGGATCTTGCAAAAGTGCGACGACTGGTCGGCTATATGCCTGATAAGTTTGGATCGTACGACAACATGCGCGTCCGGGAGTATCTGGATTTCTTCGGTGCGGCCTTCGGGATTCCGCGGAAGGCACGTCGCAATCGGATTGCCGAAGTATTGGAACAGACCAATTCGACATGGATGCAGGATCGCTACGTTGAGAGCTTGAGTCACGGTATGCAGCAGCGTGTGGGGATCGCACGCACGCTCCTGCACAAACCGGAAGTTCTGATTTTGGATGAACCTGCAAATGGTCTGGACCCCGAGGCGCGGATCGAAATGCGGAATATTTTGCTGCGTCTGGCAGCTGAAGGAAAAACGCTGATCGTCACCAGCCACATTCTTCCAGAGTTGGCACGAATCTGTGACAAAGTTGCGATCGTCGCTGGTGGCAAGTTACGGGCGTTTGGCACGTTGCAGGAAGTCACGCGAGAACTTTCGCAACTTCGCACGATGGAGATTCAGTTTCTTTCAGCGGCGGGGCTGACACAGGTTGGCGACAAACTGAAAGCAATTCTGGAGCCGACGGCCGAAATTACGGTGTCCGAAACAGAGTTTATCATTCGTTGTCGGACATCGGCATCGGACGAAGCTATGGCGGAAGTGCTGCGTCAAATGATTATGGCGGGCGATAAGGTTGCCCAGTTCCGTGAAGTCGCTGGTGACCTAGAAGAAGCTTTTGTTTCGGCGGCGCGTGTGGCGGAAGCCGAACGCATGGGACAGCCAGCTGTGTCTGCGGCAACACCCTCTCTGCAGGCACGTGAGGTGGCACGATGAACGGATGTTTGGTAATCATTGAACGCGAACTTTTGGGACTGTTGCGCAATCGCCGAACACTGCTCATTCTGGTCACCACTTCAATTGCGTTTGCCGCAGTTGTCATTCTCAAGTGGCCATCCAGTGGTGTCTCAGACCTTAACGGACAGCAGGCACGCGAGACATGGCAGTGGCTGACGTATGCCATGCTGGGCGCTGCGATCCTGATCGTGCCCGTATTTCCGTCAACATCACTGGTTAATGAAGTTCGCGGCCGTACTTTAGAATTGCTGCTGAATTCGCCATTGTCGCGTGCATCGATCTACTTCGGTAAGGCTGGGGCGATGCTGGGTTTCGTTGTGCTGCTGCTGTTTGCGACTCTGCCGGCAATGGCTTGCTGTTTTTTGATGGGTGGGCTAACGCTGACAAAAGTATTGGGCCTCTATGGTTTCCTTTTGCTCGTCTGCACTCAACTCGTTGTGATTGGAATTTTGGTTGGCACTTTCTGTCGTAGTACCGAGGCCGCGTTGCGTTGGAGTTACGGACTGACATTTGCGGTCACGATCGTGCCGACGTTTCCCGATTTTTTCATGAAGGGCGACGACAGCCCGATTGCTCGTGGCGCTGGATGGTTGAAGCTTGTATCCCCCGTCCCTTCCCTGATGCAGATGCTGGACCAAGGATCCGTCGGTGGCTCCGGGCTGGTAGAAAATCGTCCGGTGTTGTTCTGGTATTTGGTATTCACGGGATTGTCGATCGTGGCAGGTAGCGTCGTATGCGCCATGCGCCTGAGCCACGCGTTGATCGATCGTTCGCGGTCTCAGGGAAGCATTACCGACGAGCAGTCATTGGGAATCAGGACTGCGCGACGTGTTCTTTATCTGGTCGATCCACAGCGACGTTCCAAAGGGATTCCGTTGTTCTTAAATCCTGTGATGATTAAAGAATTTCGCTGCCGTCAGTTTGGTCGCTTGCACTGGTTACTGCGTCTCATTGCTGGTTGTGCAGTGTTGTCACTGATGCTGACACTCGCTTCGGCCGGTGGTGCTGAATCACGTGGTGTGCACTTTACCGGTGCCATTATTATTGTGCTGCAGGTGGCGTTGATCGTGCTCCTCACGCCCGGACTTGCGGCAAGCATGATTGCGGGCGAGATGGAAAGCGGCAGTTGGAATTTGCTGCGTGTAACTCCGATGAGCGCTGGCAGAATTCTGACCGGAAAACTCACTAGCGTCGTGCTGACGCTCGCGCTGCTCTTGTTTGCCACGCTTCCAGGTTACGCCGTAATTATGCTTATTCAGCCGAACCTGCAGGCGCAAGTCAGGCAGGTAATTGTCAGCTTGATTCTTGCCGCATTATTATCAATGTTGATCAGCGCGACGGTAAGCAGCTTTTTCCGTTCGACAGCGGTGGCGACAACCGTGGCATACGGCATTCTAATTTCGCTTTTTGTCGGAACCTTGCTGGTCTGGGTCAATCTCGACGCCCCGTTTGGGCATTCCTTAGTAGAAAACACGCTGCGTCTGAATCCCTTGGCAGCTGCATTGAGCGCCATCGAAGCAAAAGGGTTTCAGACGTTCAATCTGATTCCGTCTGCGTGGTGGATTAGCTCAATGCTGTCCCTCGTGCTACTCATTGTTTTATATTTTCGAGTCCGTCGTCTGAGTCAGCCCGACTGATCTCTTGTATTGAATAATTTTTGTGAACTGAATTATGCTCCTTCAAGCGAACAGAATTCGATGTTTTTGTCGAACTTTGCAGCGTATTGCGTTTCTAATTTGCTTGGTACCTGTTGGTGCGTCTGCTCAGGAGACAGTCGATCCAGATGAGACTCCGGATCAACTCAAGCCAGACGTCGGGCAGAGCGAACTTCCCAACCCTGAATTCAGTCCACATGGGCCTTTTCAAGGGCCCCTGGCAATCTCGCATATTGCGCGTTTCTCTGGACTGCCGATGCGGATGTTTCTTGAGCCACATCTGATTCCTCCGCTGAGCTTAAGAGAATTGAATGCGAGATTTGTCCCGTTGTTCGATAAGACGCTCCGCGAAATTGACGATGATGAATTGCTGGAAACAGCTGCTCTCAGTTTAGCGCGAGTCGCTCAAGAAAAACTCAAAGACATCAGTGGCTCAACAGATATTTTGGCGAAACATCTCGAATCACATTCAAATTTGCGCGTACGTTTTGCGTGTGCACATGCTCTCGTGAATGCTGATATCACGCAAGCAGGGACGGCCGTCCTGATGCTAAATAAATATGCTGATGACGCGCAGCGACTCTGGCTCGACCCTGCTCTGGCTCGTTGGAAAGTCACGGCAGCAGGCGACATCTGGAGGCAGCGACTGGAAGATCAAACTGAAACCACGGTGGCTGTGGCGCTAGCCTGTGACGGACTCGTAGCACTGGGTGACACTCAGGCTGTAGATCTGCTGAATTCGGTTCTGCATGGCGAGCTGTTGGCTTTCGAAAAGCGCAGAGCAGCGGCACGGGCACTGGTGGTTCTGGCCCCGGATAAGGCATTTGCAGAAGCGGTATCCTTCTTAGCTGGTAGTATTTCGGAGCGACTGCTTGGAATCCAACTTTTGTCCAGCGCGAAGCCCGAAGCACATGGCAAATTGTTTCTCCTCTGTGCGGATCCTGCAGATGGTGTCGCGTCTGCAGCATGGGTGGCCTTGTTTCGCGTGAATCCAGAGGCTCTCATTCCGGCATTAAGCACAGGACGCATTCATCCTGACGCAGTCGTCCGCATGACTGCCGCCCACATCATGCAACGATTTCCGAATGTGGAACGTTCCAGTTGGCTACATCGACAATTGAGTGACAAGCATCTGGAAGTACGAAACGTCGCGCGGGAAATGTTGTTTCAAGTCGCTGCAGAACAAACTCCACTCCGGGAAGTTATCATCGCAATGGCTGGTGACACCCTAGCGGCGACGACCGATGACTGGCAGGGGATTGAGCAAAGTCTGTTGCTGTTGGGGCAACTTCGCGCGGCACAGTTTTCTGATCGCTGTGTTCCGTTACTTGAACATTCACGAAATGAGGTCTTGGTAACAGCGGCATGGCTGATGCATTTGTATCCAGATAAGGCCGTGCAGGATGCCGTGCGCAAACGCTTGGTGCGAAACGAGGAGATGTTAAAGAATCCCGAGTCAAAGCCTCGAGAGGCTGACATCGGGCTCCAGTCAGCGTATCTGATTCAATATGCCGGCCTCGAGCGTCTGCAGGATCTACACGCTTTATTGGAGCCGAATTTCAGTAAATCGGCACTAGGTGGGATCTCCAAGCGGACGGCGGCAATGTGGGCTCTCGGATTACTCCATGAACACGATCCTGACGCGGATATTGCAAAATCATTTCTCGGACGGGTAGCGGATCGAGCTGGCATGATGCCGGAACAAGTCCTAGTGCGTGGCATGTCAGCCGTCGCACTGGGGCGGATGCGGGCAAAATCAGCTGTGCCGGGGCTGCTGGAAGCATATCAGCTGGACCCGAGGCATTCTCTTATTCCCGTGAGCGCTCGATGGTCGCTCGGAATGATCGGTGAACCGCTGCTAGACCTCTTGCAGGCTGACACGCGGTCCGTCGGCGGATGGCGGCTGACTCCGTTAGATGATTAATGTTCAAATCTGCCATTTAATTGCAAACTGGATTGTTTGGTTCAACGACAAATAAAGTGGAAGGCGGTTTAATTACCGGCGATCGTAAAATAATCTACCGAATGTGGTACACACAATTGAGTAGCTCGTTAACGTTTTTAGACTCAACTCTCAGCGACAGGAAATATGCAAGAAATAACGCGATTGCT
>QWQG01000190.1 GCA_003670925.1 Planctomycetota bacterium | reverse complement strand
CCTCCATGGATCATTGTTGAGATCGAGCCGATGCGTTTGAAACGCTTTGAGACTCTCCCGCCAAATCGCCGCGAATTGGCCACGTTGGCATTACTCAATGAGATCGACAATTTCGAAGAACTGCACTGGAAAACCGTGGCCGCACGACTTCAAGCAATTCCAGAAACGCAGTTGAAACGGCTCGCTTCGCCGCAACAGACAGCTACGCCAGAGGCGCTGGCTGAACGGATTCTTGCCGCGATCGATGTACGTCTGAATAAGGTCACGCGGTTGATTCGTACGGGCCATGAGTTCGTGGCTGAAGACGCAAAGCCTGATATGGCGACGCTGTTGAGTTCTCTGGTAGGTGATTCCCTGCACAACACGCTGCAGGAGTTACTGAACGAAACAGGCGGTGTTGCAGACAATCCGTCGTCCGTTCAAAATGAGCAAAATGCTGCACTGCCAGCGGCTGCAGTGCGAATCGCCGAGACGAATGGTCATGCCGCAGTTATCGTGTCTTCATTTGAGTTCGATCTCGCGAACGGTGCTGCTTCCGTCACGCGGCAGCTCTTCCGAAATTCAAAGCCCGGCGAATGGCATCTTGTCAGTGCCACGACAGGTTCAGCCACCACCAATGAAGTGACTCCAGAACAAGTTCAGAACATTGAAGACGATCCACAAGTGAAGCAAATTAGCGGCTTGCTGTCACAGCTGAGCCCCGATCCCAACTCTCTGAAAACGGCACTTCAAATGGGTGCTGTCGTGCAATCTGCCTTAGCCCAGGCCGAGGTGGCATTTCAGGCCACATTGCAGGATATTCTGACCGCCCGCACAGCCAACCGCGAAAATCCACCGACCGTTGTGCTTTACGCGACAGCGCCGCTGCAGAAGTAACCCTCTTGCCATGGTGCGGTTTATGTCGCCGGACATGAATGTGCCGCCATGTCTACGCAAACTCTCGCCGGACATGAATGTCCATCCTCGTGCGAACAATGACATTTCCCTGTCAAATCATGTCAAGCTTGTGGTGCCGCCGCGTCGGAGGTTTGGCACAAGCCGCGCAGATGCCGTGGACTTCAAGGCGATGACCGCTCATTCGAAATCCATGATCAGCGGCGACGCGGACTAAAACGGCTGAGATTTCATCGTTGCGGAACTCGACCAGCTGATTGCACTTTTCGCAGATAAAGTGATCATGCTGCGGATAGCCATAGTCGTGTTCGTAAACTTCGCGGTCGTTCGCGCGCGCGACTTTACGAATCAGTCCAGCTTCCTCCAAGGAACTGAGTGTGCGATAGATCGTGGCCCGGCTGACACGGCCGCCGTCACGACGTGTTTGAGTTAGCCGGGCGACAATCTGGTCAGAATCAAAATGCTCATGATCGGCAAAGATCTCCCGTACAATCGTTTCGCGTTCCTGAGTCAAACGTTTGCCGCGTGTGCCCAGAAATTCACGGAATTTCTCAACCGGCGACACGGCGACGGCTGGACGAGCAATTTCATTGAATGCCAAATCACTCACAATAACCTCAATAGCCTGTTTGTGGCCTAGCCCCGATCTTTGATCCTCGACGCTGCCGGCGGGAGTGATCGGAGATCCTGTGCTGCGAATGTTTACGCTCGTTCAGTGTAGAAATACACTACAAATGTTCAGATGGAAGCCATAGGGAATGGTCTTCACACGCCTGCTTCTCAGCAGTTTGCCCACCGCCGCATCCGATGTCACGGCAGAGATCCAGAGTGCTGAGAAAATCTCAAGATTACAACAGCACTATTGCTCGTTTTTGGATTCTTCCAGTCGCTTGAGCATGCGCCCGAGTGCCTTTTCCAGAATTGCTTCTGAATCGTAATCACCTCGGGCTATCGCTTGCCGGATAGTCGCAAGTTTTTCCTCCTTGATCGCTCTGAGCTCGTCCGCAGTCACGCCGGAGACCTCAGCGGATAGCACCGGAGTTGCCGGATCAATCGTCTGAAGTGCGACGGGATCACCTGCAATCAAGGGATTAGTAATGTTCTGAGCAGTTTTATCCATGGCAAACGACATCGTATGGTCAAAGAGCTACTTGGTCTAGTGGTGAGTGGAAATCTGGGTGATTAAGTAGGCATCGTGGTTTGGGATGGCGTCTTGGTCGGGACATTCCGGATGCGTGCTTGCCCACATCAACCTTATTTTGAATATGGCCCACTACCAGCCAGCGGACGATCCTTAAAGCCTTGCGCCATGCACTGACGAAACACGTCAACGGCAGTGGGGATATCCGCGGTGGTGACATCCAAGTGTGTGACAACCCGCATGCGTTGCCCACCCATGGGACCAACCAGCACGCCTTGTTCCCTTAAGGCGCCTGCCAGTTGAATGGCCAATCCGTGTGTGGCTTCAATTTCGAAGAACACGAGATTCGATTTCACGCGTTCGACGTCAATCCGGATGCCCTCAATTGCCGCGAGGCCTGCGGCGAGTTGTCTCGCATGTGTGTGATCGTCCTGCAGTCGTACGACGTTATTTTCGAGGGCATAAATGGCAGCAGCGGCGACAATTCCGGATTGTCGCAACGCGCCGCCGAACAATTTTCGAATTCGTCTGGCCCGCACGATATCGTCTTTGGTGCCGGTCAGGATTGAGCCCATCGGACAGCCAAGGCCTTTCGAAAAACAGATGGAAATCGTGTCAAAGCACGCGCCAACATCAGCGGCCGAGTAACCTCCTGAGACAATTGCGTTGAACAATCTCGCGCCGTCGAGGTGCCGCTTCAAGCTGTTTGTCTTCGCCCAGTCAGAAACTCGCTGCAGTTGTTTCAGCGGATAAACGTGGCCTCCGCCAAGATTGGTTGTGTTCTCGAGACAGACGAGGCGTGTCCGCGCGTAGTGCTGATCGTTGACGCGGACTTTGCCTTCCAGTACATCCACATCGAGCATGCCATCGGGGGCCACAATCGTGCGAACCGTCACGCCACTTAAGGCTGCCGGCGCACCACCCTCAAAATTGGAAATGTGACCTGTTTCATTAATTAGCAACTCATCGCCTGGCAGACAATGAACACGCACGCCCATCTGGTTACTCTGAGTCCCCGAACAGGCAAACACGGCAGCTTCGTGCCCGAACATGTCGGCTACAAATCGTTCCAGCCGATTCACAGTCGGATCTTCCCCCATGACGTCATCGCCAACTTCGGCAGTCATCATGGCCTGCAGCATTGCCGCCGAGGGTCGGGTGACGGTATCGCTGCGAAGATCAATGATTCTTGAGGACCCAGATTTCAAGGGAGCAGCTTTCGAAGAACGGGAATGGATTGGAAAAACTCGGCAAAATAGAGCAATAGACTATACTTCGCTCGGCTGGAGGCTTCAATCAGTCAGCGGCGGCATTCATCACGAGTGCCTGATTCATCTTATTACGGCAATAGTTTCTGCACATGACTCCAAGACTGGCCATTCCAACTATCGACTGCCATCAGGGCGATGCCCCAGAACTTTTTCGCCTGCTCCGCAACAAGCTCAGTCCGCGTGGTGATGTGGTGTCGGAGTCTGGACGTCTGCGCACCATTGAATTGTTCGGCGAACCGCTCAGCCCGCGCGAAGTGGTACAGCGAATTTGTGATGACGTCCGCAAACGTGGCCTCGACGCTGTGCTGCACTATACCTCGAAACTGGATCGACGCGACCTCACGCCCGAAACGATGCGCGTGACCCCGGAAGAATTGGCTTCAGCCGCCCGACAGGCGTCTCCCCAATTTCTGGAGACGATTCGGGAAATACGCGACAATATCAGCGAGTTTCAGCGGGCCATTCTTCCCCAAGATGCGCGGATCGTGCGATCCGTGGGCAACGGCACGGTCGAGCTGCGGCAGCGACACCTGCCGCTGAAACGCGTTGGGATCTGCGTGCCGGGTGGAGCTGCTGCGTATCCATCGACGGTGCTGATGACGGCTGTCCCGGCGATGACGGCTGGAGTTCGTGAAATTGCAATCGTGGTCCCCCCCACACCCTTTGGTGGTTACAACATCGATCTCCTGGCGACCTGTCATGAAATTGGTGTGACGGAAGTCTATCGCGTCGGCGGGGCGCAGGCCGTCGCCGCGTTGGCTTATGGTGTGGAAGGCATCGCGCGCGTTGACAAAATTGTGGGGCCGGGCAATCTGTTTGTGGCCCTTGCTAAGCAGCATGTCTTCGGGGACGTGGACATTGATAGTATCGCTGGTCCGAGCGAGGTCATTGTGCTGGCCGACAAAACCGCGCGACCGGAATTTGTGGCTGCAGATCTGATCTCACAGGCGGAACACAGTCCCGGCTCCGGAGTTCTGATTACATGGCATGCGCCTTTAATCGCAGCCGTCCAGCAGGCCTTGGAACAGCAGTTGGCGCAATTGTCACGGGGCGATCTAGCGCGTCAGTCGCTGGCCGACTACGGCGCCCTGATTCTTGCCCGCAGCCCAGCTGAAGCAGCCGAACTGACGGATCTGCTTGCTCCGGAACATCTCCATATTTCGATGGACGATCCGGAAGCTATGCTGCATCAGATTCAAAATGCGGGAGCCATTTTTCTTGGACATTATACTCCGGTTGCGTTGGGGGATTACATCGCAGGTCCCTCGCATGTGTTACCGACTGGCGGCACAGCGAGGTTCGCGAATGGCCTTGCAGCGACGGATTTCCTGAAACGCAGTTCCATCATTCAGTATGACGCTGCGGCATTGCGTGCCGATGCTGATCGCGTGCGTCTGATGGCCGAAAAAGAGGGCCTCACCGCTCACAGTGCCAGCGTGGATATTCGGTTACGGTAGAAACAGCGGAAGAGTTGCGATTCCTGTACCTTGGACATTCATGTCCGAGACCTCGCCAATAATCATCCCGTACGGAAAAGGACTCCTGCGGCACAAGAACCTACGCTACGAAAGCGTTTCATGGCCATGCGACGGACGAGAATGGTCATCTCGGATAAGTGCTTGTCGCCTGTGTTTGTCGCGATTTCGAACATTTTTCGATACGCTTCACGTTCATTCCTCGCATCCTCCACTTCCGAATTCACAACCACGACATCGCACTATGATCAAATCTGCCATTACTGTCAGCATCGTTGAGCAGGCTCGCAAGGGACCGTTTGTGTTCCACGACGATGTCGCCGATGCCTGCCGGATCGCGTCAGAACTTGGCTTTGATGCGGTTGAATTGTTTGCTCCGTCGGCTGCGGCGATTCAAAGTTTGCCGCTGGCTGACTTGCTGAAGCGGCATCACTTACGGCTCGCAGCGGTGGGCACAGGCGCTGGGATGGTGGTTCATAAACTGCAACTCTGCGACCCAGACTCTGCGCGGCGTCAAAAAGCCGAACACTTCATCCGTGACATTATGAGTGCCGGAGCCGAATTCGGCGGACCAGCGATCATTGGCTCGATGCAGGGAAAATGGGACGATGTCGTTGATCAGCCCACCGCACAGGGATATCTGCGAGATGCGCTGCAGCGTCTGGGCGAATATGCCGAATCGCTCGGCACGACGTTGATCTACGAACCACTCAATCGCTACGAAACCAATCTGGCGAATACGCTGCAGCAGGGTCTGGAACTGCTGAAGCCGCTGGCCACAAACTCGGTAAAACTGCTGGCCGATTTGTTTCATATGAACATCGAAGAAGTCTCCGTCGCCGATGCGTTGCAAAACGCTGGGGCGCAGATTGGGCATGTTCATTTTGTGGATTCCAACCGCCAAGCTGCTGGCCGAGGTCACATGGACTTTGCACCCATTGCCGCTGCGCTCGCATCAATCGGCTACGATGGTTACGCTTCGGCCGAAGCATTCCCGATTCCTGATTCCCTGACGACGGCCCGCCAGACAAGCGAAACCTTTCGCCGCTACTTCCGGTCATAGCTCATGTCGCTTGACTCTCCGAGTCGAGTGTTTTTCTCTCTCGTTTGGACTCTTCTGTTATGCTCCGTTCTGAATTGATTCATCCAAAGATTTCTGAAGTTCTGGCGCGCGCCGGACATAGTTCCAAAGTGTTGATTGCGGACGGCAACTATCCCGCAGCGTCGGCGATCGGTCCTCGGGCAGAACTGGTTAGCCTGAATCTGGCACCAGGCTTGGTGACGGTCGCTCAGGTGTTGAAAGTCTTACTGGCTGCCATCCCGATCGAAGCCGTCAGCACGATGGGGATGCCGGACGATGATCCCTATCGGCTGCCGCATGATCCGCCGGTCTGGGACGAATATCGCAGCATTCTCGCGACTGCTGGAATGGTGCTTGAATTGCAACCAATCTCCCGCTGGGATTTTTATACGGCCGTCGATTCACGCGATCATGTGCTCACCATTCAGACGGGTGATCAGGCGCTGTGGGCGAATCTGTTGCTGACCGTCGGAGTTCGCAAAGCAGGCGCATGACATGATCATCGGGATCGGCACGGACATTGTGGAAATCGAACGCATTCGGGAAATGATTGCACGTCACGGCGATCATTTTCTGAATCGATGTTTCACACCCAATGAGATCGAATACGCCCAACGGCATCGTGACTCCGCCGTGCGTTTTTCCGGGCGCTGGGCCGCCAAGGAAGCCGTTGTTAAAGTGCTTGGGACCGGCTTTGTCCAGGGCATCACGTTTCACGATATTGAAGTGATTTCACTGCATACCGGTCAGCCAACAGTGCAATTGTCCGGGGAGGCCCTGCAGATCAGCCAGCAGTTGAAAATTGCGGAAATCAAACTCACGATCTCACATGCTCGCGAATATGCGACGGCGACAGCGATCGGGGTTTCTGCGTAACATTCAGGATTGGTGGCGACAGACGCACGGAACATCTCTCGTGTCGGTGGCTTGTAACGAATGCGTTCGCAGACTACACGTACACCTGTTGCGAAGTCAGGCGGATGTGGACTGCCTAGAAGTTCAATTCGTTTCAGAATTCTGCACAGAGTCCTTAAGTCGCGGAAACTCTCGAAAGGTGCATTTCATGTCAGATCAGACGCCATTCAATCCGTACTCACAACCGGCTTCGGGACAAATGGGCACGGGAGGTTCACGGCCCAATATTCCGAACCATCTGGTCAAGGCCATTATCTCGACACTGTGTTGCTGTCTGCCATTTGGAATTGTGGCGATTGTCTTCGCGGCGCAAGTCAATGGGAAGTTGGACGCCGGCGACTATGCAGGCGCTCAAAAGGCTTCACAGGAAGCCAATAAGTGGGGTAACATTTCAATTGGGATCGGCGTGGTTGTCAATCTGCTTGTTGTCGGTGGGCAAATACTTGTTCTTGTGTTGGGTGCTCAACAGGGTCAGCTTGGTGGTTGACGTTTTCAAAGGAACGGGGAACCGATGCAAACACAACAGCTCCTGCGACGAAGTGGCTTTTTGGTCGCAGGCGCAGGAGTCAGTTGCGTGGCGTACATCCTGTTTCGCAACAACCCGTCGG
>QWQG01000159.1 GCA_003670925.1 Planctomycetota bacterium | reverse complement strand
GTTCAACGACAAATAAAGTGGAAGGCGGTTTAATTACCGGCGATCGTAAAATAATCTACCGAATGTGGTACACACAATTGAGTAGCTCGTTAACGTTTTTAGACTCAACTCTCAGCGACAGGAAATATGCAAGAAATAACGCGATTGCTCCCCGATGGCTATTCGCTCAGACTGATGCTAGAACGCGACTATCCAGCAATCTCAGCAATCTGTGAGGCTGTCTACCCAACCGAGCGACCTTACACCAGCGACGAACTTGCCGCGCATCACAGGGTTTTCCCGGAGGGCCAGTTCGTCGTGGTACACGACAATGTGGGCGCGGTCGTTGGCACCCACTGCACCCTTTTGCTCCGCATCACCGACTTTTATCTCGATGACTCGTGGGATGTACTGACCTCTGGCGGGTCGTTCACTGATCACGATCCTGCAGGCCACACGCTCTATGGCGCGGATCTGATGGTACATCCAGCGCATCAGCACCATGGCATTGGTCGCGCGCTCACTGTGGCCGCTCGCGTGCTCGTTCGCGAAAAGGGCTTGTGGCGTTCAACCGGTGGAAGCCGCTTGCCAGGGTTTCACCGCTTCGCCAATGTGATGTCAGCTGAGGAATACATTGCCGCCGTAAAACGTGGCGAAGTCGTAGATTCCGTACTCACTGCTCATCTTCACGATGGTTGGGACGCTGTAACCGCAATCCAAGGCTATCTCCCAAACGACGTTGAAAGTGTTGGTTGGGCAGCGGTAATCCAGTGGATCAATCCAGATTGTCCACCGCCGGCGGGGCATGAGATCACTCAGATTGCTCGGCGGAAGCGGGAAAGTAATGCCTAAAAAAGCATCTTCAGAGGGCCGAACACTGCGCCGACTCTTGGGTCTTGTCGAATGCACTCATTCATCGTTTTGGCCGTCGGCTGCTCCGCGTTTCACGAGGGTGTTGACTGCGATCTGAAGGGCAACCGCACACTGGCCAACAGCGGTCAATAATTGCAGTTAAAATTGTTAGAGAATTTCGTCGATCACCCGACCGCGACTGATCGGGATCGGGCGGCCTTCGGTGTCATACAATTGTGTTTCGGCGGCATGGCCTAGGCAATGAAACATGGTTGCCAAGAGGTCTCTTGGTTCCACTCGACCACTTACCGGAAATGCCGCGTGACCATCCGACTTGCCGTGCACAACGCCTCCCCGCACACCGCCACCCGCTAAAGCGATCGAGAAACATTGGCCCCAGTGATCGCGACCAGCGTTCGCGTTGAATTTTGGTGTGTGGCCAAATTCCCCCACCCAAACGACGAGCGTTTCATCGAGCAGTCCACGTTCTGACAGATCCGTCAGTAATGCAGAATAGGCTCGGTCCATCCACGGCATGAGATAACGTTTGAGTAAGTCATTATGTCGATCGTGGGTGTCCCAACTGCCGCCGTTTGGTTCCCCTTCGATGTTGCACCAGTTGACCTGCACCAGCGACACTCCGACTTCGACAAGTCGCCGAGCAAGCAAGAGACTTTGGGACCACCGCGATGTTCCATACCGATCTCGCGTCTCCTGACTTTCAAGCTGCAAGTCGAACGCCTGCCGCGTCTGTGGCCCACCCAACAGTCCTAACGCCTGCTGGGTCTGCTGGTTGAAACTCGAGACAGCCGGCGATTCACTTAACCCATCAAGATGCCGATTGACCTGATCAAGTAATGACAACCGCCGTTCGAAACGTAGTTTGGGAAGTTCCATCGGAAGAGCAAGATCCGGGATTGTGAAATCTGGTTTTGACGGATCGCACGTGATCAGCCACGGGTCGTACTGCTGACCAAGCACGCCGCCGATCTGGCCTGGCCACACGATCTCACCTGTATTCGCGATTCGATTCGGCAGCGTGATCGCCGGCGGCATCGAGGCTCGAGAATTGTAATTTAAGTACTTGGCTACAGCGCCCCAGTGCGGAGCCAAGTTTGGCGATTTCGAGACGGCATTCTCAGCGCTCAACGGCACATGCGGAACACCAGTCATCATCTGATAGCCACTGGACGAGTGGGCGTTGTCGTTCGTGACCATCGCCCGGAGCACCGCAATCTTATCGGTAAGAAGTGATGTCATCGGCATGAGTTCGCCGATCGATAAGCTTGGAGTTCGCGAAGCAATCACGCCGAATCCGCCGCGGACTTCGGCAGGGGCGTTGGGTTTAGGATCCCACGTCTCGTGCTGCGGCGGACCGCCCCCGAGAAAGATAACGATCACAGACTTCGCTTTTCCAAACCCGTTGCCGCTCTTGGATTCACTGTCCCGCGATGTTGTCGGTCTAGCTGTCGCAATTTGCGGCAGTGAGAGTCCACTGAGACCAAGTCCACCGATTCGCATCCACTCGCGCCGCGATAATCCACCATGCCGCCGACATGGCGGTAGATCAAGAATTCGCAGCATTTTCAGACTTCTTCCTCAAGTCAGTGCCATTTGACCCGATCAACTGGTGCCACCTAGGACGATTGGTGGTGGCACGCACTTACGACGATCCTACCAACTTTACGAAATTAATGCCTAGAATGCTTACGTCAATCCATGATCTCCACGGTGCCTGTCAACGTCTTTATTGACCCAAGACAGGCAGTTGCCAGCGAAGAATCATCAATGGCCCTCTGCTGGCGTACGCGATTGAGCCGAATGCGTTCCAATTTGCTGCGAGATTATCCGGTGCTCGTGTGCTGCGAGGCAAGGAGGTCGGCCATTAGGCATCGCACATCCTAGATTTTTCGTCACGCCGAAACTTCGGGCGGGTGTCCTAGCGCGGCGCTTGTGCGGGGCTGTGAGATAAATCCCAGCATTCCTGGATCTTCGACGATTTCCTCATCCGGAAACAGACGACCGATTTCGCTTTGCCTCAATTGTTCTGCATTGCCAAAAAACATACCCAGTCCTCGGAATGAACATGAACGAAAAATCAACTGTCGCTTTGCTACGTATGGCCATCAGTCTGTTACCAAAGTCTGCCTGCACCTATCGTTTGCTTGCCTAGGACACAGCGCAGGTTTGCCGCCGCATGCTGCGACTGTACCCCAAGCGAGAGGGGTGCAAAACTTCGCCGCGGAAATTTGCGCTGCGAAGTGTTGTGATAACGTGGTGCGTGGCAACCTCGACAAGTTCTGGCGACTATCGGTATTGGATAAACATGTGGTTGCACGCTCGGTAGCCCCGAGGGAGTCGTGTATCAGGGTCGTGAGGCTGTTCGATGCGAATCCGAAGACGCTCTTTCCGATTCAATCTCGTTGTAACGATTATGGTGCTACTCTCGGGAAGTTACCTCACAAAGTGGATCGTGAATACAATCTTGGAATCGATTGTCACTACCCCACGATTGACTCAGATGCAATTCGGGCCCAACGAACACGGGCAGAGAATGCGAGATCTGCTGCTAAGTAAGTTCAACGACAAGCTTACGGTGCAGAATTTAAGATTGCGGTCTGGCAATACGGCACGAAGAGCGCATTCTCGGCGACAGGGTGGAGTGCCGTGGGCAAATCGCTAAATGCCGTGCAGCGCGCGGATTACAGAGGACGGAAACTATGCAGCAGGACGAGCGCGATCGCTGCCACGACGCCGACACGGATGTTGTCGTTGATGTGCGAACGGATGGATTCTGCAAACGCGGCTGCCACGACCGCTGGTGACGTCAGGAGCAGTGCCCTCCCATACGACACCGCAGGATCAGCGGCTTCCAAATTTTGTGTTTCACCCCAGTAGATCCATGCTGTCATCAAGGAGCCGATTACCACAAATCCTAGGAGGCCGCTCCATGACTTTGTGCGATTCCACCAAAGCCGCGGTCCCCGAAAAATGAGTCCCACTAGCGTCGCAGACCCATCGCCAAACGCCAGAATTGCAAGGACCGCCAAGGCCAGTTCCAGATGCCGCGGAAACAAAAATGCAGTCAACAGGACTGACAGTGCGTATCCGCCGACCGCTGACCGACCATTTCCTTCACCCTGACGTTGAATCTGTCGAAAACCCAGCAAAATGCGCGCCGCAATTGCAGCACAACATCCCACAATGATCAGCTGTAAGGTCGGGGAAATTGGATCTGCGTGAGACACAAAGTGCAATCCAAATACGAGCAACCCAGGGAACATATGCCAAAACCGACGTTTGAGCTCACGGTAGGGCAATCGCTGGATTGTCCAAGAGTCGGCGCGCGATTCACAGACAACCGATACCACGCTCGTCACTCGGGACGTCCTAGGATCTTTTGCCAGTGTCGCATTGCCCCGAAGAACACTCATTACCTCTCCTCATTTCTTTCGCCACCAACGAAGCGACTCCATCTTAGACGGTTTTAGATCCAACCACGCCGGTCTCTAGTGGTTGGTTGATATCGTCTTAATTTGGACGCGGGCTAAGCCTCTAGTGTGGCATCGCTGGATGAAAAGTTAATACTTTTTTACAAACACGACAAGCTGGAATTTTGTTCCACATTCAAACGACCGCCGGACGTGGAAGACCAAAAGAATGGGGGAACAATCGAACGGCAGGATCCATCAATCTTCCAGCGGTCGAAACACCCCAGAAATCGCGCAATATTTTCGGCAAATCAAGAACCGTCGCCGTGCCCGTGAAGCATGGTCTTCGCCGATCGGCAACTTCTGCCGCTCATGTCGGTTACGGCTTGACGCGCAGTCTTCACGGTATTTTTTGGGCACGCTGGACAAGCGATGCATAGACGTGACATGCTATGGACACGGCTCTGCTCCAGAAATTGGTTGTTGCTTGTAAGGTTCAAGATGGAAAAATTCACGCTCATGCGAATCCGCATCTTATTTGCCGTTGTTTTAATACTCCTTTCACCCGCTTTTTTGCATGCACAACTTGCCGTCCAGGCAGAGACTCCCATGACCAAACGCCCGATGACTGTCGAAGATCTGTTTCAGTTCAAGCGCGTCGGAACACCCTGCGTCAGTCCTAATGGAGGTTGGGTTGCGTATGCGGTGTCGGAGATTACCGATTCGCAACAAAATAAATCTCATTCGCAACTGTGGCTGGCCCCCAGCGACGGCTCGATGCCGCCGCGACAATTGACGAACGCAACGGCGAAAGACAGTAATCCCAAATGGTCACCAAACGGGCATTGGATTCTATTTGAATCGACGCGATCTGGCAGCAGCCAGTTGTGGGTCATTAATCCTGCCGGTGGCGAAGCGCGACAGTTAACAAAAATTAGTACCGATGCGGCCAATGCGATCTGGTCACCGGATGGAAACCAGATCGCGTTTGTGTCTACAGTTTACCCTGAATTCTCGGCGTTGCCCTTTGTTGTAAGTGATGCCGCGAATAAAAAGAAAGCAGAGGAGATTGCAGAATCGCCAGTCAAGGTCCGTGTCTTCAAACGACTCTTTTATCGCCACTGGGATAGCTATGTCGAAGACAAACGCCAGCATTTGTTTGTAATTGATGTCCGTGTAAAAGAATCGGGCGATCTTGAAGCTAGCGATCCGAGAGACGTGACACCGGGTGATCGAGATGCGTATCCAACGTCTACCACTTTCTCGGCGCCACAGGATTTTTGTTTCAGTCCAGACAGCAGTCATCTGATTTTCAATGCAGTTCCGGCAACCGATGAATCTTGGAGTACAAACTATGACCTTTGCCGAGTTCCAGTCAGCGGAGGTACCCCGGAATGGCAAACGCTCACATCGACCAATCCTGCAGCCGACGGTCATCCTGTGTTCTCTCCTAATGGCACCAAGTTAGCGTGGCGTGCGCAGCGGACGGAGGGCTACGAAGCCGACAAGTGGGAAATCATGGTGGCTGAATGCAGTGCGGACGGAAGTCTGATCAGCAACGCGAGATCGTTGACGACTGAGGTCGATCTGTCATTTGATGAAATCGTATGGCGGGGCAACGATGAGATCATCACTGTGGCCGAATCCAACGGTTCCAAATCGCTGTTCAGCCTGTTATTGAAAACACCCAACATCGTCGCACGCGGCCAATCTGTGGGAACATCCGGAAGCATCAGTATTTCAGCGGACGGCAACACGCTCATCTGCAGCAACACGCGTTTGACGCACCCTGCCGATATTTACCGAGTTCGCTTGGAAGATTCATTTCTGCGATCCAAAGTTCCCGGCGACAACCTGTCGCACGCGAACGAGACACTGCTTGCTGAACTAAGTTTGCCGCAACCTGAAAGTGTTACGGTTGTTGGTGCTGACGGCGATCCGATGCAGATGTGGATTCTGCTGCCACCTGGCTTTGATGAAGCCAAGAAGTGGCCACTGGCCTTTCTGGTGCACGGCGGGCCGCAGGGAGCTTGGGCCGACGGTTGGAGCTACCGCTGGAATCCTGAAGTCTGGGCGGCGCAGGGCTATGTCGTAGCGCTCCCCAATCCGCGTGGAAGCACGGGGTTTGGCCAGAAATATACGGACCAGATCAGTGGCGACTGGGGCGGGCGATGTTACCTCGATCTACTTGCCGGGCTGGCGTACATGGAACAACAGAGCTATATCGATCCTGATCGGATGTTCTCCGCTGGAGCGTCGTTTGGCGGTTATATGATGAACTGGTTTCAAGGGAACACATCGAAATTTAAGACGCTGGTGACTCACTGCGGAGTCTACAATTTCGACAGCATGTACCTAACCACAGAAGAACTTTGGTTTGACGAATACGAACACGGTGGCCCACCGTGGGGCGAGAATCGCGAATCATACGAAAAGCATTCACCGCACAAATTCGCGGCAAACTTCAAAACTCCGATGCTCATCATTCACAACGATCTCGACTTTCGAGTTCCCGTCAGCGAGGGACAACAACTCTTCACAGCGTTGCAGCGTCTGGGAGTGCCGAGCAAGTTCATTAACTTCCCGGATGAAGGCCATTGGGTGAACAAACCCGCAAACAGTCGTTACTGGCACAATGAAATTTTCTCATGGATTGAAACATACTGCCCCAGCGGAGGACGGTAACACGGGGGTACGCCGCTGACGTGGCACACACGGCAATTCAATCACGATATTTCACGCGGCCACAAATAGTGAATGTTGAAATTGGTTACGGTCAATTTCAACTGCGTGCGGTGTCAAGCGGGAGACTTTTAGACCTAGGCGTCTAATCAAACGGGAGTCTCCCCCGCGGTCTTGGACACTTTCGCAGCGGGGACTGCCACCGGGGGTGGGACGGCTTTGAACATCACCGTAGCCAAAGGAGGTACGGTGATGACAATACTGGCTGGTTTGCCGTGTGACGGCGTCTCTTTAGAATAGACGCCTCCCTGATTACCGAGACCCGCGCCACCATACCAGTCTGCATCGCTGTTAAAGATTTCTTTGTAGTAACCCATGCACGGTGCACCCAAGCGATAATTATCGCGTGGAGAGGGTGTGAGATTGCTGATCACGAGGATCGTCTCACGTT
>QWQG01000202.1 GCA_003670925.1 Planctomycetota bacterium | reverse complement strand
GGTTCATGGAACGACTCGTGACAACACGAAGCACTGGACGGACAGCGGCACTGGGGCAATCTTTGCCGGCTGGAAAGTCCGCCGCGGCAACGGCATGGCGCTGCTTTGCTGCATCATGGACAGCGATCTCTGGAAAACCTCGTAGAACGCTGCATCAGACACTCCACCGAAATCCGCGCCTGCACCCCCTGCTGCGCGCTGATCGGCGACTGGATTGCGATGCCACTGAAGGTCGGATAACCTTTGGCATTTCTCTGGGCGGGCAGAATCGATTTGCTGCTGGCTTTTCCCTTCCGTAACAGAACTCAAAGCACGCAAAATTCCAGTCAGGATACAAGTTCGCATGGATCAGCAATCCGGAGACAATTCTCCAGGGCCTTCGAATAACAAGCCCAGTGATGGCAAGGGTGGCGATCCCCGACGACGCAATTTGGGAACCATGATTATTCTGGGAGTAGTCGGCTTTGCGTTGATCATGTGGATGTTTTACAGCTCCCCGTCGAATTACGGTTCGACTGTGCCCTACTCATTCGTCAAGCAGCAACTCGAGGCTGACAATATCGACAAAGTCCGTTTTCAGCAGGAGTTCATGACGGGTGAGTGGAAAGCAGTGCCGGACTCAGCACCGAAAGGTTTCATCGGCAAACTCAGCAAAAAATTCAACACTGTGCTTCCGCCGGAACGGATGCATGACAATGAATTTATGTCAGACCTCAGCAAAAAAAAGGTGCAGATCGAATCCACGCCGACTGCCGTAGATAATGGCACTCAGTTGCTCATCTGGATCTTCTTGCCGCTGGGTTTAGTTTTCATTCTGTGGACAATTATGCGGCGATCGTCGGATCCGTTTTCGAGTGGCGGCATGATGGGCGGATTTGTGCGGAGCCCTGCGCGGCGTTTTGAAAAAAATGATAAGGCAGCCACATTTGACGATGTTGCCGGGCTGAAGAACGCCAAACAGGACCTGCAGGAAGTTGTGGAGTTCCTCAAGACGCCGAAAAAATTTACGAAACTGGGGGCCAAGATTCCGAAAGGTGTGCTGCTTGTTGGACCTCCGGGTACCGGAAAGACATTGCTTGCTCGGGCGACCGCCGGGGAAGCCGGTGTGCCGTTTTTTTCGATTAACGGGTCTGAATTTATTCAGATGTTTGTGGGTGTTGGTGCCACGCGTGTGCGGGATCTTTTTAAGACGGCTCGTGAAGCTTCGCCCTGTATCATTTTCATCGATGAAATTGATGCCGTAGGTCGTGTCCGCGGGGCCGGTGTGGGCGGTGGGCACGACGAACGCGAACAAACACTCAACCAGATTCTCAGTGAGATGGATGGCTTTCAGCAAGGTGAAACGGTGATCGTCTTGGCTGCCACAAACCGTCAGGACGTCTTGGATCCGGCCCTGTTGCGTCCTGGCCGTTTTGATCGTCATGTGACGGTTGATAAGCCCGCGCGTGAGGGACGCCTCGGAATTCTGAAAGTTCATTCGCGGAAAGTCCCGCTGGCGGACGATGTGGAGCTGGAAGTGCTGGCTCGAACAACGATCGGTTACAGCGGGGCTGAATTGGAAAAGCTGGTCAATGAAGCGGCATTGAAGGCGGCCCGCGAAGACAAGCGTACGGTTGAAATGGTCGATTTTCTTTATGCTCAGGATCTGATCCTCATGGGGGCTCCGCGGGATGAGCCTGTGGAGCTCAAAGAAAGAGATCTGACGGCATGGCACGAAGCGGGCCATGCGATCTTGGCTTGGTGCCAGAAAGGCATGGATCCTGTCCATAAGGTTTCAATCGTGCCTCGCGGACGCGCATTGGGCGTAACGCAACTGATGCCCGAGAAAGAACTTTATAACGTCGGCGAAAATCTCCTCAAAGCGCGGCTGGTCATGATGATGGGCGGACGTGCGGCTGAAAAACTTGTGTTTGATGAATTCTCTGCCGGTGCCGAAGACGACATCAATCGATCGACACGTCTAGCCCGCCGGATGGTGGCCAGCTGGGGGATGTCGGAAGCCATCGGGCCGGTTGCATTTCGGCAGTCGGAAGAACACCCATTCTTGGGTAAGGAGATGCACACGTCTCGTGAATTCAGCGAAGAAACCGCGCGGCTGATTGACATGGAAGTGCAGAAAATCATGCATGAAGCCCACGCGACGGCGTTGCAATTACTGAAGCAGTATCGCGCCAAACTCGATGCGTTAGCAGCTGCGTTGCTGGAGGCGGAGAATTTAGAGCGCGACGAAGTCGCAAACATTCTCGGCGAGCGTCCCTTCGATACCAGCGAAGATGGGTAACTCTGTTTCTTCCCACCTCGTCAGGATGCCGCTAAAACCGGTTCAGGCCCGGAGGCAAATTGGTACACGAATCGCCAATGCATGGCGAGGCCGCTCAACACGGCAAAATGCCATAATTCGTGCGGCCCCATGATTCCACTTACAATTGTCGGACCGTGAAACAGCAAAACGATTGCGCCTAGATTATACGATGCACCAGCCAGCACGGCAGGCTTTATGAAAGTCCAACCGAACCGCCGCCAGAGAACAATCGCAGTCACGAGGCTTCCCCATCCGCACATCAGAAAGATGAAGACACCGACAGCGTCCGTGACATATTCGTGATACACCATGCGGAGCACAATGCCCACGACAGCCACTGACCAGATGAGGACGAGGGCCAGCAAACGTGAGCGACCACTAAAAAGAATGGCATGAACCGGTGTCATACTGCCAGCAATGAGCAAAAACACACCTGCCACATCGGCTCGCAACAGAAAATTACGCGTGGGGCCGGGCCATGCTAGATGATACGCACTGCTCAGAATCAGGAGCAACACTGACGAAACGGCCATCACCGCGAGGCTCCACGTTCTCACCCGGTCGCCGCGTCCGCGCCGAATCAGAAAAATTGCCATCGCCGCGAATACAAACGCCCCGACCATGTGACTTAGGGAACTTAACGGTTCCCGACATCCCGGCAGTGGAAAGACGGCAATGTCATCGATGAGGAGCTGTTCCATTTCGGATCGACTTTCGCCAGATTTTATGTTTACAGGAAGTCAACTGGCAAGACATCGACAGCAGGCAGATTCGCGCTCGAATAGTCCTAAGTTCAGTGGAACGCGATACCTTAACGAAATATGACGACTTCACCAACACTGTTTTCTGACTGTCCTTTCCGCCTTTGCGCCGATGAATCAGGCCTCTACAATCCCGCCCCCGGCGGACTATGCCGGCCCTGTGAATCCTTGGCTTTCAGAAAAGAAATCTGCCTCATGACCCGTTCGATGGACAAGATTGTTGCGCTTTGTAAACGCCGTGGATTCATTTTTCAAAACTCTGAAATCTATGGCGGGCAGAACGGATTTTGGGACTACGGTCCGTTGGGGACAGAACTCAAACGCAACATTCGCGATGCGTGGTATCACGATATGGTCTCGGCCCATAATGAGCTTCTGCAGCCTGCGGGCGCTCCATCAACCTTTCAAATGGTTGGTCTAGAATCATCCATCATTATGCATCCCCAGGTTTGGAAGTGCTCAGGACACTACGATCTGTTCCACGATATCAAAGTGGATTGCCACACCTGCAAAGGTCGCTTTCGTCAGGATCACCTTTCCAGCACGCCGTGCCCACAAAAACCTAGCAAAATGGTAGGTGAGCACACGGGTTGCCAGTTGTCGGAACCTCGTGAATTCAACCTCATGATGAAGACTGTTCTTGGGGCCCTAGGGACGGAAGAAGACGCGGCGTTTCTGCGTCCAGAGACAGCTCAGGGAATTTTCGTAAATTTCAAGAACGTCTGCGACAGCAGTCGCGTGAAACTGCCGTTCGGAATCTGTCAGATCGGTAAAAGTTTTCGAAACGAAATCACGCCACGCAACTTCACCTTTCGTTCGCGTGAATTCGAACAAATGGAAATTGAATTCTTCTGTCATCCGTCACAGTCACGGGAATGGTACACCTACTGGCGCGATCGTCGGTACAACTGGTATCTCAATTTGGGTGTCGACAAAGATCGCATCATTTTGCGGGATCATCATCAGGATGAACTGGCTCATTATTCCGTCGGCACCGCCGACATCGAATACGCATTTCCGTTCCTCGACGCCGGTGAATTTGGAGAACTGGAAGGCGTCGCGCATCGTGGAGACTTTGACCTGCGCTCGCACATGGAAGGCAAGCTCAAGAAAAACGCGGATGGTGAATTGGAAGTAGAAAAGAACGCTGACGGGACTCCGAAATATCGCGGCAGCGGGAAAGATCTCACGTACTTTGACGATCAAACCCGTGAACGTTTCCTACCACATGTCATTGAGCCATCCGCCGGTGCCGATCGTGGCACGCTGGCTTTTATCTGCGAAGCATACCATGAAGATCAGCAGCCAGATGAAAAAGGTGAGATGCAAGAACGAGTCCTGATGAAGTTCCATCCGCGTCTGGCACCTGTGAAAGCCGCTGTATTCCCGCTGATCAAGAAAGAGGGCATGCCGGAGAAAGCTGCAGAAATCTTCGGGGAACTTAAAGCCGCTGGTCTGAATTGCCAATACGATCAGCAGGGTGCTATCGGCCGCCGATACCGTCGTCAGGACGAAATCGGTACGCCCTTCTGCATCACGGTCGATGGTGATACGGCTAAGGACAACTGCGTCACTGTTCGCGACCGCGACAGCCTGCTGCAAGACCGTGTCCCAGTCAGTCGCATCGTCGATGAAATCGTGGCACGTCTGAAGGCGTAACCACAATGATCGCAACGGCAAAACGCAAAGTTGAATTCAGACAAGTCCTTGATGCGAAAAGACTAAACGTAGTCTTTCTTCAAACGGAATTCCGGATGGACCGTTAACCAAGCATCAATGCGATCCTGTCGGGACAGGGCGACGGGGATAAAGTCGAGCGCCTGCTGGAGGCGCTCATTAGGTTCTGCACAACTGAATCTCAAAAACCCTCCCCCCGCTTCTCCAAAGCATTCGCCGCCTAGGCATGCGACGCCAAACTTGTCGTCGGCGGCTTCTAGAAAATACAATGCGAGACCATGGCTGGTGATTTTTAAACGATTACAGATGGGCTTGACGCCGGGGAAAACGTAAAACGTAGCGGTTGGATCCAGAGCCGAAAAGCCTGCGATGCGATTCAATCCCTGAGTCAACAGGACTACTTTCTCGCGAAACTTCAGCATCGTCTCGTCACGTTCTTGCGAATCACGCTCCAACGCTGCACGCCCGGCAAGCTGGACGATAGGTGGCGTACACGACAGCGTGGTATTAATCATCTTGCTGATCGCATCAATGATCCCGCGCGACGATGCGCAGAATCCCAGGCGCCAGCCGCTCATCGAATACGACTTACTAAACGTATACGCCGCGACGCACTGCTCTAGCATTCCGGGCTGGGCAAGTAATGAGTCGTGTTTGCCTTTCCAGATCATATGACAATACGGTTCGTCACTGAACACGGCCACATTGCGGCCTCGAATCAGATCGGCGATGTCTCGTAAATCCTCCTCCGTCGTCACGCCCCCGGTCGGATTGTTTGGCGAATTCAGAAAGATCGCGCGCGGTGCAGGATCATTGTTCAGAAAATCTTCGATGTCCGCCACCTGCGGACGAAATTCCGTCTCCTGCCTCAAAGGCTTCAAAACAGCCCGCGCAGCACGTCGCTGGATGTTGGGCAGGTATGTCGGAAAGTGTGGGCTAAATACAAGGCAACCGTCGCCTGGGCCAAGAAACGCTTCGCAGAAGAACTGTTCAAAAACTTTCGCTCCGGGACCGACAGCAATGTTTTCGGCGGCAACTGGAATGGAAAATTCGTGCTTCAGAAACTTCGCAGCTGACTCTCGAAACTCCGGAATCCCCGGTGATGGACAGTAATGCGATTGGTTGTCGTGGATCGCCTGCAAGCCCGACTGAATTGCCGATGCCGTACTGTTAAAGGGACTATCGCCGATCTCCAGTTCGACAACGTCTTTCCCGGCGGCCTTGAGCTTTTTGGCAACTGCAAGGACGGTAAAAGCGGTCTCGACGTTCAATGATCGGGCAAATTCACTTAACTGAGCGGACATAAATAGCAATCCTGAAAGTGTCGGCAACAACCCGTGACGCACGGGTTGAACTCATCATCCTGCCGGCTACGATGCGTCTCTGAATCCGCTTGGGAGCTAGTCCCGCACGCGCCTTCACAGATAATAACTTCAACTCAATCATAAAAGCAGACTGTCCCATGTTCAACCGCGTACGATTAATGGACCTAGTTCGGGAACGAGCCCTCAAGTTCGGCGATTTCACGCTGGCCTCCGGAAAGAAGTCCACATATTACCTAGATGGCAAACAGGTCACGCTCAGTGCCGAAGGGCTGATGCAGATTTCGTACGGACTGCTGGCCCTGTTGCAGGACGTGGAATTCACTGGTTTTGGCGGGATGTCGATCGGAGCAGATCCGATCGTCGGCGGAGTGCTCGTGGCTGCCGCCGCCCAAAATCGCTCGCTCCAAGGTTTCATGGTTCGGAAAGAAGCCAAAGGCCACGGGACTCAGCGCTACGTCGAAGGCCCGATTCAGCCGGGTGACAAAGTCGTGATCGTCGATGACGTTGTGACCACCGGCGGCAGTGCGCTGGAGGCTGTCGAGCGGGTGGAAGAATTCGGCTGCAAGGTCGTGCATGCCGTCGGCATTGTCGATCGACTTCAGGGCGGCCGAGCAGCATTCGAGGCCCGTGGGATCCCATTCAGTGCACTGCTGACAGTGCAGGATTTTGGAATCACGCCGCCCGCGTAGCATCATCGACGGGGTGGCCCGTCTCTCCGCGTTACGCAGCACGTCCGCCTTGGCCTGCGGCAGAATATCAGACGATAGCTCACTGCTGCCGTAGGCTGAGGGCTGGCCATACTCTTGCCCCGGCAAATACAGATCAACTCGATTGACCCCGGCACGCCTGCCTAGATGCTGGCCGGGACGTCGCGGGCGGCGAAGAGTGATCCGCACGGGCAACGTGCCTCCGATTTCTGCAATCGCCCCTTCGCCCCCTCACAGGGGGGGAGAAGGTGGCTGACAGGCCGGATGAGGGGGCTCGATGCTCATCTTTAACGCTGTCATCGATGGTAGGTGTTGGACGACGAGTCACCACGAGACAATGCTTTGCTGAGCGATTTTCATCGACCAACAAACCCAGATCAAGCTGTAAGAATAAATGAACGGCAGACATGGACTTTGAGGACCTGATCGAGACGCTGTCGAAGGGTTCCGCATCTGCGGTGACGACGCTGGAAAGCAACGTCGCGGATCTGAATGCGTTGAAGAAATATCTCGATGTGCAGACTCCGGTGGGGGCAGCACTGCGAGCTGAGATCGACAACAATCTCAAGAAACCCTGCGTGATCTTTGTCTGCGGTTCCAGCGGCGACCGGAAGTCTGAGTTGTACCGTCGTATTTACGACAGCTACGGCACCAAAGTTCGCTTCCATCTGAATGCGACTCACAGCTTCAATCCGCAGAAGGATGCCATCGGGACTCTGGATGACCAGTTTGCGGCGTTTGTGGTACACTGCTTCCAGTGTTCTCATCTGTTTCCATATTCATATGAGTGGTCTCAATGGCGTCACCATTTCTGCAAGTACCAGAAGCAGATTGGATTGCCTCGAATACTGAAGCGTTCGCCATTCCTGATCGGTTTCCAGTTACTACCGGTCATTCACTGGTTGTCACACGAAGGATTGTGCCAACCTGGTTTGAGGCGTCAGCCGCAGAACAAGCAGCGTTGATGGCACTTGTTAACGTCCTCAAATTGATGCTCGATGAACGGCTGAATCCGAAGCCAGATGGCTACAACGTGGGGTTTAATTCCGGGGACGCGGCTGGTCAGACCGTGCCCCACCTGCACGTCCACGTGATTCCGCGATATCTAGGTGACAC
Organism: Planctomycetota bacterium; assembly: GCA_003670925.1. Classification (GTDB taxonomy): domain Bacteria; phylum Planctomycetota; class Planctomycetia; order Planctomycetales; family Planctomycetaceae; genus SXXK01. Next base: position 16,544 of record QWQG01000202.1, on the reverse strand, counting down.
GGCTGATCCCCGTGGTGGAATCCGACACGTCATTCCAGAGAAGGGCAACTACCTTAAAGATTTGCCGTCACCAAAGATTGCATCCACCACAGGAAACGGGCTGAGGCTCAGCACAGGCTTTCCGAAGTCGCCGCTTTGGGAACATTTGTCGTGGCGAATTGCTGGAGCTCGGTATGTCGATGTGCTCGCCTCGTTCGTCCAGCTTTCGGGGCTTGATGTCATTGAAGAACGGTTGTTTGAAGCGATCCGAAACGAAGCACAAGTCCGGATTCTTGTCAGCGATTATCTTTACATTTCCGATCCACATGCCCTGCGTCGGCTGATGGGCTGGTGTGATCTGGCGGTCGAAGAGTTTGCCGACGAACGCCTGCGTGTGAAACTGATCGAGATGGCCAAAATTCCGTCAGCACCGGCTTCGTTTCATCCGAAGGCCTGGCAGATTGTCGATGACCATACAGGATTCATTGCAGTTGGAAGCAGCAATCTGTCACGCCCCGCGTTACAAACTGGGATCGAATGGAATCTGCTGAGCGATAAAAATTCTGCGCCGGAAACGCACGCGCAGGTCGCCCGTGAGTTCGATGCATTATGGAAAGTGGCATCTGTTCTCACCCCCGAACTTGTCAGTCGGTATTCAACTCTAGCGGCAAAGTTCCGTGGTCCGAATTTTGAACCCGAACCTCTTCACGTACGCGAGTTGACTTTCCATGCCCGCCCGTGGCAAGTCAAAGCGTTGGCGTCGTTGCAGAAGATTAGGGATGCAGGCTACGCACGGGCGTTGGTTGCAGTCGCGACAGGGATGGGGAAGACGTGGCTCGCAGCGTTCGATGTGCGGCAACTGGGGCGACATTTAAAACGACGTCCACGGGTGTTGGTGATCGCGCATCGCGCCCATATTCTGGCTCAGGCTGAGGCGGCAATATCTCTAGTTCTCGACAAAGAATTTGGGGAAGGAAAAACCGCGTGGTGTCTCGGCAATCGCAGTGGCGTGAGCGGTGACCTTGTCATTGCCTCTATCCAAAAACTGTCACGCCCTGAGGCACTCGATCGGATCGCGGTCGAGCATTTCGACTATGTTGTCATGGACGAAGTCCACCACGCGCACGCACCAAGCTATCGGCGAGTTCTTGCAAAATTAAGTGGGGACTTTGTGCTGGGATTGACCGCCACTCCCGAACGAACGGACGGCGTGGACGTCGCGTCCATCTTTGACGACAACCTAGCGTATCACGCATCGATTGGTGATGGGATCGCCGAAGAATCACTGGTTCCATTTCACTACATCGGCATCAGAGACACGATCAATTTTGACCAGATCCCGTGGCGAAACGGACGATTTGATCCTGCGGAGCTTGAAGATCGCGTTATTCGCAGCGAACGCATGGATCGGCTCTGGGCGTCGATGCAATTGCATCCTGCAAAAAGAACGATTGTATTTTGCTGTTCTCGTCGGCATGCAATTTTCACCCGCGATTGGCTGCGGGCAAAAGGACTTTCTTCGTCTGCCGTGTTTTCAGGCGGTGGCGGCGACAGTTACGCGGAATCCTTGCAGAACCTTCGTGCGGGTGAATTGCAGACGCTCTGCGTCGTGGACATGTTCAACGAAGGGCTCGACATTCCTGCCGTTGACCGCGTCATCATGTTGCGTCCGACGGAATCCAAAGTCATCTTCCTGCAGCAACTGGGACGAGGACTGCGTGCCTGTGACGGGAAGTCGCGTCTACTGGTCATCGACTTCGTGGGCAACCATCGTATCTTCGCGCAACGCATGGTTCACATTCTGTCGTTGCACGGCGCGACGGGGAACTGGAGCACGCTAAAATCCTGGCTGGACGGCGCAGCTCCCCAACTGCCAGACGGATGCCTAGTGGATGTTGAACTCGATGCGAAAGATCTGATTCGCCAGTTTATTCCGACTGGGCCGAAAGAAGCCATCGAAGGATACCGCGCGCTTCGCGACGAGTTAGGGCGTCGACCGAGCGTGCTCGAGGTCTCCGGTCAGGGATTTCTGCCACGTTCGATCTCTGCGGCGCAGGGTAGTTGGTTTGGCTTTGCGGAGTCGGAAGCTGACCTGAGCAATGACGAACGACAAATTCTGGCGCAGTTCGGCGACTGGCTCAAGATGCTGGAGACGACGAGCCTCACGAAATCCTACAAGATGGTTGTCCTGCGCGTCCTCCTAGACGAAGGCCGGATCTTCACGGGCGTAGATCTCAACGAGTTTGCGAAGTCGTGTCGTCGATTTTTGCAGAACCATGAAGTGCTGAGACAGGACTTACTTGGAGATGGCCATGCGGTGGATCATTTCCTTGCCGCCGATCCGAAATGGACCAAGTGGTGGAATAAATGGCCCATTGATCGTTGGACCGATCTACAGCCGGAAAAAAAATGGTTTATCCGCGAGGGTGATGATTTTCGTTTTACAGCGGTCTGTGACGCCAGCTTGCGGCCGACGTTTGAAGCGATGACAGCAGAGCTTGTCGACTGGCGTCTCGCACAATACGCTCGGAAGTGGAAGGAATCTTCATCGAACATTGACGGGAGTAACTTTGAAGCCAAGGTCTCACATTCGGCTGGAAAGCCGATCCTGTTCGTACCGGACAAAACGAAATGCCCGAATCGTCCGTATGGCCCAACGCTTGTACGGCTTCCGGACGGTAGCGACTGGGAATTCAAGTTCGTGAAGGTCGCCTGCAACGTTGCTGCGCCTCAGGGTCAGAAGTCGAATCACTTGGGGACACTGTTACATCAATGGTTTGGCTCAAATGCGGGCTTACCCGGTACTGGTTTCACGGTACGCTTTGAACGACGTAACGAGACTTGGTTTGCCGTGCCTCAGGGCATGACGAAGGACGTTGATCGAACTGTATCGGATGAACACGAACTGGCACGAATTCAGACAGTGCCTGAAGTTAAGAGAACGGCTCGGTTCACAACCCATGTCCCGGTGTTCGACGTCACCGCAGCGGCAGGAACTTGGGGGCCGGATGGATCTCCATCGGAAATTGGCTGGGTGTCGGTTCCTGATCGGAAACTGGAACCCGGTATGTTTGCGGCACAGGTCGTTGGACGTTCCATGCTGCCGCGAATCCCGTCCGGATCCTGGTGCCTGTTTCGCCAATGTCCGGCCGGGACTAGGAACGGCCGGTTGCTTTTGATTCAAGTGCAGACAAGTCTCGATCCCGAAGACGGCGGACGTTACACCATCAAACGGTACACATCCCAGAAACAACTGAGCGTAGATCATCTGGGGAACGAACGGGTAGAACTGCAACCTTTGAATCCTGAGTTTACTTCCATCACACTTTCAGCTGAAGATGCCGTCGATCTGCGGGTGATCGGCGAGTTCGTGTGTGTCCTTGATGAATCTTGAAAGCGTGCCCCTGCCGTGATGTTCGAAATGGTCTCGCCCTTTGCAAGAACGCTCATTGGGCATTCGCCGCGGGATTGTGGTCACTGGATGGAGGCGATGCAGGCCGTGGATGAGCTTCGTAAGGAAGCCGACAAATCGAATGAACGCTCGCTGGCAATCGTGCAGAAGTCGCTGTTCCAAGACGCGGAGGGGGAATCGTTGGCAGTCGTCAGTAGGCAGTCGTCAGAAAGACGAGCGGCTGGGCGTCAGCCGAGTTGAGTTTTCGTTTGAATATGATGGCGTCGTTGGACGAGCACGCGACAGAGTCAGTGAGTGGGTTTCAGATCGGGCTGCCGAGCGCGTATTGTGGCTCAGTCGATCAGTTGCGCAGCTTTCAGGTAGTTGCCAAGCGGATGTCGGAGTATTGGGAAGTGCGGCGGGTGTAGGTTGGACATTCTTGTCCGACGGTGATTCGACGGGCAGAAATGCCCATCGTACATGGGGCATGACACGGAGGGCTCACGCCACTCCGCTCGCCAGACTTGGTAAAGGAACTGGTGATATCACATGATTTTCAATGAACTGAAACTTTCAAATTTTTGCGTTTACCGTGGCGAGCACGAGTTCAATCTCGCTCCGAGGGCGCATCGCGGTAAGGCAAAACCGGTCGTCCTTTTTGGCGGGATGAATGGCGGCGGAAAGACCACGATTCTGGATGCTGTCCAGTTGGTGCGATACGGCAAGCGAGCCAAGTGTTCAAAGCGTGGTGAGAAATCCTACGAAGACTTTCTCCGCAGTTGTATCAATCATGACGTCGATCCGCAGCTGGGGGCCTCAATCGGTCTGACCTTGTCTTTACGCCTCAGAAGGAAGCGAGAATGTTTACGAAATCTCACGACTGTGGTCGGCCGGAACGGGCGGGGCGATTCGTGAGCGTGTCACGTTACTCAAGGATGGTGACCCGGTAAATGCTGTGGTCCAATTTGTTTAATTCAGAGAGAATCCTGTGATGTCACCCGCTCCGGAACCAATCCGGCGTTGGAATAGGAGCGATGCTCGGCTAGATTGTGAGCCGCGCGCGGTAAGGAACTGATTCCCCCGTAGGTTTCGCGATTGCATGTCCATCACGGAGTTCCTGTCAGTGCTTAAGGACGCCCGCGACGAAGGTCGTTCGGGCCGAGATCGCAAGGGTCCTTCACCCAGTGAACGGGTCCGATTCCGAGGGAAGGATTACGAACATGGCGATCATCCGACCGATGACGCGAGTCGAGGAGCGAACGTTGCTCGAATGGGCTGCTGTCGAGGGATGGAATCCAGGTCTGCATGATGCTGACTGCTTCTGGAAACTCGACCCAGATGGGTTTCTCGCTTTGGATTTAGAGGGCCAGATGGTGGGTGGTGGGGCGATCATCCGTCACCATGACCAATTCGGATTTATGGGCCTGTTTATCGTCCAGCCGGCTTATCGAAGCCAAAAATTGGGAACACAGCTCTGGTACGCGCGGCGCGATCAACTGCTGGAACGGCTGAAGCCGGCCAGTTCGATCGGCCTCGATGCCATCGATGCGATGGTTCCGTTCTATGCTCGAGGTGGTTTCGAGCCGTTGACACGCCATCGCCGTTTTCAGTTGATTGAAAGTGCAGGGGTGGCGGCCTGTTCCGTGGTTGCCGGGGAAGCGTGTGTTGATTTACGTGAGGTTGACTTTGCCGAGGTTGTCGCTTGGGACGCAGGTTGTTTTCCGGGGGATCGGCATCGATTTGTGAACGCATGGATCCGTCAGCCCGACTCGGTTTCACTGGGTGTGGTCGCACACGGAAAGTTGGCCGGATATGGTGTGATGCGTGCCTGCCAGATTGGGTACAAGATCGGACCGCTCTTTGCGCGGAATCCTTCGGTGGCGGACCGGATTTTTCGCACGTTTTGCCGGCACGCGGCGGGGCAGCAGGTATTCATCGATGTCCCCGACAACAATCCCGCTGCGGGCCGATTGTGCAAGGATCATGGTATGCGCGAAGTCTTCGGATGCGTGCGCATGTATCTTGGCCCGGTCCCAAGACTGGACAATGCACGGATCTTTGCGATCACGACGTTTGAGGTCGGATAGACGTTGGAGGAGATCCCTGCGGACCGCGAGGTGCCGTTTCTCCCCAAGTGCCGTGTTGGGACTGCGGTTAGGGGATGACGGACGCGAGCGCCAAAGGTCGAGTCGACGTGGGTTGTTTCTTGGGAACAGACCAAGATCCTCGAAAAGGAAATCCGACCCCCCGCACTAAGAATACGCAGCAACTCCAACGCCTTCACTGTGGAGAGCGTTTCCGATTTGAGCGGAGTCCGCATGCTACGGCTGATGTGCGACGCCGTCGTGAGGTTGGCCCCGGAAATTCTTCTATCCTACATGTGGGCTGCGCGACGGACATGAATGTCCATCTTACCGTCGAACTACGAAGGTCGCTTTGAAGTCATCGCGTTGTATGAATTTGTGAGACCGGCAACCACCGCCCCGGAATCAGATCCTAACGCGACAAAGCGGAAGCCGAGTTGCCGATGTGAATCAACCAGCTCGGGGCGTGACAGGATGCCGGCTGTTTTGCCCTGTAGTTCACATGCTCGCACCACATTCTTCAAATGCTGAATGAATGTTGGTGGCGTGAAATCACCAGGATGTCCAAGGTTTACGGACAAATCCATCGGGCCTACAAACACGACGTCGACGCCCGGCACAGCGGCTATGGACTCCGCTTGGTCGGCTGCGTCCGGCGTTTCAATCTGTACGATCACCAGCGATTCTGCATTTGCTGTGGCCTGATACTTCTGCCAGTCGCGACCATAATCCGTGGCACGAATTACCTGTGCCACACCTCGCGTTCCGATCGGTGGATACTTCATCATCTGCACGCAACGAGCCGCTTCCTGAGCATTAGCGACATACGGAAACATGACCCCCGCGGCGCCACTGTCCATGACAAACTTGACCGCATCCGCATCCGCGGACGCCACACGCACAATCGGAGCAGCCTGCGTCCCACGCGTCGCGAGTAACTGCCCACGCAGATCAGCCATCGTGCCGGAACCATGTTCCAGATCGATTAACAGCCAGTCGAAACCTGTCTGGGCTGCGATCTCAACAGCCGATGCTGACCCAAGATTTAGAAACGTCCCGGCGAGCAACTCGGTCTTCAAACGAGTTCGATCAATCCACAGCATTTGAAATCCGATATTGATAAATCACGTGGGAAAATCTGGATAGGTTTACTGCCCAGCGGGCTTTTTAGCGTTTTCGAACTCAGACGGGAACCAGTCCCGCATTTTATCAGGCGTTCAATGTTTCCATACGGTTCCCGCCGGCGTCCTCGCTTGAAGAAAATTGAGTTGGAGAACTAGGGGACCGTCGTCTGGGGGAGTTCCGGGACGAAGCGGACGCGGTTGCCGAAAGCTTGCAGGTCAAGATGCTGTCGGGGTGTGATTTTGAATTCCAAGCTGGGCACTTGGAAGCGGGATGACACGGTGTAGCCGAAGAGTTTCGTACCGCTGATTCTGGAAAGAGCGGTAATTGTTGTGCGTCTTTCATTGGGCATTAAAAGTCCGGGAATCGGAAGGGGACGCAGGGCATTGGCTTTGTTCCCGCGTGCGGCGGAACCCACGAGCAGCAAGACGGGATCGGCTGTCGGTTCGAACCACGCCGCCGTATATCCTTCGGCCTCCCACACCCAGCGAATTTTTCCAGTTGTACGATCGATCGCGCGAAGCTCTTTTTTTAGCGGATAGAGTTGAAGCGCCCCCATGGATCCGAGCATCATCTGAACCTGCACAGCCTGCTGATCCGGAAATGGAAGAACGTAGTAGTTTGCGGCATCGGCCATAATCAACACCTGAGTCAGGTGTTCCGGCGTGATGCCATTTTCTGCCTCCGCGGCATCATTAGTATCGCCAGAAAAATGCACGACTTGTTTGGCGGCCGTCAACAGATCAATGATCTCGAACGTGCCCTTGCTTGTCACGGAAACTAGCGTCCGCGCGTCCATGAACTGACAGTTGATCATGTCCGTCAAAGCGAGGCGGTGACGCACCTCACCGGTCACAGAATTGACCCACTTTAAAACAACAGGCGCGGCATTATCCGATCCCGATGCTGTTTGCAGTGACTTTTCGCAAAGCACAAGTTCATCGCCAGTCGCCAGAATTGTCTGCCACAGTTCTGACAGAGAAATGCGAGGCTCCAGTTTTGCGCCATCGATGCGTCTGAGGCATGTCACCACACGTGAGTCGTCGTCCGGCGATCCGGTTGGCTGTTGGCCCAGGAAGACGCACGATTCGGTTGCGAACACGTCCTGACGTCGTGCCTCGGTGTGCAGCGACCAGAGATTCTGACCGGTCAGCAAATCGATCATTTCGACCCGTGACGGCGACTGCACACAGACCCAGCGATCATCGCCGCCGCAAATTTGCAGATCCAGCCCAAACATTTGCTGCCACGCGATCGATGATGTGATAAAAGTATCGAAGAGGTGCATTTCAGCCATCATTGGCCACATGCCGTGAGAGGCCTGATTTGGAATCCGACGACTCCACAAGACCCGCTGATCGATCAGGGAGACGGCACACAGTCCCATCGAATTTTGCACCAGCATCACACTTCCAAAACGCATCACCGAACCGCTGTCGCCGAGCGATAGCGCGTCAAACATTCCGCCGTCAATCGTACATGGCGGTTCGTCAGGCTTGAGTAGGGAACGTAAGGCCAGCACGGGTGGCTCGCGAAAAGTGGACCACCGCCAAGCACTCAAAAATCGATCCTCACGGTAACGCGGTAACAAGATGCGATCATGCGGCTGCGGCATCGCGGTATCCGCGACATGACTGACGGGTACGACTGAATACGTCTGATCTTTCCATGCGGACCATTGTTGAGCAAGCAATTTCCGGGGAGCTGGCAATTTCTCGGCAGCTGCGGTTGGCAGTATTTCCCCGCGAACCACATCCAGCAGATTCAGGGCGGCAGGATGCGGCCGCAAGGGCAAATCGACACGCCCCACTTCCACCTCTAACTGCTTTTGAAATTGAGTAACCAGTGAGACAAACCGGGCGTTGAAAACGTCCGATGTCTGAGGCACTGCTGAAGTCCCGGAATTCGCGTTGCGAACATGGTATTCGCAGTGCCGCGCCTGCAGGAGTAGGTGCCATGTGGATTCCGTCAGGAGTCCCGCTTGGATCGCATCATCCGCTCGATCAAGCAGTTCGGCTTGCAGAGCTTGGGCGGCAGTGTCTGATTTAATCGACAGCAGATCCGCATTAGAAAGCTGCTTGAGAGCCGCCAGCCAAGGCGCGGACTTTGACATGTCAAGATCGGCTAGATGTTGCTCAAAAACCTGTAGCAGGAGCTCTCGCAGTGAGTGAAACTTAACGAAGTGCGTCTCCGCACTGAAATTGCCGAGATCGATTGGGTCGTCTGCGAGCGGGTTGAGAAGTTGCTGGCGCAGCAACGCAGGTTCCGGTAATTCGGTGTTCAAGACTGCCGGCGCGGCTTTCAGCAAATCGACCACCATCTCACTCGTAATTTCCGGCTGCGTTTCCAGTCTCAGGAACTGGACGATGGCACTGTCCTGCGATGTCACAGCGTAGCGTGCGGCAAGTTTAAGATGATCGTCGTGATGCGTGGGGTCGTTGAGCGTCCGAGCCGTCGCAATCCGAAACAATAACCGCTGGACGGCATCCATCTCTTCCAAGGTGGGGGTCGCTTCAGCAAGAATTTTCTCAGCATCCGCAAACTTTCCCGTTTCAAGCAGGCGCCGAGCGTGTTTGATTGTTTCCGGTTCCAGCGGGGTCCCTGATCCAGAGAGTGAAAACAGCGAGACATGATCCGGGCCGTAGCTCACGACGTCTCCGCCCATGGATTTCAGACCTCCGGCACTGAATGTCGGCCGCAAGGCCGGAATTTTTGCTGTCAGTTGCCCATCTGAATAGCGGACGATTTGGATCGCCCCGTCCGAAAGCGGAATCAATAAATGCGAGCCTAATCGCGTGCCAGGCCCGGTCAAGACAACGTTGCTGTCAACAAGCGATGTCTCCCAATCGACGGTAAAATTATCCAGTCGCAGCCGCTGCAATTTTCGAGGTCCAGCCACAACGATGAACTCATCATCCACCGCAAGCATGATCGTGGCACTTTCCGATGAGATGCGTCGGCGCGAGCTGCCAGTGAGCGGATCGAGCATTCCAAGTTGATGGCTCTCCGTGTCCTGAATGAGCAGTGAATCCGCCAACAGTCGCATGGCTTCCGGACGCCAAGTTTTGCGAAACGGCTTGACTGGCGTTTGCAACGTGGCGCTCCGAAAATTGCGAAGCTGAGGTACCCCCGTGTCTTTAGGATTTTCCTGCATGCGACGCGTCCAGACGACGGAACGCGTCAACGCGTCAATCGCGATGAGCAGGCCGTCATTAGTACTTGTCCAAATCATGCCTTCGGCAACCAGCGGACGCGACGCTGTCAGCTGACGAGTGGAATCTTGGAAGATATTTGTTTCCGGATACGCAAGGATTAACTTCCAGACAACTTCGCCCGTTTCGGATCGCAGACAGACCAGCCAATGTGCGTCGTCCCGTTCCACAACACCAAATAAGACACCACCAGAGACTGTTGGTGGCCCCGCGAACCATGCCCGAGCCAACTCATTCCCAAATCTTGCTTCCAAAGGTGCACCGCCGGCAGACCAAAGTCTGCGTCCGGTTGTTTTTTCAATCGCAACAAGTTCCCGCATGGATCGAGAAACCATGTCACCGCGACGCGGCAACATGCCGAACGCTTGACTGAAATCGGAAGAAGGGCCCACCGACTCACCTGTGTCACAGAGAACGAATAGACGAAATGCATCCGATGTCATACCGGCAGTGACTTCATCGCGATGCAATTCCAGAATCGCGAGGGAATTCTGCAACTGGTCTGCGTTCTGCGGAGAACCATCGCGGCCTTCCGAAATTCTCATGCCAAGTTCAGCCTGTCGAGGTTGGTTCTGCGGCCGATCAAGCAGCCTTGTCCACAATACTTTGCCCGTCGTTCGTTCAAACGCGAGGAGACCTCCTGAGGATCGAACATAAATCGCTTGGGAATCAACATTTGGTTCACCGGCGATCCATGCGATCGCCTGCTGATCGCCCTCCTCCGCTAAAAGCCTCACCAGATCCTGCGATGCATGGCGTTGCCCAGAATTTAAATGCAACGGCCGTTGCCATGTCGGTGAAAGCGGGAAAATACTGGCATCCGTTGCAGACTTTTCCGCTGCCGCGGTGTTTGGCGTTGGTTCACTTGGTAGCGGAGCAACCGTCTCCTCAGATCTGTCCGCTGGGGGGGCAAGCACTTTTGCAGAGGGACCATTCGCCTCCAATGGATCGATCGCAGCGTCCCGAGTTCCTGCGTCAGTTTTAGGAATTGGTGCGATCTTCAATTCGGATTCTCGCCCTTGAATTTGCCGCATCGCAATCTCCCCATTCAATTCATCACGCATCGCGATGGCGATTTTCTGCAGATCCGCCGGGGCGTCTGAATGCAGTACAGGCGCCAACCAGTACAGCGTCGCTTGTCGGTGGCCGCGATCCCGATGAATGGCTGCCAAAAGCAGAAGCGCCCTAAACGATTCTTTGCTCCCGGAATGCCGATGCAAAAATGTAACGATAGCCGATGGGCCACCGTCCTCCCAAGCAATTTGCAAAGCTCGAGGCGTCGCGCCTGGTTGTTCCAAAAGTCCAGCTCGCAACTCCGAAGGAAATTTTTGAATGCTTTCGATGAGGTCGCGATGCAATGGCCGAAACGTCGCATTCCCGTCAGGAGCCATTCGGTCTGCAACCATCAGCAAAGGGTCAGCAATTTGCAACAGTTGCAGCGTGTCGCGAATCTTGGCCATGTCGCCAGCACGAGCCAGATGAGTCAATTCCTGAAGCTGCTGCACAATCTTGCGATCAGACGGTAACCGCTGCATGTCATCCGCGGGTTGAGGAGCATCTTTCTGCTGTCCGCATGCCGGCTGTGCCAAGCCAATCAAGGGTAGCACGATCAGACAACACACGCACGCAAATTGTAAAATGCCTTTCAAATCCGCACCGTAGTCCCGGCTTTTTATGGTCAAGCGTCGTCTCCGTTTGTCATTGTACAAGTTGCCTGACATCTTCCGTTCCCTCATCGCAGAGCCTAGTACAGTGTCAAATTCCTGCACCAGATACAAACAATTCTACAATTTTTTCTCCCGCATTGCCCCAACCTGTGAAGGTTACCAGCAGGCGGAAGTTGAAACTCACGCGGTCAGCCACAATCATGCATACCTCCAAATTCTTGTGAATCCGCCTCCACGGCACTGATGCCCCAGCAAGGGCTAGTAGGAGTGCTTGTTATATTCCGTTTTTTCGTGTTTTCCGGCAACCAGCCGCGTGTTTTAGGCTTCGCAGACCACAAAAATTAAAATTTCAAGTTCTGCCTGTCGGTTTTGAGCGTACTTTCCCCCGTTAGATTACCTAGTTTAAAGCGTCAAGAATGAACCGCTGACGTGAAATACATGCAACCAGAAACTTCATAGGGCAGTAAAATGCGAATTCAGAAGTACCTAAAGACCCTGAACTGTCGACCTAAGTCGAATTCTCGACGCGGTTTGGCACGAACTCATGAAATGTCAGAGCACTTAGAATCGCGGACACTGCTGACGGGAAATGTCCAAGTTTCGTTTGCTGGGTCGCATGCGCAGATTACTGGAGATGCGGCAAATAACGAGATTGAGGTCATAATCGATAACGGTTCGGTAGTCGTACGGGGGTTGAATGGGACGACCATCAATCTGGGGACGACGGTCTTCACCTTGGCCACGGGTGCAACGACATTTCAGGGCAATTTGACAGCTTCGCTGGGCAACGGCGATGATATTTTAACGGTTGGTCCAGGGATTGCTTTCACAGGAAACGTTTCACTAGCGGGTGATGACGGAACAGATACTCTGCGGGCTCTGACGGGCACCTATGGTGGAAACTTAAAGTTAACAGGCAACGCTGGGGCAAGCTCAATGGTTGTCGATGGGGCAACTGTCAGCGGGAATCTTGACGTTCGGGGACAGGGCGCGACACTGGCGAGTCTTAGCAATTCGACTGTGCATGGCAGCTTGCGTGTCCAGACCGGGGGAGGCGCGGACAGCGTGGTGATTCAAAGCACAACAGTCGATGGCATGACTTTCATAAATACGGGTGAAGGCAACGACAACGTTGTGCTTCAGAATTCAACATTGCGCGACCGACTTGGGATTGAAGCAGGAACTGGCGACGATGTGGTTTATATAAATTCCAGTAGCGTGGCGAGGGTCGCTCGGATTGCACTTCGCGGCGGCAACGACACGGCGCAGGTACTTGGAAGTAGTACCTTTGGAAAACGGCTGGTGATCGCTGGCGGCCGCGGAAGCGATGCGGCAAGTGTCGCTGCAGACACGACAGCGCGTCGGATAGTGCGGCATAGTATCAATTCTAATCAGGTTGACGCGGCTTTGATTTCATCCCGCATCACAGACCCGATAACTGGTGCGATTGCGCGTGCGAATGCACTCCGCACGGCAGCGGTCCCAACATTGACGGTCACCGCAAGCCCTGCCACATTTTCCGAGACAGCGGGGACAACGGCATCCACGCTGACAGTGACGCGAACCGGTTCGACGACGGTTGCGCAGATCGTGACACTGACATCATCCAATCCAAGTAAAGCCACGGTGCCTACGACGGTGACAATTCTAGCTGGTCAGACCACGGCCACAGCCACGATTGCGGCGATCGATAACAACACAGCCGATGGTGCCGCCACGGTCACCATCACGGCGACGGCGACGGGGTTCGTCAACGCGACAACGACGCTGACAGTCAACGACAATGAACCAGCGCTGAGCCTCACCGCAAGCCCTGCCACATTTTCCGAGACAGCGGGGACAACGGCATCCACGCTGACAGTCACGCGAACTGGTTCGACGACGGATCCGGAGATTATCGGGCTGATATCATCCGATCCTAGTAAAGTCACGGTTCCAGCAGTGGTGACAATTCTAGCTGGTCAGACCACGGCCACAGCGACGCTCGCGGCGATTGACAACAACACAGCCGATGGTACCGCCACAGTCACCATTACGGCGACGGCGACGGGATTCGTCAACGCGACAACGACGCTGACGGTCAACGACAATGAACCAGCGCTGACTGCAATATTTAGTGCCCCCGATGCGGTACAGTCGAATGGAACAAAGATTACACGCGATGCCACTTCGCAGGTCACGGGTATGGCAATTCCGGGAGCGGCGATCACAGTGGACAGTAACGATGATGGCATCTTTGATAACGGAAGTGGGACCGCCGGACCTGACGGAAGTTACACGGTGGATGTGACCCTGTCGCACACAGTTACAAATCATGGAGCCAACGAACTGCTCGTGAGAGCAGTCTTTGGGACGAGTTCGGCAGACGTCGCCGTGGCAGCGCACTTGGCCGTTGGGACCGTCGTTCATTTTGCCACGAACCTCGGATCGTATGATGTAGAATTGCTAGATGTTGAAGCCCCCTTGACCGTGGCGAATTTCCTGAGCTATGTGGATTCCGGTGCTTATCAGGACATGTTTGTGCATCGAGCCAACTCCGGGAGTGCCAAATTCATCCAAGGTGGAGGATTTAAGGTGCTGAATGGTCAAGTAAGTTCTGTCGTAACAACGGCCGCAATTGTTAATGAATTCAAGGCGGAAAATTCCAATGGGATAGGGACGCTGGCGATGGCCCTCGCAGCTAACATCAACACCGGAACTAGTCAATGGTTTGTAAATACTTCAGACAATGGAGCTGGATTTGATCCCGGACAATACACAGTCTTTGGGCGTGTCATTGGCGACGGTGTCACCGTCGCACGACAGATTAGCGATCTACCACAACAGAACCTCAATACACTCTACAGTTCGTCGGCTTTTGCCACTGTCCCGCTGTCATCGTTCAACCCGTCAAATACATTGCTCACCGGCAACGTAGCCACCATCGCGAACAGTTTGAATGTGACCGGAACAGGGACCCAATTCACTTCAGAATTGGCTGTTGGACAATCAATTGTGCTGGGCAGCGGTCGAGCCTACTTCGTCGCTTCCATTGCCTCAAACACGTCGCTGACGCTCACGACAACCGCACAGTCTACGGCAACGAACATCGCGGTAAGCAAGGATGTCGTGCCAACCGACGCTGAGTTCGTAGTGTTCAGTAGCATCGGCAAGATTTTGGATACGATCTAGTCTCTTTCGAACAGTCCACACGCAACATGGCCGCCAAAGCCCAATGACAGCTTGGCGGCCATTTGCATGTGTGGCATCTTACGAGCGTGTGGCTGCAAGGGAATCTGGCAACGTGCATCTACGGTGGTCAGATTTGTCGTGCCGGGGATTTGTTGATGATGCAGTGCGAGAAGCGTCAGCACTGTCTCCACGCTGCCAGCAGCACCCAACAGATGGCCAATCGCGCCTTTGAGAGCGGTGCACTGTGGCATGTCAGCTCCGAATGCCTTTTGAATGCCGCGTGCTTCGGCGAGATCGTTTGATTCCGTGCCCGTCCCGTGGAGGCTTAAGATATCGGGACAGCGACCCTTTAATATCAGCGTGCGTTTGAGGATCTCGCTGACTAGAGCACCAGTTTCATCGATCTGCGTCATTCCCGTAGGATCGTTAAGCCAACCTCCAGCGACGATTTTAGCGATCGACTTTGCGCGGCGAGATGTTGCATGGGCACGGGATTCCAGCACTGCCACACCAGCACCTTCGCCCACGACAAAGCCATCACGGAATTTGTCGAATGGACGGCAGGCTGCCGCAGCATCTCGATGGCGGGATGTCACGCGCAGACGGTGAAAAGACGCAAGCACCGATGACCTGAGCCCCGCATCCGCGCTGCCCACGATACAGACATCACATTCGCCCCGATGAATCAGGGCGGCACCCTGGAGGAATGCAATGAGTCCAGTAGCACATGCGGCGACGGGACAGGAGCTTGCGACTGTCGCTCCAGTCAGGGCCGCGATGGCCTGCGTCGCACTGTTAGGCTGGACGCCGCAGTGCCACGAATCCAGAGCCTCGTTTTGAAGCTGGAACGTTAACTGGGAACATCGATACTCCGTGTCGATTTCAGTGCCCTCCGTCGCCATTTGAGGGGCGCGTCTGTGGCGCGCCGCTAAAGCCTTCGCCATCCGCTCGGTTGACTTCAATCCTCCTTTACTGCTGCCAAATACGATGGCCGTACGTTCGGGCTTCAGGTCACGACATCTTAGTCCGGCATGCGACATCGCCTCGGCAAACGCTACGATTGACATGGCCACCATCGGTTCCGAGCGCCATCCCGCCGCGATATCTTCCGGAATTGTTTCCAGTAACTTCGAGCATTCCAATCGCGCGGCGACCTCTAAATAGTCCACCGCTGCGCCGTGTACGGCCAGTCCATCCATGGCCGACAAATGCTCGAAGTCATCGATATCGCGGCGCGTAAGGCTGCGAGCGGCCCTCCCGCCGGCAATCATTGCCTCCCAGGTCGCATTGGCCGAACAACCAAGAGGCGACACAATGCCCAGCCCAGTGACCAGTACGTCTTCGTTGCGATTTTGATGAGAAAACTCAAACACGTGGGGGGCCGCAAATCTCGAATCTGTGGAATGTTTCCGTGGCGCGCAGAATACATGCATCCCGCCGGAAACAAGTGCCCACAATTGCAAGGACTTCAAAAGTCAGCGAAAAAATGGGGGCGACGTCTTTCTGCCGCTGCCAATTCAGGCACGTTTGTCTGCGCATCCAATTAACCCAGTCGGAGTGATTGGTTCCGCCTCCATTTTGCGAAATAAGGCAAGTTAAATCGGGCGTTTTGCCTCCAATGATTCATAGTCAACAAACCATCTCCGACACCTCGAAATTTTCTGCCCACATTGCGTTGCTATCGCTTTGAAAGGTGATAGGATTTCGCAGCGTGCAAATTGCAGAGAAATTTCTGGAAAATGGAATAAAGCTTGCATAGGGAAGAAATTTCGAAGCTGATTTTGACTGTTCTTCGAAGTCAGGTCAGTGATCGGAGTTTCATCTTGCAACACTGATTGCTGCAGAATTCTGCGACTGGAAACAAGGCGACACACGGTCCATGCCCAAGATTAAGTCTAAAGTTGGACTCAAGACTTTT
>QWQG01000143.1 GCA_003670925.1 Planctomycetota bacterium | reverse complement strand
ACGCCATCAACGTCATGCCTGCACGCGGAAAAGAATCTTGAAATTCACGAACGCGAAGGATCGCGTTCTTCAACGCTGCGCGGTCGTGGCAATTTTCGGTCGCAAAAACGCAAAATTCCGATGGACAACGCCATTCGTGCCGAACACTATTGGAGCCGCGCCTGTTATCGCCGAATTTCATACCCGCCAGATACCTAGTTTTTACGACATCACGTTTCGAATTCGCAAACACGGAAGTTTTCGAAAAGTCAATTGAAAAACACGGCGGATAAGTTTCCCGCCGACACGGATTTCGCCACTTCTCGAGAAGTCGGGCCAAAAGATCGCGGTAGTCTGCTGCGAGGTCAACAAAAGTTAGTTCGAACTTGCCTCGACCTCCGGGATTTTCGGTAAAACACTCAGCCTCAGACGATTTTGTGGGATTGAGACGGGCCGAAGATGGACTCGGCGTTGTGCATGCGGAGTGCCGGCAACAGAGTGTTTTGTGAAAACTTCAGTGGGAAATTAAATTGATTTTCGGCACAAGCCGAGCAGCAAATCTGAAATCGCATATCCATTTTCGTTGGTCAGTTCGCAGCCAGTCAAACAGTCGCAGTCCCGCCTAATCGTCCAACATACGATCCCGGCAACGGACATGTCTTCACCGTTTTTATTCCATGCAAACTGCATCTTGGTTCCGATGTCCGGTGCTACGTTGCACTGCAGACAAATTCCTTCACGCGAATAATTCACGACGTTTGCTGACGTTGACATCGCCTTGCGCTCAAGCCAGCTTAATGTGCCGGGTATTTGGGTTGAGAAGCGAAGACCATTCCGCGAGCAACACATTGCACGCACGACAAACTCTTCAGGCAGGCTTTCGTTAAGCACAATTCCATATTCAGTCTGGGAATGTCCGTCGTCCCTCCAATGGATTCTCCCGGGGATTGTCAACGCCAACGTGGAAATCATGGACGTAAATTCAACGTTCACGGCTTCAGAAGCATCTAAATCGCAGATTCCAGAAACAAGCACATCAAAGTTGATTGCCTGCACCACTAACATGGGCAAATGCTTTTCGCCGCACGCCAGGAAAATTTTGGGACGCGGTGCAGAGACTTGATGGAACCCCAGAATTCTTGGAACGCGACGCTGACTCGGCAATAATGATTGAGCATCCAACATCCGATGACTCCACTAAGTGACACACAATCGCATGTAAGGGCTATCGAATCGATCAAAGCCGAGGTACCATTGTTATCAAATTAATGCTGTCGATTTGAGCCCCCAGTCACGGTGGGCGCTATTGCGAAGTTTAATCCAGCTAGGTCAGGGCCGTTCCGCACATGGAAGTGTCAGCCATCTTTGCCGTATCAGTGTGACACTACTAACAGTGTGAAAATATCTCAAAACGAAACCGGCTGCGATCCAATCGCCTCGTGAGGGTAAAATGGAGCGCGCACGATACCTGCGTTATCATCGACCGTCTCCAATTGCTGGATCTTTGACGATTCGGAAACCGTCAGTCCCGGCACTACACCCGTCGGATTCTGATCATTCCGCATTGACGATAAACTCTGAACCATAGTCACAACCGCCAATGACAACGCAGAGACACTTAACGCTACAACCTGCATATTGAACTTCCGGGCCACTCTTGGTGATGTATGGCGGCGTGCAAGTTCGCGAGACAGCAGTGGCCACACCGATGTGGCCAACAAGCTGTCAAATGCCGGAGCATTCCTCAATGTCAGCAGCGTATTCATCGAACGGGACATGTCCGCGTGATACGAGCGGCAATCACCGCATTGTTGCATGTGAGTTGCCAATTGAAGTTCTTCCTCCACACGCAGGTCATCTCCTACGTCCAGATGAATGAGATGTTTTGCTTCCGCACAATTCGTTACCATGAGGATCTCTTTCATATATCATCCTGCACCAGACGTGTCTTTTCCGCGCGACGTTCACGCCGTTCCCAAGCTTCCCGAAACATTTTGCGAGCTTCAGCCAATCGCCAACGAATTGTGGCTTCACTGCGGTCCGTCACTGCTGCCACATCTGCTGTGCAAAATCCTTCCAAATCCCGCAAAATTAGCACGGTGCGATACGCTTCTGGAATCTCCGCGAGCACCACCTGAACCTCCTGCGACAAATCCAGATTCTTACGAGGATCAACAACCGCGGGATCAGGTGCTCGGTCTTCCCCGGCGTCGGTAAACAACGCCCACTTGCCCCGCCGACGAATTTTTCGCAGATGATCATAAGTCAAATTTACCGCGAGTCGAAACAACCAAGGCCCAAATCGTCGAGAAGGGTCAAACTGATCTATGCGTTCAAACGCTCGCAGGAAAGATTCCTGCACAAGATCCGTAGCCATTTCAAGATCCGGAATGAAACGCCGAATGACTTTGAAAACTCGACGTTCATAACGCTGAACCAACTCGCCGAAAGCAGCATTATCTCCGTTTCGAGCCGCATGAACTAGGCGCACTTCACTCTCCGATGGAACTCCACCATTTTCTGATGAATCTTCGGGATCAGTTGCTTGTTCTTCAGCGTCCGACTCGGACATTGTCCACATTTTCGGGCTTCTCCTGCGTACTCTACGCAGGCTTGCACCGCTTCGTTGGTGGGATTTGCAGGTTTTTTTTCGGGGGAACACGCCACGGGAAGCGTCTGATACGTGAGCGTATCACATTTCCAGACGAGAGTTGAGCCAACCAACGGTAGTGGATCCTAGAATCCGCGAGCCATGCGGCTATCCTCCGCTCGGTTTTCGTAGTTGCAGCTTGACTTGCCTCGCCGTCTCTTCCGGATTTTCAGACCCAACGACGCTCGACGCTAAAGCCACTCGAGTCCCTCCTGCCTCCTGCACTTCCTTGATATTTTCGCGATCGATTCCGCCGATCACAAACGCTGGGATTTTCAAGTTACGGGAAACTTCCGTGACAAACTGCAAGCCAGGAAATTCTAGAAATATTTTCGTTGCGGTCGGAAATGTCGGACCGACACCGATGTAGTCCGCTCCATCGATTGTGGCCGCTTGAGCCTGCTGAAGTGTGTGCGTCGATATGCCCAACAACTGATCTTGCCGCAGAACGGCCCGCGCGTCGGCAACAGAAAACTCATCCTGTCCCACATGCACACCGTCGGTATTCGCGGCCACAGCGACGTCGGAACGGTCATTGATGATGCACAAACAATCAGTATGGCGACAAGCATCTGCCAGCCACCTCGCACGGCGCAGCAGTTCGCGATCACTTAAATGTTTTTCACGTAATTGCAGGACATCCACGCCGCCGCGGAGTGCCGATTCAACGACCTGTTGCCACGGAAGTCGACACAGAGATTCGGTGATCAGCACATACAACGCGGCTGTGTGCAATCTCTGAATGCGATGTTCATGCTGGTTTGGGGGCCGCATTGTATCCGCAATGCTGCAGAGTTGCTGCTGCAGCGTGTAACTGCGATACCGAATCTGTTTGACTTTTCGCGAAAATGCGGGTGCGATCAGTTTTCCAAACTCTTCAAGCGAACGCAGTGCTTCTTGAACGCGGCGACTATTCGCAATCACGACGGCCGAAATATCATTCCGGATTGATTCAGCAGCGTTGAAAATCTGGGTCCCGACATCATGTGGCGTATCGCGATGCAGCAGCAAATCTGGATTGACTGGAATTGTTGAAGCAGGGTCCATATTGTAGGATTCGAGTTGCGGTAATAATGCTTCAGTCGAAACAAGTTCGTGCCGCAGGGCTTTGAGTTGTTCGCTGAGACTGGCATCATTTCGGCTAAATCGCGCGTAGTCTTCAAGCACGCGCAGGCCTTCACGACCACGATTCAGATTGGCGTCCAAAATTCGCCACACGGCATCTGATTGCCTTGCCGCTGTGGCGTGGTCGCGCGGGGTAAATGCCGCCGGGCTTTCCGACCAGTTCAGATCAAAATCAATCGCCAGTATTGGGCCATCTACTTTGGTTTCTAGGTTCAGCTCCGCTAAAATCCGGGGATGGTCCACTCCATTGTCTAGCAACTGATTACGCAGTAAATCATTCGACTCAAACACCGCCACCAGTAAATGTGCGCTTGAGATCCCGGCGGCATTGAAATCGCGTCGCGCTAAAAATGCCGCACGGTCGATAATCTGAATGAGCACGAGCGGATCATCCGGCTCGACTGACCGCTCCCCAAGTGTTGCACATTCCTCCGGATGGCTGTCGGCATTCGATTGCAAGTAAGTGGCAGCTTGCTGAAGCGCCGCTGGCGAATGCCGAAGTGACAGTAAAGAGTCCCCGGAAATCCCAAGCCGTTGCATGGCCGCAGCAGCCAAGGATTCATTCTTGAGCAGCGCGAACATTAAAAAATCACACCATGTCTGCGGCGCAGTCGCCCCGGCCGCCATTCGGCGGCACGACGCCACAGTTCGTTCAGCTGCGGGTGTCAAAGTTTGTAACATCCTGCTGTTCTAAGATTATTTATGCCACAAGTCGAGTGTGCGGCAGTGGCAACTGCGGTGGCGTCTCATGAATCAGGCAAACCATTTCCTCGGCCTTTGAGGAACGCCGAGTTGCCAGAACTTACTCCAAGCGGTGCGGTTACTCGAAATTCAGGATTACATCCTTGTCGTATCTCGCGAGGCGGTTAGGAGCCAACACGGTCAATATCGTGGTACGTTGGCATCGATTTTTAGTGACCATTCCTCGATTCCACCTGACATGCTGGTTGCACTTTTGAAACCCTGCTGTTGGAGCCACATGGCAACTCGTAGGCTGCGAACCCCGTGGTGGCAGTAGACGATGATTTCCGAACCGCGGTGTGGTTCAAGATCCGAGACTCCTGATGGCAATCCACTCATTGGGACCAGAATTGCGCCGTCAATGTGGCAAAACTCCCACTCATCCTCCTCGCGACAATCAAGCAGCACAAACAAATCACCACGAAGGCGCTTCGCATGCACAGCTTCGCATGAAATCTGCATCAGTGATTTCCCCTAAGTGAAATTGAGAACAGAGCCGTCTCGGTCCGCCGAGACGAGCAATTATCTAGATAACTTAGCGCGTGAATCATGACGGCATTGTGAGACGGATTGACCCCAGTGGACTATTTAAAAGCGACCGGGAATCCAGTGACACGTCAGCATATAATCTCACCCCGCTGAGCATGCTTGCGACACTTCATTTGGGTGCCTCTTCTCGGATCTTCACGTAGATAGCTTCCGCCTGTTCATAGGCAAGTTTTGCTGCCTCGCGTTCTGCGGGTCGAATGTTGTTCTGCTTGGCTTCCCAGCAAACTTTAACTGCCTTCTGACACCACTCAGCGCTACGGCGACTGGCTCGAATGGGTTTTCCACCAACGTGCACGAAGACGGGATTCGTGTGAACCGATGGCAGGATGCGGACAGCAACCCAAGCTGATTGCTGAATCTCGACCGGGAAACTCATTGGCTCGACATGCCCATCGGCAACAAGGTTCTTCGTTGCCACGACTTCGCCATTGACCACAATTTCTATCGGCACGTTGCGGGAATTGCCAAGACGACAACGTTCGAGATGCCAGTATGGTTTTTCATCTAGTCGTTTATTTCGAATCGACTCCGTTAATTCCGTCGCTATTTCTTCCAGCAATGCAGCGGCATTAAATGTGACGTTCACGGTTTTGGGAGCGTCAAGGCTGAGTGTGCTCAGTGGATGCTCAGCCGCGCGTTGCCCGACACTAACATCATCGACTTTGAAGTCCAAAATGTGACTGAGACCATCACCACAATAGCTCCGGCCATCGCGCAGCCCTTCGATCCACGTGTCGTATGTGAGTTGCTGGCCTTTGTCGAGTTGAACATAGATTCGGCCGAGCCCCACGCGGTCTCCGTAGATGCAGGGGAAATCAGTCTCGCCACTGATCCGCGTGGTTATGCCGCAATTGAGTGTATGATACCAGATATTGAGTTCCCAGATGGCTGGTGTATCAACCGCCGAAATGAAATCGCAGACGTCATGCGCCGCTGTGACAATAAACTCGTTGGCACCGATGCCATCGAAACGTGGTATCTCGTAATCCGGCAGTTTTGTGACCGCTTTGCCGGGCCATTCACGCGGAGCACCGCCCCACGGCTGCCCAGGAAACTTCCGCGATCCATCCGGCATGATGTCCGGTAAAGCCAGTCCCCAACCACTGTGACTGTAGCCCACAACTCCTCCCTGTTCGCGTCCCCATTTCAGCACAGGCAGCGTCCAGCTTGGCCATTGTTCTAAGCGTGTTGTACCCGGATAGTCATCTTCCGTCAGCTTGAGCAGACACAAGTGGCCCGCGTGCGACGAGGGAAAGCCGCTGACTTCGACGTCGTAACGCATCAAATAATCACCGGTGGAAAGTGCTGACACCTGACCGTTAAAGTATTCCTTTTGAGTATACCAGCAGGGCCCCCAACTTAGGACACAGCCAACGTTCAGGTCCTCACCTAAGATATGCCGCATCATGGCTTCTGGGCCGACGCCTTCGGTCGGACTGTCATAGTGAGCGCAGCCAGCGGCATGGACATGATGATCTCCCGAGTACCAGCCTTGCTTTGCAATATGAATCCAACGCTTCAGATCGATCACGACGGTTTGTTCGGGTTCTTCCGTCACCGCCACGTTCAGACGCTGCGGCAGATACTCGGGGCCACGATTCACGACGAAAGAATAGTCGCCGGGAGGTAGCATTAGAGATTCGCCATCAGCCCGATAAACCTGATTATGGAAGAAAAAATCCGGCGCAAGTCGGCGGGACGGTAACGGGTAGACACGTCCTTGTGTGTCACGAATAATAAAGTTGGCTGTTGTTGGTTCTCCATCCACATCATGAATCTGCAACTTAACTGCAACCGCTGATTTGCAGTCAAACAGGATCGGGACCGCGTTACGGAAACCAATATCCTGAGTCCCTGCGCCAATATGAAAGGAAAGCGATACGTCACGCTGCCCGGCGTCGCGGCTATAAAGCAGCAACACGCGATACTCCACCAGCAAGCCCGACAGTTTGTCCTTCAGCGGTTCACGTTGCAGCATGTTGAGATCAAGAAAACGATCGCGGATATCTTCCGCATTGACCAGTTTGTCATCGGTGCGAGGTTGTTCTCGTGCCCCGCGTCCCTGCTGGTAAACGGGTAAGGCGTTTGGGCTTTCGGCCAACAGGACCGGGTTAATTCCCGCTTCATTATGTACCTTGATCAGGAATGCCCGCCATCCCTGCTGCATCAACTCTTTCTTCACAGGACCCTCAGTGACTTTGACACGGCTCTCAGCGTTGATATTCACAAAGGCCAGACAGAGCGGATCCAAAATCAACTGCAACTGCTTGATCGCATCCTTGTCTTCAGCCAACGCTGCCGCATCACTAATTTTCTGCCTGACATCGCCACTCAATGGAGCACCAGCAAAGTCCATTGCTTCCACGAGGCGGCGAGTTGCCGCGGCAAATGGCTGTCGCTCTATCCCCGTGATTACATCTGGT
>QWQG01000139.1 GCA_003670925.1 Planctomycetota bacterium | reverse complement strand
GTCAATGATCCTTCACTTTCAGAAGGAACGTCGCTGTACACCCACGAACAATTGCGGCGGATGGCTCAGTTCGCGGTGAATCTTGTCGATGCGATGGATTCCGATCCTGTCATTACAAAGTTCGAGTATGACAAGAACTTTGGGAATGGCTGGAACATGGATGATAATCCGTATGCTGCGATCGCAGTCGATGCTAGCCTCGGATACAGCGAAGACGCCGCGGTAGTCAATCCAGCTGTCACAGACAAGGGACTTTATCCTGAAGACGGTCTTGAGCGTGGTGTCGTGTACGGCGTCGAAGCCCAGGAATTGGCGTTTAGTGAAGTTCTGGCAGCCACCAGCCAAAAATTCCCGATGTCCTACTCCGACAGCGCTCAGACGAGACACGCAGACCTGACCAACGATACAAATTTTCTGCAGGTTGAGTTGCAAAATGTGCGTCCAACTTTGGTAGACATGGCATTGACCGGAGTCACCGGCACGGGGAATGAAGACTTCGGGATTTGGCAGTTAGCCAGATTCGATCGTGACACCACGGCCGCTGCTCCCCAAGTGATCATACCGACCCAACGGATCACATTGATGGAAGGAAACGTCAGCATATCTGGGGGTAACAGGTTCACAGTGGCAATAGCTGGCAATACCTCGGGGCCGGCAGCAGCCGATCCCACCGGATGGGGTACCGCCGACATCTACGCAAATTACGACAATGACCCGGGTTTAACTTTCGAGTTGGTCGCCCCAGACATCAGTGCACCGAGTTTAACGGCAGGCGGCACGGCAGCAGTGCCTCGTTGCGACTTAGACTTAATCTACGCTGCTCAGAATACGCGTTGGCTGAATGCGGGTAACAACCGCACAAATTTCGGTCAATTCATTGACACCTTAAAAATGTATCAGGGCAATAGCAGCTTCAACTTACCGGCACAGCCAGCTGATTATGGATTTGATCTGGTGCTGCGGCGGAGAGCCAATCCAAATATGCCAAAGTTACCATTGGCAGAAAATCCTTGGATTGAAATGGATCGACAGCGGGTGACCTTTCGAAATATTTTCCAAGACAATAGCTTGACGATGGCAATGGACCTGCATTTGGAAGCCGCTCCATCGATCGAACGCAGTGAGCCTTTGGATGGCACAAGCAGACAGCAGTATCCGGCAATGCACGGTGGTGACCCCGCGCCTCAGCCATATCGCTTCAACACGATTGGCAGCGAGATGAATGTTGCGACCAGTGTTGCGGGAGGCAGCTTTGATCTTATGCAAACGCACTACGATCGGGAATATGCGTCGTCCGCAGAACTGCTGCAATTGCCGCTGGTCGGTCCAAATTTGCTGACACAGCGGATGAATCGCATCCGGTACGCACCCTATCGGCAAGTTTTTGATGCGCCAGGGGGCCTTACGCCGTCAGGAACAATTCGCACGGAAAATATTTCGTCGGCAGAAGCCATGCTCCTGCAACCCGACTTTCCTGGCGACCCCGCCGTGACCTCGATTCCGATCAACACCGCGCGGGACAATCGGTGGTATCGGCTGTTTCAGTTTGTAGAAGTTCCTTCACGTGTCCATCGCATGCTGGGGAATTACCTGACGTTGCAGCGCGTCCCCGGCAAATTGAATGTGAACATGATCAGGCATCGCGAAGTGCTCGCCGGGCTGATTGATAATCCATTGTTCGCTGACGTTGCACCGTTGTTCGACTTGGCTCCCCCAAACAACAATTCCTCGAACAATGAAGAAGACAGTCCGTTTATGACGAGCACCGCGTCTGCCGGCAATCGTGACGCATGGTTTGATCTGATTAAAGATCGGGATGGCAGACCGATGAACAGCTTTAACCCAGCGACATTGGCGGTCGCATCCTTTTGGCTGCCCGCGACCGCACATGCGAACCCTTTTCGCTCGTACGCCTTTCAAGGTTCAAACGTGGCTCAGGATAACGGATTTGAACACACGCCTCTGCGTCACCTGTTGCAGGATCGCGATGATAATTCGGATGGGTATCCCGATAGTGGAGTTGGATTTAACAACGACGGCACGGCAAAAGGTTTGACGCCAGGAAGTGGTACCGCCGACGTTGCCGAAACGAATCGACACTGGTTGGAAGTTGGTTCCGCAACCTATCATCAGTTTCCGGGAAACATGGATGAATCCGCCGACGGTTCAGAGGAACGCCGCTTTTCCGCAGTGTCTCAGCGGCATCAGGTTCTTTCAAAAATCCTGAACAACACGACCACGGTCAGCAATTGTTTCATCGTCTACGGTGTCGCGGCGTATTTTGAAGCTTACGAAGAACCGACGACGGGGTTGATTCGGGTGGGTGGTCGGTACGATCTTGATCAGGACAGAGATGCGACGAACGACGAACAGCGAGCCGTCTTTATCATTGACCGGACGGAAGCGTTCAATGCTTACGACCCTGGGACTGGTGATTTTGACTGGAAGCGATTGGTGAAAGACCAAGTCATTCTTAAATAGACCACGCGGCCCCCCTCATCCGGCCTTCGGCCACCTTCTCCCCCCTTGGCAGGGGAGAGAAGGGACATTTAGTGATGTGCTGTTTTTGCGACGTGTTGCATAATGCGGCAGGCGGGTGTTGTAGAGCGGAGCAAGTGGGGAAGTTCTGAGTTGCGGTAAGTTGTTTCCGGATGTATGGTTCCGAGTCGAGTGCCCTTAAGAATTCAAGTGTTTTTTGCAAAAGTCGTCAATTCTGGCAAAAAACAGCCAGATTCGCCCCCGAATTTGCGTTACTCAAATTGTGTTCATGTCATTGTTGTGGAAAAGCGGTCAGGAACCAAGAGTGCGAAGCACCCTTTGGGGTTTTTAGCGAGTGGTTCCTGACCTCTTTTCCAAGCCGACTACCAACCCGAAGCGTGAGCGAGGGGAGATCGACCTCGCTCACGCTTCGGGTTGGTGTGAAGACGTATGACGGACATGAATCTCCATCGTACAGAACGAAGATCGAATCAAGTGTTTTCAGGCCCTTTCTGTTCTCAATGTCCTGCTCATTAAGGAGTCAAGCTCATGCAAACTCGTCGTGCACATCTTACCCCGAAACCCGCTCGGCGCGGTTTCACCCTGATTGAACTGCTGGTGGTGATTAGCATCATCGCCGTTCTGATGTCACTCATTCTGCCAGCTGTCCAAAACGCCCGCGCTGCTGCTCGAACACTGGAATGCAAGAATAAACTAAAAAACGTCACTCTTGCGGCGCATAATTTCACTACGGCCAAGAAACGATTCCCTGCCTTGGGCATTTTTACAGCCCCGGGTGGCAGCTCCTCTACCTTTCCGACCGGTGCACTCCGCAGTTGGACCGTAGAACTGATGGCGAGTCTGGATCGACGCGATATTGCTGATCGTTGGGACAACAGTGCTGACTGGAACAACGGTGGGAATGCGGCAATGGTTGGTACCACTCCTTTGTATCAGGTTTATGTTGGAGTTTTAGCGTGTCCCGATGATCAATCAGCCAATGGAGTAAACGGGGGCTTGAGCTACGTGGCGAACAACGGTTACCTGCAGCCTGGGATTGGCGGAAATCGCTGGACAAGGGGCGGGACGGACTGGAATTCCTCCGCGCCCTCCGGAGCGAATCCCTTAAATCCAGGGATTAATTCGAACTCCACCCCAGACATAGACGCTATCGAGGCAGATGCTCATCGCGACACCGCAGTGTTCTGGCCAGATTTGGGGCCTGGTTATGGAAGAGAATCACAGAAAAACAGCTTGCAAGTAGACGCAATTTTTGATGGCACCGGTCAAACCCTCTTGTTTAGCGAGAATAACAACGCAGGCTCAACGGGGAGCTGGGCTGATCCTACTTGGACCAATGTCGCATTTGTGTTCTATCTTGAGGGCCCGGTGAGTGCGACAAACACCTACCGTTACCCTCAACCATATACTGTCGGCGGTGTTGCCGTAAACATGCCCAACAAACTCAGAAATGGACCAGAGGCGAACTCCTCAAATCCAGCGAGTGCTGCGATCAACAGTAACCATTCTGGAGGCGCTAATGCCTCGTACGCGGACGGCGCAGTGGGCTTCATTAGTGACACGATCGACACAAATGTCTACGCGCGACTGATATCGTCTGGCGGTTCCCGAACCCGACCGTACATCACCGGCCAAGATCCCCTCTCGGATAACACGTATTAAGCAAAGGATCATGAAGAGCATCGCATGAATTGACTGGCCGCTTGGTTTTGGCCTGAAACCAAGCGGTTTTTTGTTGCGCGGATGGCAAACATTTTTGGGTAGCTATAACGTGGGCGAATACCTTGCAGGGAAACGCGTGGGGAGGACAACCGCGGCCGCCCGAGGTTTCTGGGTAACTTTTAGAACTTGTTGATGTGCACACATTCGCGACGGTGACTCGACATTCACCCCTGCGTACACTTCACAAATTCTGGTTGCTGAATCACGGGCAAATTTTGCCAGCGAATCAAAAGAGAGCCAATCCTCAAATCCATCACAAGACACGATCTGCATGAAATTTTCTCAGCTGGAACGCCTTAACTTCGACAACCAGTTCACGCAGAATCTCCCCGCAGATGTGAATCCGGTGAACTCCCGCAGGCAGGTACGCAATGCGTGCTACTCACGCGTCCTCCCGACCAAGGTCACAGACCCTAAACTGATTGCATGGTCGCGGGAAGTGGCTGAGTTGCTTGATCTCGACGACGATCCATTTGCGACAACCGAGGCCGGTGAAGTCTTCGGTGGTAACCGCGTGCTGGCGGGGATGGATCCATTTGCCATGTGTTACGGTGGGCATCAGTTTGGAAATTGGGCGGGACAGTTAGGTGACGGACGCGCGATCAATTTGGGCGAGGTCGTCAACAGCCGAAATCGGCGTTGGACGCTTCAATTGAAGGGCGCGGGGCCGACGCAGTATTCCCGCACGGCTGACGGACTGGCAGTCCTGCGTTCATCGGTGCGTGAGTTTCTGTGCAGCGAAGCCATGTCGCATTTGGGCGTGCCAACCACGCGGGCCCTCAGCCTTGTGCTGTCCGGAGAAAAAGTGGTACGCGACATGTTCTACGATGGCAATCCTCAACGTGAATTAGGGGCCATCGTGTGTCGAGTCGCGCCATCTTTCACGCGGTTCGGAAATTTCCAGATTTTTGCCGCGCGTGGTGAATTGGATGTGTTGCGGCAGTTAGTGGATCACACAATTCGGAATGATTTTCCACATCTTGGTGCACCTTCGGCTGCATCTTACGCAGCATGGTTCTCAGAGATTTGTCGCACCACGGCTGACATGCTCGTGCACTGGATGCGGGTGGGGTTTGTGCATGGGGTGATGAACACGGACAACATGTCGATTCTGGGTCTGACGATTGATTATGGTCCGTACGGCTGGCTTGAAAACTACGATCCAAACTGGACGCCCAATACGACCGATGCGAGTGGCCGACGTTATCGATTCGGACAGCAACCACAGATCGCGCTTTGGAATTTGGCGCAACTGGGGCAGGCCCTGATTTCTTTGTTTGACACACTTGAACCGTTGCAGGCGGGCCTCGATTTATACTCAACGTATTTCAATACCGAGTGCCGCGCAATGATGCTCGGCAAGCTGGGTTTGAACGTGATCGCAGGGCAGACTGAGACCGATACGGCGCTCACCAATGATATTCTCGACGTACTTTCTCCGGTCGAGACCGACATGACGATCTTCTACCGTCGGCTGGCTGTATTGCCTCTGGACGGAACACCGGACAAGCTGGATGATTCTGTGCTGGACGCGTTAAGTGATGCTTATTATCTACCCGCACAATTGACCGAGGACTACCGAGCGACAGCGATTGGCTGGCTGCAACGGTATCGCACTCGGGTGCGTCTGGAAGGGATTTCTGATCTGGAGCGTCGGCAACGCATGGATGCCGTCAATCCGAAATACGTCCTCCGGAATTACATGGCCCAACTGGCGATCGATAAGGCGGATCAGGGGGACTACAGCTTGATTTCCGAATTACTAGAATTGCTTCGGCATCCTTACGATGAACAGCCGAACCACGAAGAATTCGCAGGGAAACGTCCTGATTGGGCTCGGGAAAGAGCTGGCTGTTCGATGCTGTCGTGCAGTTCATAGGCAGAGCCCTGAGAAACAAACAGAATTGGTGAACGCTGTATCGCTGATCGGTGTCGAAGGAGTATCATCCCCGCTTCAGAGGGTTGATCTGTCGCGTTCGATCCATGTTCGTCATTTTTCATTGCTTGGTCGTCATGTCTGCCAGTCGGGTCGGATCTTTGGATATCGTCCGTGATCCACAACAGAGTGCCTTAATTGCCGCCGTTGATTCAGCGACAGCAAGCGAAGCTGCTGGCCCGCTTCAGGCAGACACGTCGTCGGTAACTCCGGTCACCAGCAGTTCGGGCGCGGCGTTTCCGGGAGTGATGCTGGGCTTGACGGCTGCCGTGACGTATTCCGTGGCAAATCTAGCTCTGCGAGGGCTCGCACACCCAGATGGTGGGGTGGGGTGGGATATGTGGATCGCTGGCACAAAGGCGTTCCCGACGTTTTTCGCAGCGATCGTGCTGCTTGGCATTCGCCGTTATCGTGGACAAACATCGTTTGCGTCATGGAGTTTCGTCTGGCCAATCGCGTTAGCGGCAATCTTCAATCAGTTAGGCGGCAATTTTGCGTTTCAGATGTCGCTGAGCGTCATCGGCCTCGCGATTTCTGTCCCGATCTGTTTCGCGTCTATCATTTGTAGCGGAGCGATCGTGGGGCGTTATGTGCTGGGAGATCGGGTCAGCGTTCGCACGGGCATCAGTATGGGCTTGATGGTTGCATCGATCATGTTTCTTTCGACCGCAGCTAAAACACGGACGACTGAAGTTCCGACGGCCACAGATTGGGACACCGCGGACGGTGTTGCATTGGCTGTCATCTCCGGACTAGCCTATGGAATTACGGGGGTCTACATTCGCAAAGCGGTCAGGTCACACATGCCTGTGGCAGCCACGCTGTTCCTGTTCAGTGCTGCTGGTTTTCTGATCTTATGTCCGCTCAGCCTTTGCCTGCTGCCAATCCAGACGATCGTCGCTACAACTCCTGCCGAATGGGTGACGATTGCCATCGCGGGAATCTTCAATGCCGCGGGCTTCTATGCGATCACGCATGCGATGCGGCATCTCACCATCAGTCGGGCGAACGTGATCAATGCCTCTCAAAATGCCTTGTGCGCCGTCGGTGCCGTGCTGATCTTTGGCGAGTCCCTGTCGATCTTCGGCCTGGTAGGGATCGGCTTAACAATTGCCGGACTGCTCACGCTGGATCGGCGTTAGTTTGTCAGCGCAGCGGCATGCGGCGTGAGTTATCCTCCGCGCGGGCACAATGCAATTGTAGCCGGATTGGCAAGAATTCGGAGGTGGTATTATGCATGGGCGAATGCTGCCGAATCCGACTCCCACAAAACGTCTGAGTGAAACCCTGCGGAGTATCCAGATACTGCCGCGAGTC
>QWQG01000018.1 GCA_003670925.1 Planctomycetota bacterium | reverse complement strand
TCCCAACCGTATGAATCCCAGATCCAGCCATCGGCGGTCAGATTTGGATCGGGCGGAAACGGGTCGGTGTACCATTGGAATACGGGGATGCCATACTTCTCGCGGACATGCCGAGCGAGACCGTCAAGCACCTCGATACGGCCGCCGGTGTTTTCTTCGCCGAGGCAAATGGCCGGAATCATCTCCGGATACGTCGAGCAATCCTTCTCCGCCGCCAGCCATGCATCGAGACGACCCTTACACGTCTCGAGGTCCGCGTCCCGTTCTCCGCAGAAAACAATCAACACGTCATGGCGATGTGCGTCATCTCGACCCGCGCGGCTCGCCTGCACTCCGGCCCACCACGCGGCCTTCTCGGGAAAAGTATCGACCAGACTGAGCTTGCCTAGGTGGTAGTCGAAATGGCGATCATCTCCGCCGCCATAGACACCCAGAAACCGGTAACCGGGGTCCGGGTAGGAATGCGTTGTTGTCTGTGCGTCCGACGGATTGATGATCCCGCCCAGCAAGACCAGACGCAGCATGCAGAGAAGTATGAATCGCTGGTGATGATCTATGTCGACTGAAGATGACCAAATCGCAAGTGGCATGTGCGCTTCTCCTGTTTCTACGCGAAGGTCATTCCGGTTCAACCGCTGACCCAAAAACTAGGGTCTCGAAAAAGCAGATTACTTCTTTGCCGCTCACTCCGATGATTTTTTAATGGAGTGTTTGACGACTACGTTTTCCGAATCAACTTTGTGATGCGTCCCGTTCGAACCCATTCGGCCACATAGATATTGCCCTCAGCGTCAAAGCGAGCGGCGTGGGGATGCACAAATTGACCGCGACGCCACTGTGCTGGTGTACCGCGCATCGCAAAATTGTCGGCGAGGACTGTCTGCCGCCACGTCTCGTCGTCGCCCAGTTGCGCGACAACTTCGTTCTTTCCGTTCAGCATCGTCAGACGCGCGTGCAGATCGGGAACAAGCAGATACTCCCCCTGCACGTCGATGTCCGCAGGGAACAGGAATCCGCCAAGCGATAGCAGGTGTTGGCCGTCCATGCCAAACCATTGCAACCGCATGTTGGCTCGATCAGCGACCACCAGTTTCGGTGTGCCATCACGATCATCTAGCCAATGCCCATGCGGTGTGCTGAATTTTCCAGTTGCCGTCCCGTGGCCACCCAGGGCGCGGACAAATTTGTTATGACTGTCGTATTCAAAGACGTGATGGCTACCATAGCCATCGCCGAGATAGTAGCCACCGTCAGGGCGAAAACTGATCTTTGTCGGTTTGAATCCCAGAGATGGATCTTCAAGGAGTCCGCCGCTTTCACGATTGATCGTGTCGCGGTTCTTTTGCCAGACGACTTCACCTGTCAGCGACATTTTTGTAAACGCCATCGCCGAATCTGCCGGTGCGAGATACAGAAAGTCCTCGCTACCTTCTTTTCGGATTGAGACGCCATGCCCTTTGGCAAAGGGTCCCGCGTTGTGCATCTCAGCCATGGCTTTTACAAACCTGCCGTCGCCGTCGAACACAAAAATGGAACCCGGATTCCCATTGTGGCTAATATAGATCAGCCCCTGCGAATCGAAGGCAATTCCATGCGACGCATTGCCGTATTCGTATCCACCCGGGAGACTTTGCCGATCCCAGTTGTGATGACATTCATACACAAATTCGCCGGAACCGATCATCGCGTTTTCTGAAATCGACATTGATAAGGCTCACTGGAACAATGCAAATGAGTTCACCGCAGGTAGAATTGTGAGGAGATTTGCCCGGAACCACAACTTGATTGCATCCTCCGCGCGTCTGTCTGACAATCTTGCTGACTTCT
This sequence comes from Planctomycetota bacterium, assembly GCA_003670925.1. Lineage (GTDB taxonomy): Bacteria > Planctomycetota > Planctomycetia > Planctomycetales > Planctomycetaceae > SXXK01. The sequence goes on along the minus strand of QWQG01000018.1, from coordinate 5,662 downwards.
GCTGCCGCAACCTGCCAATTCACTCAACTTAACCTGCGAAAAGTCCCGTATATGCCCGATCAGTTTCTCAGAGACCTGCTTGAGACTCCCGGAACATCCGGGGTCGAACAAAGTGTGCAGCACGTCGTGCGCGCGTTTGCGTCCAAGTTCGCCGCTGAGGTCACCACCGACATTCATGGAAATGTCCTCGCGACCGTGAACCCAAGTGGCAGTCCTACGATCCTGCTCGACGCGCACTGCGACCAGATTGGACTGATTGTGCGGCACATTGATAATCTTGGATTCGTGCGCGTCAATCCAGTGGGCGGCTGGGACATGCAGATTCTGCTCGGTCAGCGTCTGCTGATCCATACCGAGAGTGGGCCGATTCCGGGTGTGATCGCACGAAAACCCATTCACCTGCTCGACCCGGATGAACGTAAGACGGTGCCGAAGATGAAAGATCTGTGGATCGACATCGGATCGGCCTCAGAAGCGGAAACCCGATCGATTGTCCGGATCGGCGATTCTGTCACACCGGAACCCTGTCTGCGGCAACTACGCAATGGACGTCTTTCGGGTGTCGCAATGGACGACCGCACCGGCATCTGGGTGATCCTGACAGCGCTGCGAAAACTGGCGGATGCCAAACCCAAGGCAAAGATCGTGGCCGTGTCGGCGGTTCAGGAAGAGATCGGACTCCGCGGCGCGATGACAAGCGCATTCAACGTGAACCCTGATGTGGCAATCGCGGTCGATGTGACGCATGCGACCGACTGTCCAGGCATCGATCCCAATGAATTCGGGAAAATTGAAATCGGAAAAGGGCCCGTGATCGTACGCGGCCCGAATGCCAATCCTAAAGTCTTTGAGCTGCTGTTCTCGACAGCTCAGAAGTCATCCATCCCCGTCCAAATCAACGCACTTGGCTATCCCGCCAGCAACGACGGGGCCGCCATTCAAGTCACGCGCGGAGGCTGTGCAACGGGGCTGGTCACGATTCCGAATCGCTACATGCACAGCCCGGTAGAACTGGTGGCGGAATCCGATTTGGACCACGCGGCAAATCTCATCACGGCATTCTGCCTGGCAGTGGATGAATCGACGTCGTTTATCCCCACCTGACGGTGATCACTGCAGGACAGGAGTTCCCAAATAGGCGTGCATGCCTGACGGTATGGAAGAATGGCTCAACTTACACAGGACACGGCCGGTTCTACTTCTGTGATTTCCGTGACAGCGCGATGCGGCGGCGATCGGGGTCGATTTCCATCACCGTGACTTTGACGATGTCACCCACCGCAACGATCTCAGACGGATCACGGACGAAGCGGTCGGCCAGTTGCGAGATGTGAATTAGCCCGTCCTGATGCACGCCGATATCCACGAAGGCGCCGAACTTTGTCACGTTCGTAATCACGCCTTCCAGAGTCATGCCGACATGTAAGTCAGAGATTTCATGGATCGATTCGGAAAAAGTAGCGACTTTGAATTCGCTGCGTGGATCCCGGCCGGGGCGGGCAAGTTCGTGCAGAACATCGCGGACCGTGAATTCACCGCCGGCGACGGAAATCAGATCCGCTACATTGAGACTTGCGACAAGTGGCTCGTTCCCAATCAACGTCTTGACGTCTGTCTGCAGATTCGCGGCCATCGTTTTGACCAGCCGATATTGTTCCGGATGCACGGCAGAATTGTCGAGCGGCTGAATACCGTCGCGGATGCGCAGAAACCCAGCTGCCTGCTCAAATGCCTTCTGGCCGAAACGCGGCACCTTGAGCAGTTCGCTGCGGGACTTGAACGCTCCGTGTTCATTTCGGAATGCCACGATCCGCTTGGCCAGCACGGCACCAATCCCCGCGACGTAAGATAGCAACGACGGGCTGGCCGTATTTACATCAACCCCGACGGAATTCACGCATGATTCCACTTCGCGGTCGAGTGCCTTTTTCAGCATCGTCTGATCGACGTCATGTTGGTACTGCCCGACGCCAATCGATTGCGGGTCGATCTTTACAAGTTCTGACAGTGGATCCTGCAGTCGATGGGCGATACTCACGGCGCCACGGACCGTCACGTCTAGGTCGGGATATTCTTCAATCGCTGTTTCGCTGGCGGAATAGACCGACGCACCCGCTTCGTTCACAATGACTTTGGTTGTCTTCAATCCGTGCTGGCGAATTAGATCCGACACAAATTGATCAGTTTCGCGCGAGGCCGTTCCGTTGCCGATCGAGATGAGGGTGGCTTTGTAATCTCGAATCAGCCGCAACAATGTGGCAACGGCTTTTTCTTTTTCTTCGCGAGGTGGCGTCGGATAAATGGTTTCGCTGGTCAGAAACTGACCGGTTTCATCGACCACTGCGACCTTGCAACCTGTGCGGAAACCGGGGTCAATGCCGATCGTGACCTGCGGGCCTGCGGGAGAGGCCATGAGTAAGTCTCGCATGTTCTTGGCAAAGACCTGCACGGCCTCTGCATCCGCCTTTTCCTTCAGTTGCTGCATCAGCACACTCTCGCCGGCCGGACGCAGCAGGCGTTTGTAGCAGTCAGAGACGGTCTCTTCGAGTTCCGTCCGAAATTCAAAGCTTGGGTTCATGATGAGTCTAGACTTGAGATGCCTCTGCTGCGTTTCATCATCGAGCGACAAACTCACACGCAAGATGCCCTCTGCTTCACCGCGCTGCATGGCCAGAAAACGATGGGCTGGCATTTTAGATACTCGTTCGTGACAGTCGAAGTAATTTTCAAACTTACTGCCCTCTTCCGCTTTCCCCTTTTTGACTGTGGAAACCAGTTCGCCCCGCTGAACCTGTTCGACCATCCATTGACGGTTGGCAGGCGTTTCTGCCCAAGTTTCCGCCACGATGTCGCAGGCACCGCGAATCGCGGCGTCCTCATCGGCTACGTCTTTTTCAGGATTGATGAACGATTTGAGCACGTCTCGACGAGTCCCCCAAAGTCGTTGCTGTCCCAACAGAATGTCGGCGAGAGGTTGCAGGCCACGTTCCCGCGCCATGGCGGCGCGAGTTCGCTTTTTGGGACGATACGGAAGATAAAGGTCTTCCAGCACTCGACTGTCGGTGCACTGTTCGATCTCAGTTCTCAGGGCCGCTGTCAGTTGCCCCTGTTCGGCAATAGTCTTCAGGATCGTGTTCTTTCGCGCCGCCAGTTCCTTTGCACGGACAAGCATGTCTTCGATGGCCCGCAGCTGGCGTTCGTCGAGTCCTCGTGTGGCTTCTTTGCGATATCGGGCGATGAACGGGATCGTATTGCCATCCTCGAGCAATCTGACCGCACCTTCGATTTGGTCAATCGAAACCTTGAGATCAGCAGCAACCTGACGGCAGAAATCTACGACGCTGAAGACGAAACCAGCGGATTTTTCAAGTTTATTGCTGCTCATGTTCGATCCATCCTTACAAAGCGGGCAGCGCAAAAAATGAGGCTGTGATTCGAAAATCACAGCCTCACACAGAGGAGAATTGCGGTAGACAGGACTTGAACCTGCACGGGTTGCCCCACACGCCCCTCAAGCGTGCGCGTCTGCCAATTTCGCCACTACCGCGAAGCAGCTGAATTTGTGAGTCATCCGGTTTCTGATACCGACGGGCCGAAGAAGACCGTCAAACCCACTATGAACCTCACCAATTCGCGTCAAAGAATACCAACCGACGAACCATAGATTCAAGCCGACACGCAGGACAACCTCAGTACCCGTCAAATTCCCGCATTTTGCCACATCAAAATCGACACAACTCGCGAAGTCAGGCTCGTGGCAAATCGGTTCTTCTCGGAATTTAGTGGCTAGTAATGTGGGGTTTGAGGTTGAGTTTCCCGCAGAAGAAGAGAATTCGGGTTCTGTAGTTTTCGAAGACACGGAAACCGCCAGCAGCGGACTTGAGAGACTGGATGCGGCGGTTGACACCTTCGGCCGGTCCGTTGCTGATGTGGTGTCGAAACCAGGTCAGAATATTTGTCAGACGTTTCTTAAGCATGTTGGCAACTTTGATGATGGGCTGAAGTTCTGATTCGCAAGCCCAGTCGTACCACAGAGAGAAAAACTTCTTGGCGTTTCCGGCATACGTGTATTCCCAGAACCAGCGGAAGTTTTCGCGAATAAACGCTACGACACAGATGTTGGCGTGCCAGCGAAAGCGAGTGTCAGTTTGAGCGATCACGACGGCTACCCTAGAGTAATAAACGATGCCGAACGAATTGCAATCCAGACGGCTGACGATTCGCCGGACGCACAGATCGTGCGTTCAACTTTTCCGCTTCGTCAGTGGTCTGGCACTATGCAGAGTCCATCAGGTTCACTCGGCGGCCATCGGAAGTTTATCGGGCCCCGAATCGCTTGTCACTAGGATTCCGGACGCCACTGTGATTGAGCTTCGGCACGAATGCCACTCATCGCCACAAGCCCACTCCGCTCAACCATCAACCTCAATCCGCGCTCTCCGTCCGCACCCGCGAAGTCAAAGCCTTAATGGTTATTTACTATCGGGGCTTACCGAAGATGTAGTTTTCGCCCTCATTTGCCGGGTGATGGATCGCTTTTGAGTAAAGTAGTTTCCCAACGCGAGAATCGGGATAAAGACCATACCTGGACAAAGCATGCCCCACGTTAAATTGTACTTCAGCAGGCGTCTTAGACATTCACGCGCATCAGCTTCGCGTGCATAGATACAGTGTTCCGTTTGGACGACATATGCCAGCAGGCCACGGTACGAATGATAGGTGACTGTCACATCCTCTGGACCGGAGTGCTCATGCAGTTCCAGCCCGTCAAAGCACTGCTGCAGAGCAGGCAAACCGAAATCTGTAATCGAAGCCATGCGGTGTCGGATCTTCCTGAGTCTGGCATTGATCACTAAATCGCGCGGCGTACGATCAATCGTCCAATCGTGGCAAATAACGAATTGCGATCTATGCGGCTGGCGATTCGCCGGTCGCATCGATCATGCGTTGAACTCTTCTGCTCCTCTGCAGAATCCATCGAATTCACTCGGCGATCTTCTGGAGTTTATCGACGAGCCTGCAGCTTGTCACCCGGTTTTCACCGGTGTGATCATGCCTGTCGATACGGAGGCAGTGATTGTGAGTCGGCAGCAGCAGTACATTGTCCCGGCACTCCGCCAACGTTCCGGACTTCATGAGAGACCTCGAGAACTCAATCACCAGGGACTCAGTGACAGGCAGTAAGCCCGCCGTGAGCGGCTTTTCTGCGGCATATCTGTAAGCGTACACCAGAACCATAATTGACACGCCGATTATCGTAGTGGGTTTCCCGTTTCTGTATCAAGACATGGAGACCTGACGAATGGCTCGTACGAAGAGTGCTGAGGTGTGGGCGTTATGGCGTGATCGGTTACGGCGGTATCTGAGTTCCGATCTGAGGGTGGCGGCTTTCTGTGACTGGGAAGGTGTATCGCAGGCGGCGTTTTATGTGTGGCGGAAAAAGCTGCCCGCCGATTCCGGTCTGCGGTCCCGGACGTGCAATCAAAGTACAATCAAAGAAAATCAAAGTACCATCCACCCTATTGACGGAAATGCAAGCGGCCGTTAGACTTCTGCACTGGTGGGCGTTGGTAGATCAATAGAAAACGGGCAACATTCAGGGGAAAGGGCCGAGCGATGCCACGCGTGAATCGAACGGAGATGTGTGCGTCTGAGGAAGTGC